>RGVP01000114.1 GCA_010027235.1 bacterium
GGGACGAACGCCGTTTGGAACCTCCGCCCTTACCGGACATCAAGTAGATAACGGCTCCGATCAAAACGCATGCGCCCGCAACCTGCAGCAATCGTGCGATCGGTAAACCAGAACCCTTCGGACTTTCAGGAGGGGTCGCCATCGCGCTTTACTTAGGTGGCTGGGTAGCCAAACCGATCTGGGTGACGCCAACGCGACCAAGCACATCAAGCACATCCATAACGCCTTGATATTGGGTGCCGCGATCCCCGCGCACCACGACGGGGAAATTGGGATTCTTGGTCTTGTGCTCGTTCAGCCTCTGCTCGAGTTGCTCAATAGTGACCGGCGCGGTGTCGAGGAAGATCTTACCCTCGTTATTGACGGTGATGGCCTTACTCTTCGGACCACCCAAAGCGGGAGCGGCACCGCCGCGAGGCAGATCCACTTTAACGCCCTGCACGCCAGCCGTGGTCATGATGATGAAAATCAGCAGGAGGACCAAATAGAGGTCCACCATCGGCGTGACGTTGATATCGTCGTAAGATTTGCTGTCATCCGCCTTCATTTTTGGACGGCCTCCTGCCGCTCCTCATCCGCATCCCTGCGACGACGGGTCATGAAAGGCGCGGTGGTGGAGTCCGCGGTGCCAGCGGTCACTGGATAAAATTCGGCCATTTTCGTGATGAACTCATCGATAAAGAGCTGCATCTCGGAGGTGGCGTTTTTAATGCGGCTGCTGAGGAAACTATAGAGGAACAAAGCGGGGATAGCCACGAGGAGGCCGAATACGGTGGCGAGAAGCGCGGATGCGATGCCGGGCGCGATGGAATTCACTTCAACCTGACCGGTCTTCGCGATCACCGCAAAGGTGATCATCACGCCCACCACAGTTCCCATCAAGCCGACGTAAGGGCCGCCGGCGATACCGATGGTCAGGGAGACCAAACCCGAATTGAGTTGGTGAACTTCGCGCGTCAGACCGCCGTCCAGACTGGCCTTAATCGCCGTGATCGAACGGACGGAGAGACCATTGAAGCCATTCTTAGAATTGATACGATTGCGAATTTCCTCCGAGCCAATGTGATAGATATGATATAATGGGCTGGTCTCCATCAATGCTTGTAGTTTGGCATCCGCTTCCTGAACCCCCAAGCTCTTCACGGTGGTGAGGTTATTGTGGTCAATCGCGGTCAAATCGCTGGATACCAGCTTCCACCGGCGAAGGAACTCTGCGCTGCCTTTTTCGATCTTCGATAGATAGGCAAACTTCTGCAGCGCCACAACCCAGGCGACCACCATCATGATACAGCAGCAACCGACCGCGATCCAACCGTCGAACATCATGTTCTTGGCGATATCGCCGAAGAGCAAAACGTGTTCAAACGCGGCACTGCTGCCGCCGCCGCCAGCACTTTCCTCAGTGCCAAAGACCACGACTTTCTGGCTCTCGGAAGAACCTGACTCGGCTACGGCGGCGAGCTTCAACCAACCAGCGCTGCGTGCCACGGTGGAAATCTGGGCCTCATCAATCTCGCCGACAAACCCGTTTTTGCCGCCAGCTTGACCGCCCAAGAAGACCGGGCCGGACAAGGCGGGCAAACTGGCGTCCACTCGTGCGTATTCCACACCATCGACGTAAACGGCGACGGCGGATGAAGTCGCGGAGAAGGCGAGGCTTTTCCAAGCCTCGGCCGTCAAGGGGGCCCCAGCGGGACTGCGCGAAACGTTGGAGCCATTACGAACCTCCAGCACCGGCACACCGGCGTTTAGACTAAACTCGAGACCACCCTCCGCCGCACCCCAAGAAAGAAGCACCACGCGACCGGCAATGGCTCCGGGCTTAACCCAAGCCGAGAACGAAAGCGGCAAGCCCGCATCACGCTTCAGGGTGGCGCTTTCCGGGATTTGCACGGTCTCTGCACCTGAGAAACGCAGACCGGGACCGATCAGCGAGCCTTGAACCGCCGTGGCGCTGCTGGTAGCGTTGTTAGCGTTTTTGGTGAGGTCTGCCGGTGAACCGGTTCCGTTAAAATGATAAACCAGCGCAGTGCCAGCGTCGTAAGTGCCCTTGGTATCATCGGTGCGAGGCGCGGTGCGGGCCTCATGCCCGTAGTAAAGCCAGAGCTCGACCTTGGCGCCCGCCTTTAAGCCGGGCACGTTGACCCAGACAAAGGCCTCATTGAGCAGGGAATCGTAGCGCTCAACGTGGTGGCTGAGAACCGTCTTGTCGTCGGCGGCAACGAAGCGGATGTCGGCCCCGTCGTCCATCGCGGCGGGAAATTGAAAGTTACCGTCGTGCAAACGGAAAAGCACCGGACGGGCGGTCTCATCTGCCGCGGCCCCGGCCGCAGTTGCATCCACGGTCAATTGACGACGCAGCGTCCATTCGGAATTCCACCACGCATTGGCGTGGGCGGTGCAAAGCAAGAAGGCGAACAACCCGAGGATAGGCCTCAGGGAAGGGGCGTGGTGTTTCGAGACCATGTGCATGGGAGTGGAAGAATGAGAAATTAGTATTGAGCTCCGAGAGAGAAGTTTACGCGAAGATCACCGACTTGGGTCTGACCTTCAGCACGCAAGGGCCAACCGGCGTCGATCGAGCCGCTAAAATGATTTTTGACCTTAATCCGAGTGCCAAAACCCACTCCGATCGGGTTGAAGCTGGAGGCCTGCGCAGGCAGAGGCGTTTGCAGTTTCACCCAAGCGGATTCCGCAAAGGCGTGGACCCGCCACTCGCCCCAGGATTTCCGATCCAAGAGCGTAAACAAAGACGGTGAACTCAATTCCGCCGCCACCGATATCGCCTGATCGCCGGCGACCTCTGATTCAAAGTAGCCTCGCACCGTATCCATGCCGCCCGCGCTGAATTGCTCGGAGTCAACCAGCGGTTGATCGGTGTATTGGGCTTGGCTTCGCAGCATCAATTCTATATCATAGGGCAACTTCTGGGTTCGAGCTAACTCCCCCCGCAGGTAGGAAAAATTGGCCGATGCGGCGAAACGGCGAGTATCAAATTCGGCATCATCGCTGCCCATGCCACGCAAACCCAAGGTGGGGGTAAGCGATAGCTCGGTGCTGCCGTGTTTCCCCAGCCAAGTGATTCCGTAGTTGGCACTGAGCGTAGTGTAGCGAATCGGTGCGCGGGAAACGGAATCGCCGGTGCGTAAATCCTGGTTGAGCTTCTTTAGATCAAATCCGGCGGAGAGGGTTTGATAATACGAGTCGGAACCGGGCAGCGTGAAAATGGACTTAAGCGCGTAAGTCTCTCCCCGACCGGCGACTGCGCCACCACCAAGGGTAGAAACATCACTATCTTGCTTGGTGGCGAGCACCTGAAGAGTGATCAAGTCCGAACCAGCGGGTCGAAAAAGATAATAACCGGAAAAGACCTTGGCGTCGTTAAGCTCCTCGGGGGCGATTTGGAAACTTAGCCCGAAGGTGTGGCCGAGTTGGAAGAGATTAGCGTAGCTGACGCCACCATTTAAGCGCAAATCACTGGTGTTAGGGCTATTGCGATTATTTAACTCGATATTAGCCGCGACCGGTAGCTTCTTTTCTTCCACCTTCAGGTCGACATCAATGGTGCCGGGTTCGACGCCGGACTTAAAATCAGGCGTGACCCGCCGGTCAGGAACTTGGTTTAGGCGGGCGACGTCTTTACCGACCTCATTAAAATTGAGCGCTTTGCCCTCGGCCATCGAGGGGGCCAATCGCTTAAGTTGGCCGGGGGAAGTATACTGCGAACCGCGCACCCGGGTGCGACCAACCACGCCCTCGGAGACTTGGATAGTGACGACTCCATTCGAGGCGTCTTGGGCGGGGATCTGAGCAAAAGCCGCCTGGTAACCCTTTGATCGATATAGCTTTTCCACGGCAGCACGCGCCTTTTCAACATCGTCGGTGGTGCGCTCGGGCCCTAAAAAGGGATATACCGCCTCCTCGACGTCATCAGAGTTAACGGAGTGCACGCCCTCGACTTTGAACTCTTGGATAAAAAACCGGGACGCCAAGGTCGCCGCTTCGGCCGTTGCGGTGGGGGCCGATGGGGGAGGCGTGACGGCAGCCAAGGCCGGTGCGCTCAAGCCAGACATGGCGAGAAACGAGGCAAAGCAGAGCACGACCGCACGACGAAAACTCGCCGATTCGGACACAGGGCAAAGAGACATGCGATGTTTAGGGACCGGGCGGGTCAGTAAACAGAGCCTCCGGCTCAAAATGAGCCGGAGGAACTGTTAAACAAGGGGACATCGACGGTGCTTTTACACCGCCACGATAATCAAGCCTTGGTGTTACGACGGCGACGGATGGCGCTGTAACCGAGAGCAACCAAACCGCCGAGGACGGCGTAGCTGGAGGGCTCGGGGATGGCGGTGCCGGAAGCAGTGTAGTTCAGACCGTTGCTGCTCAGCGTGAAGTAGCCGAGGTAGTTGGTGCCACGGGTAAAAACCACGCCATCAGTATCAACGGCCGCGCCGTTAGGGGCAATGCCACCTGAAGTCGGGACCAATCCGTAGAAATCGGAGATGGTAACACTGGCAGCCGAGTTAGTATTGTCCGTTCCGAATTGAGGGGAAGCACTGAGGACCATGCGCGCCTGCATCGAATCGGAATTGCTGCCATCGATCACGACCGTAACCGTGCTGTTGGCAGTGGTGGTAGCAGCATCGTAGGCCGTGTTGATCGAATTAACATTGAGCCGGATTCCGGCCAAGGTGCCGTCACTTCCGCCGGTGATCGAAATTGGAGCGTCGGTTACAGAAGCCCGAGGACTGGTCGCAAAAATCGTGTTACGGGTCAATCCAGCGACGGATTGTGCAAAATTCGCCCCGGTAACGGACCAAGTGATGTCCGTGCGGGAGTTCCAATTGGCGCCATAGGTCGCGACGAGATCGGAAACGAGACTGGAACCAAGGATAGAGACCGTCGCACCATCGTTGTTGTCGAAGTTACCGAAAGAACCGAGGTTTGCCACCAGGTTCTTGCTCGCACCCGTGCCACTGGAGGCGTAGAAGCCAAGGAGGATTTCTCCTGCGGTAAAGGTATCGGTGGTGGTGGCGGCGGAGAGGATGCCGGAAGCTAAGACGGTGCCAACGATTGCGATATTGAGTTTGTTTTTCATGGTAGAGATTTTAGGACAGGAGGGAGGCAAAAAACCTCCCTCCTGAGAATGGAATCAATCGTAAGGGAATCAGGCAACGCGATTGCGGCGACGACGCAGAAGCGCGGAGCCGAGAACCGCCAAACCACCAACGAAGGCGAAGGAGGAGGTCTCGGGAACAGCAGCGGTGTAGCTTAAACCAGTGCTATTTAAGGTGAAATAACCGAGATAGTTCGTGCCGCGGGTGTAGGCGCTAGCGTTGCCGGTGGGGGCGACGCCACCAGAGGTGGGAACCAAGGCGTAGAAGTCAGACACATTGCTACCCGTGGTGTCATTGACATTGTTGGTGCCAAATTGCGGAGCCGAGGTCGAGGTCAAGCGAGAGTTCAGGGAATCCACGTCAGACCCATCCACCACCACCGTCACGGTGCCAGAACCGATGATAGAAGCGTTATTATAGGTGTTGCCCACAGAGGCAAACGAATTCACAATAGGCGCTTGGGTGCCGTTCGAACCCGCACTAATGGAAGCGGGCTGATCGCTCACATCCATACGAGGGCTGGACGCGAAAATCGTATTGCGGGTCAGGCCGTCAACCGATTGCGCAAAGGTCGCGCCGGCGACCACCCAAGTGAGATCGGTGCGAGAGTTCCAGCTCGAGCCGAAAGTGCTCACGATATCCGCAAGGATGGTGGAGCTGAGCTGGGTGGTCTGGTTGTCGCGATTGTCGAACTGCTGAAAACCACCGAGGTTAACGATCAGGTTTTGGGTCGAGCCGACGCCGCCAGAGGCGTAGACGCCGAAGAGGATGTCGCCCTCGGTGAGGGTGTCGGTCGTGGTCGCGGCGATCGCGCCGGTGGCGGACAGGGACGCCGCCAAGTAGAGGAGCTTAAACTGAGTTTTCATTTTAAAAAATAGGGAGGAGGAAGTCGGTTAAATGACTTCCTCCTGGTTTTAATTCACTAGCTTAGGTTTGGCCCAAGTGGATTACTTGAGGCTGATAGCGCCACCTTCGGTGGTGCGGGTCACCTTCATATCGGCGAGCTTAACGCCAGAGGAGGAAGGCACGTTGCCGATGATGTAAGTGGCTAGACCGTCAGCAAAAGTCTTGGGCAGACCGCTGATGGCGGTGGTGCCGTTAGCACCGGAAGACTTGCGGTAGGAGAGATAGGCAACGGACCAGAAGGAATACTTGCCTTCCTTGAGTGGGGTGTAGTCCCAGGTCGTAGACTGACCAGAGCTGCTGTAGGTGGGAACCAAGCGGACGCCGTTGTAGGAAAGAACCGCGGAGGTATCGGTGCCACTGCCAGCGTTGATGCTCTTGAGCATGGTGGCGGCATCGCTGACGCCGACGTAACCGATCAGACCGAAGGGAACGCCGTCCTGCGCGTTACCGGAACCGTCGGTGTCCGAAACGGGCTTGTAGAGGTCGCCCACCAAGGTGCCGCCGCTGGAGTAACCGTTGTTACCCGAGGTGAAACCATTGGTCGTATCAGCAACGGTCAAGCTCATGCCGGTGATGTTGGTGCTGGTGGTGGTCGGAGTGAACTGAGTGGCGGTAGAAGTGGAACCGATGCCGGTCTCGGCGAAGGTCACGATACGGGTGCCGGAGAAGGGATTGCGGCCAAGACCGTAGATGTAGGTGCTCGAGTCAGCAGTAGCACCGGTGAAGAAGGACAGGGGAGCGCCGCCAGCATAAACCGCCTTGGCCATCTGGCTGGTGATGTTGGTGACGGAATCAAACGCAGTCTTGCTGGGGTGGCCGGCTGCAACTTGACCCTTAACGAACACGAAGGGGATGATACCGACGGCAGTCTGCGTGAGGGCCGGGGTCTTGAAGATGGTGGCGGCCTGGGTGTTGTCGGCCATCGCGATTTCAGGGATACCGGACTCGAACACGCTGGTGTCGGAGCTGGCGGAGGTGGTGGAGGCCGTCTCAATGGTGCCGGGGGTGTTGTTCACCACATAGGAAGACTTGATGAATTTCTGGTTCAAGCCTTGGGCAACGTCGCGGATACCTTCGGCAGAACCGGTCCAAGCGCACTGAATGATAACGCTATTGCCGCTGTAAGTGCCGACAAAGGTGGTGAAGTTAGAGTTCGTGGAACCGGTGGTCGAGGAGCTGCTGACTTGATAAACCTCATCGTAGGTGCTACCGAGCAGGCTCTTGATGCCGGCGATGGTGGCGCTGCGGAAAGCGGTGGAACCAGTGACACGGATGGTGGTCTGGGCAGAAGCGGCTTGGACCGCGGCGAGCGCGAGCAGAGCGGCCGCGCAGGACTTGATGTATTTCATGTGAATGAAGGGCTGAGTTTAGTAGGTAGGTCTAGGATGTCTCCAAGGGGAGATACGGGCCCGATTAAACACGACCAATGTTACGATTGCGTGGCGTCTGTGTGAGGAACTCGCACCAAATTCGAAAATCTAACCGCAGCAGGGTGCCAAAAAAGGCTATATACGCATATTGGTTGCAATAAATAGACAGATGGCGTCGAGCCTTCGACCTGATCATCCTTGAGAAAGGAGTTTTGCCCATACTTCTGCCAAACCAGGCCCCAAAAGCGCTCCCTTCGAGCCAAGACCATTCAAAACGCCTTCACGGCCTTCTCGCCCATCCAGCCATTCCGCCACCGGCGTGCGGTCGCATTTCTCCGACCGTT
>RGVP01000115.1 GCA_010027235.1 bacterium
GGCCTACCCGGACAACCCGAACGGCTCGCCGGGCGGCATCACCGCGGTGACCACCCACGACGGCCGCGCGACGATTTTGATGCCGCACCCAGAGCGGGTGTTCCGCAGCGTGCAGATGAGCTGGCGGCCCGACACCTGGGGCGAGCAAAGCCCGTGGGCGCGGCTGTTTGCCAACGCGCGGGTGTGGGTGGACTAGTTCCAGCCACCGCAAGTCCCGAAACGCAAGCCGTAAAAAACCCCACCGCCTTGCAGCGGTGGGGTTTTGTTGATGCCGACCTCGGGATCAGATGAGAACTATGTCGTTGCCAGCAGACCCGATGCTTGTGGCAGATGTGACACCAGTCAGCCTAATCAAAATATCGCTGGCACCTTCTTCCTGGTAGACATAGTAGTCGTTGGCAACTTTGAAGTAACCGACTGCGTGAGTGGCTGTAACTGTAGATTGGGCCGCAGCCACCCCGGCAGCCACTGAGGTAAACGAGCCGTTGGGGCCGGTAGCTGTGTCCTTGACTAACCCGTTAGTCAGACTGTACGTGTTTGGCGAAGTCAGAGTCACGTTTGCCGCCACAGTCGGGGAAGTAAGGTCGAGCTTATCGGTCAGGACCGTGTAGCCCACAATGACGTCCGGCGCGGTCACAGACGAATCACCTGCAGCGAAGATAAACGTATCCGCGCCCGCGCCGCCGGTCATGCTGTCTTGACCCAAACCACCGGTGATGGTGTCAGCCCCGGCATCCCCAAATATAGCGTCGTTACCGTTTCCGCCCGAGAGCTGGTCTGCAGCCGTAGCGCCATAGATAGTGTCGGCATTACCCGAGCCTGTGATCGTTGCAGCTGTCGTGTTGACCACAAGAACCTTGTTGGACAAGACCTTAGCCGCTTGGATCAAGGTAAATCCTTTGGATCCCGTCGCACTGGCCATGCTCACGGCGAAGGTTTCAGTCGTGATATTTGCCGTTCCGTCATTCACGGTGGAGGCACTCGCCGTAAATACGCCCGTGACCTTGGCATTGGCCGTGGCCCCAGCCGACACTACCAGCACGTCCACATCGTTCGAAGCCCCTAGGTCGGTGATGGCGTCGGTGCCGGCGGTCACGTTGAAGGTGTCTGCAGCTGCTCCGCCAGTCAAAACGTCGTTGTTTGCGCCGCCGTCCAGAGTATCGAGGCCAGCCCCGCCATCCAGTGAATCGCTGTTCAGCCCACCAGTTATCACGTCATTGCCGGCATTCCCGACCAACGTAAGGGACTCGGATTGCAAGCTAACGTTGATGGTCCGCGCGGTGGAGTCAGCCAAGATACGCTCGATACCCACAAGCGCCGTGTTGGCAGCACCGGTGTAGTTACCCGCAAGCGTCAGGGTGTCGTTACCCGCGCCCCCGTCGATCGTGTCGGTTGCGGTCGCACCGGTGAAGGAGTCGTCGCCAGCACCGCCCGTGAGGATGTCGTCACCACCCGTCGAGGCCACGATGGTGTCGTTGCCGATCCCGCCAATCAGCGTGTCGTTCTTGGAAGAATCGGTCAGAGTGGCTGCCGCCCCGACGTTTGTGACCTTAAAGCCTGTTGTTCCGGTGGATGCAGTGGTGCCCAAGTTAACGTTAAATCCTTTGGTGGAGATGTTAACTGTGCCCTTGTTCTCAGTTGCGTTGGTGGACGTCCACGCTGCGGACACCGTCGCATTGGCGACTGCGTCGACACTAACAACCAAAACGTCAGTGCCGTTGCCAAGGTCGGTGATGGTGTCTGTACCGCTGTCAACCTGGAAGGTGTCATTACCCCCATTACCGGTCAACACATCATTGCCAACGCCCCCGGTGAGGGTGTCGAGCCCCGCGCCGCCAGCCAAGCTGTCGGTAATACCTGAGCCAGTAAGCGCTCTCCCAGTAGCGGAGGAGTTCGTGACGCTGTAACCGTTGCCGGCTCGGCTGGCGGATGTCAAGTCAACGGAAAATCCGTTGGCATCTATGGACAACTTGCCGTTGTTGACTTGCGAGGCGCTTGCCGTGAAGTTTGCACTCACCTTCACATTGGCGGTAGCGCCAGCACCAATAATCAGCACGTCATTGGCATCAAGGTCGGTAATCGTATCTACACCTGACATCACAACAAAGGTGTCGGCGCCGTTGCCACCGGTCAGGCTGTCGGCGGCGTTCGAACCGGTCAGCGTGGTCGCAGCACCAGTATTGAGCACATTCACACCAGCACTTGAGCCTGCGACACTAAGATCAACCGCAAAACCTTTAGTCGAGAGATTGAGCGTAGCGCTGGTGAGTGTGAGCGCCGGGGCCGTGTAAGCTGCCGTTACCGTCGCATTAACGGTCGCGTTTGCACCGACGCTGAGAACGTCGGCAGCCGAAAGGTCGGTAACGGTGACAGTGTTGAACCCGGTCCCAATTGTGAAGGTATCGCTCCCGAGGCCGCCGGAAAGCGTGTCGTTGCCGGTACCCGACACCAACGTGTCGTTCTTAGTTGAGCCGACCAGAGCGGCCGCTGTCGAGCCCAGGGTGACCGTGCCATCAGCCGCGCGCACCCCGTTGGTAACCGTGAACCCGGAGCCGGTATTGACGGCTGCCAAATTGACAGCCGAGCCGTTGCTGTAGATGAAAGCAGCGCCGCTGTTCTTGCTGGCCACGTTGGCAACGTACGCCCCACTGACCGTTGCATAGGCATTTGTGGCGGAGGCAACTAACAAGGTGTCGCCGGTGGCCAGGTCAGTGATGACGTCGTTGCCGCCGCTAACGTTAAAGGTGTCCGACCCAGAACCACCGGTCAGTGTGTCGTTACCGGCACCGCCATCCATGCTGTCACCGCTGTTTCCGCCAATCAGCGTGTCGTTAGCTCCTGCGCCCACCAGAGTCACGGCTGCACCGCTGCTAGCGGCGTTGATGGTGTACCCAGTCGATCCAGTGCCGGCGCTCAAGTCGACCGAGAAGCCATTGGTGTTGAGGGTGACCGCAGCGCCAGCATTGCTGGTCCCGCTGCCCGCCTTAAAAGCCGAGGTGACGGTGGCATTGACCGTTGCGTTGGCGGCGACCGTAAATTTGTCGGAAGCTCCCAAATCGGTGATGGTGACCGTGTTGGGGTTGTTGGCAATAGTGAACTCGTCATTGCCGAGGCCGCCGGTCAGGGTATCGTTAGCGGTCCCGCCCTGCAGCGTGTCAGCTTTGGACGAGCCAACCAACACCACCGACGTGTTGCTAAAACTAGTGCCGTCCGAGCCCACGTTTGTAATCTCGAAACCACTCCCCGTGTTCACCGCAGATAGGTTGACTCCATAGCCGTTGGCGTAGATCTTGGCAGTGCCAGCATTGTTGGCCGTTGTCGAGGTGGCCGCGAAGTTGGCGGCCAAGGTCGCCTTTACTAGTGCGCCACTGCTCACGATCAGCGTATCGCCGCCGAAGCCAAGGTCGGTGATGACGTCGTTGCCTGCAGTCACCTTGAAGGTATCAGAGCCATCACCGCCGGTCAGCGTGTCGTTACCAACGCCACCGTCGAGCGTATCGTTACCATTTTCAGCAAGCACTGTGTCCGCACCATTGCCGCCGGTGATGCTGTCGTTACCGTCGCCGCCGCTAAGCGTCGCTTTAGCTGCCGTAGCCCCGGTACCACCCAGCCCAGTCGCATTGATAGTGTCGTCGCCGGCACCACCGGTGATGCTCAAAACGTCATTTGCTACACCGGTGACTGTGATGCTGTCGTTGCCGTCGCCGCCATCGATGGTGTCGTTACCTCCACCACCGGCAATGGTGTCGTTACCAAGGCCACCAGAAATGGAGTCCTTAGCCGATCCACCAGTGATGCTGTCGTTACCCACGCCACCGAGCAGGGTATCTTGACCACCACCGCCACTGATGGTGTCCGAGTCGTCGCCGCCGTCAACCGAATCAGCTCCTGTGCCACCGGTGATGCTGTCGATGCCCGCGTCGCCGGTAACGGTACCGCCCGAGGTGCCCATGACAATGATGTCGTTACCATCGCCGCCGGAAATCGAGTTAACGTTTGAAGTGGCGCCCGTGATCCTGTCATTGCCAGAGCCACCTGCGATGGTGTCGTTCCCGCCGGTGCTGGCATTAATCGTATCGTCACCGGCACCGCCGTCGATGCTCTCGGCACCCGCGCCACCGGTGATGCTGTCGGTGCCAGCGCCACCCAAAAGAGTGCTGGCGCCTGCGCCTCCGACAAGACTGTCGTTGCCGTCACCGCCGTCGATGCTGTTGGCGCCCGCGCCGCCATCGAGACTGTCGTTGCCGGCTCCACCCACTAGGGTGTCAGCACCGTTGCCACCAGTGATCGTGTCGTTACCATCGCCGCCAGCGAGGCTCGCCACACCCGTTCCGGTAATGCCCGATGCGGTGATCGTGTCGTTGCCATCGCCGCCCGAAACGGTAATGCTATCGTTGGTTGCACCCGTTACGGTGATGTCGTCGTTGCCCGACCCGCCGTCGATGCTGTCATTGCCGCCACCACCAATTATCGTGTCGTCGCCCGCATCGCCTGCAATGGTGTCGACGCCATTGCCAGCGGTGATGTAGTCGTTACCATCACCACCACTGACCGAGTTCGCCCCGTTACCGGCACTGATGGTGTCGTTGCCGGTCCCCCCCGAAATAGAGTCGTCGCTATTTCCAGCGTTGATGTTGTCGTTGCCGTCACCACCGTTCAGAGTCATCCGTCCGGTCGCAACCGAGTTGGTGACGTTTAGAGTGTCGTCGCCTAAGCCGCCGATGATTGTTACCCGGTCAGCGGCTGCTGGTGAGGTGAGGGTAACCGTGTCGTTGCCGGCACCGCCGTCGATGCTGTCGTTACCGTTACCGCCGCCTATGGTGTCGTTGCCATCACCACCATAGATAGCGTCGTCGCCATTACCACCGACAATGCTGTCGCCACCAGCGTACCCGTACAACGTGTCGTTGCCGCCACCACCGGTAACCGTGTCATCGAGCGGGCCACCACTCAAAATCTCCGCGGGGGTGTTGCCGGTGATGTTGTACTGGTTGCCATCGTTCGGAGCAGTAAAAACGTTGTTGGGAATCGTGGAGACGGTAGTGATGGCCATTTTAAGTCCTTGTTCTCTATGGAGAATACGGTTCGGTGAGATCGGGGCCAGGGTCCGAAATTAAGGCCACAACGATCTTGATTCTTGGGTAGTCGAATTGGTTAACGGCGTGTCGGGGTAAAGCTTTAGTACAAATTTACGCGAACGGCATTACACCGCGGTGAGGTTTCCACTCCCATCGAGGGTGTTGCTTCCGGCCAAAGTCACGCCGGTAAGCTTGACCAGCACGTCACCCGCTCCCACTTTGAACGAGCCATCGGTGATGAACAGGTAGGCGTCAGCGCCAGACTGCCACAACGCGAAATCGCCGGCCCTGGGATTGGCTCCGCCACCGGCGACTTTAAGCCCCGCAGCCACCGCAGCGATCTGCTTGGCCAAGGCGCTGTCGCTGCTGTCAAAAGTCGCAATACTGGTAGTCACGCTGATGCCAGCAACGCCGACCGCCACGCTTGGAGCGCTAGCAACGCGCGTGAGGGGGACGCTGAAGTCGATGGTATCGCCGCTGAGGAACTCGGTGAGGATGTCGAAATTGGTGGCGCTAGGCGTCCCCGTAGAGGTCGGGCTGAAGACAAACACATCGGCACCGAGACCACCGGTAAGGGTGTCGCGGCCGGCGCCGCCGTCGAGGGTGTCGTTGCCAGCACCGCCGACCAGCGAGTCGTTGCCGGACACACCGGTGATGGTGTCGTTGCCCGATCCACCACGTAAGGTGTCGTTGCCGGCGCTTCCAAGCACGCGCTTGTCGGACAGGAAGGTCAGCACGTTGGTGATACTGCCCACCGCAATCATCGCCTCAAGCTGAGTCGGCAAAACGCCGGCGAGCGCAATGCTGTGCTGCTGGACAGCGGCAGTCGCGGTGTCGGCGTCGAGGGTCAGTAGGGTAGCGCGGCCGGCGGTGCCACTGGTAACCGAGGTGTCGACCGTAAAAGTTCCTCCTGACAGCGTGCCAGGCGTCAGCAGATATCCGCCGGTAGCCAAAGTGCCGCTGTTGAGCGTCAATGTTGCCGCCACGCCAGTCAATTGCAGCTGGTCAATCGCGCCAAAGTCGGTGATGACGTCGATGCCGGTAAACGTATCGCCGTTGGCCGGCGTCAGCGATGAACTGGCAGAAGACGTGCCTGCCAGCGCGTCGGCCTTATTGCCAAACTGGAAAGTGTCGGCCCCGGCGCCGCCGGTGAGCGTGTCGGCTCCGGCGCCGCCGTCGAGGGTGTCGTTGCCCGCGCCACCGACAAGGCTATCGGCGCCAGCGTTACCCAGCAGCGTATCGTTGCCACTGGCCCCCAGCATGGTATCGGCCAGCGCCGAGCCCTTGAACTGCGCCCCTTTGGATAGGCTGGCGTTGGTGTTGGTCACCGAAAAACCATTCGCGCCGGTAGTTACCAGGCTTAGATCGACGGCCTTGGCGTCGGACAGGACGCTTGCGGTGCCGTCGTTTTTGGTCGCCGCGGTGGCAGTTAAGCCAGCGGTGCCCAGCACAATCAGGGTTGCAGTGGCGCCCGAAGCCACCACCACCACGTCGCCACCGCCGGCGTCCTCAACAATGTCGCTGCCGCTGCTGATGGTGAAGGTGTCGTTGCCCGCGCCGCCCCACAGCGAATCGTTGCCCGCCCCGCCGTCGACAGTGTCTCCGGCAGAGCCACCGTGAAACTCATCATTGTTGTTAGTGCCGGTGAACTTGACCCCGGCTTTGCCGGAGTTGGTCACAGTGATGGCCGTATTGGCAGCCACGGTGGCTGCGCTCAGATCAAGCTCGCCACCGGTCAGAGTGAGCGCAACAGCACCGCGCAGACTGGTGCCAGATGTAGCTTTGAACCCCGCAGCGGCCACCGTAGCATTCACTGTGGTGTCGCTGAACATGACCAGCAGATCGCCGGTGGTGAGGTCAGTCACCGTGTCAATACCGGCATTGATGTTGAAGGTGTCGTTGCCCGTGCCACCCGTGAGGGTGTCGTTGCCACGGCCACCGGTGAGGGTGTCGGCGTTGGCCGAACCGGTTAGCGCCACGCCATTGGTCGCAGTGGTGGCCGCGACCACGTAGCCGCCGGTGCCGGTTGCTGCGCTCAGGTCAACCGACGTGGCACTCGATGTGATGTTGACGGTGCCGCTGTTGGACGTTGCAGCGCTGGCCTTAAAAGGCGTTGATCCAACGAGGGTCAGGTAGGCGATACCGCCCACCTTGACTTGCAACGCATCGCCAGCTCCGAGGTCAGCGATAGTGTCGGTGCCACTGTCGACCACAAACGTATCGTTTCCAGCGCCACCCCACAGCGTGTCGCCCCCATCGCCGCCGGTGAGCGTGTCGTCACCGCTACCGCCGACCAGCTTGTCGTCGCCCACGCCACCCGAGAGCGAATCATTGCCAGCACCACCCAGCAGGGTGTCGTCGCCGGTTAAGCCAGCGATGGTGTCGTTAAAGTCGGTGCCAACCACCAGCTCGTTAACAGTGGCAACGTCGTAATCGATGGCAGCATCTTCGGTGGACGCCTCGATCAGGTTGACGCTGGTAATGGGTGTTGCGATATACTTGGCCATGGCTTTGGGCCCTGCATCGTTTTGATTCTTCTGACTTTGCCAC
>RGVP01000116.1 GCA_010027235.1 bacterium
CCTGAGCTGGGTGTAGTTGGCGACCAGTAGCCGTGGCTGTGCCGCCGCCCGCGCCGCCACTCCGCCCGGACCAGGAAAAAATGCTCCGATGCCCAGCTCGGGCGCGAAACGCTCCGTCTCAGCCAGCCAGCCATGGGTGACGCTCTTTGGACAGACCACCAAGGCACGAAATGGCCCGGCCTCGGCCGCGCGGGGCTGCCCCGCAAGGTGCAGTAGCCACGCCAGAGTCTGCACCGTTTTGCCCAGACCCATGTCGTCCGCCAGCACCCCCCCGAAACCCTGCGCCGAGAGGTGGGCCAAGAATTGAAAGCCCTCCGCTTGATAGGGCCGTAAGGTTGCCTTGAGTCCATCCGGCAGACTAGGCGCCGGTAATGCCGCGATGCGCGCCGCCCGGTCCTGTAAGGCATGCACCCAGAGCGTGTCCCGCGCCGCCAACGCCTCCGCCTCGAGGGCCAGTTGCAGCACGTGCAGCCGATGCCGCGCCGGCCGCCCCCCGGCCGTGACGTCGTCCACCCCGAGCCCGAGCCGGTCGAGAGCCGCGGCCGCGTCAGCCTCGATTTTCACCTCCTGCGCGACACGCCTCCAGCCGTGGCGTGGGAGGTTTACCCATTTGCCTCGGGCCTTGAGCAACAACGCGACCTCCTCGGCGCTGAGCTTCGTATCCGCCACCTTGAGACCGACCGTGAGGTCGAACCAATCCTGCTGCGCGTCCGGCGCGGCCGCGACTGAGAGCTCGAGTTGCGCCTGCAACGGCTCCCCCAGAAGGCTCGCCAACTCGGGTGAAAGCACGACCTCGAGCCCAGCCGGCTGAGCCGCGTGCCAAACCAGAAATTCATCAGGGAAATCGTCATCCACCGTGCGCGTCCAAGCCTCCGCCCAACCGTCCCAGATTAAGTCCAGCCCGCCAAAGCGCGCACTCGCCACCCGCGCCGCCGCGAGGTCGAATTCGAGTAGCGGCGCGCCCGCCAGCACCGGAGGTGGAGTCGAGTCCTTGCCCCAGCGCCAGCCCGTTTCACCCGCCCACTGTTGCGCGCAGGGCGGCTCGGCCGCGACCGCCAGCAACTGGGCGCTGAATTCCCGCTCCCGGCCATCCGGCGCGGGTGCGAGCCAACACTTGAGCCGAGGCTTGAGCGCGACCACCCGCACATCGGCGCCGAGCCCTGCCGGCAGACGCAAACCCGCCGCGCGCAACCGCGGCATGAGGCGCGGATCAGTCAAGGCCGCCACCGGCAGGCGCGCCGAGGGCCCAGGCGCTGGACCGCGCCAGACCCGTCCTGCAAAGAGGTAAAGCGGTTCCGGACGCAAGGTCGCCAGCACCACCGGCTCGACGACGCGCCCGTCCGGCGTGACCAGACGCAGATCGAGTTGGTCGGGCCGCTCAGCACTAAGCGCCGCCTCGGGCGCGAGCGGTTGCTCCTCGAGCACCAAAGGCGTGCCGTCAGGCCGGGCCAAGGCCCCGCGGACAGCCGCCACCCCGAGCAAGCCCGCCACCGCTGCCACGGGCAAGGGCCGGCGATTAGAAAGCCCAGCCGGCGCTAGACGGCACTCGACCGCCAGGGCCGCGCCGAGCGCCGCTTCGGCGGGGGGCAGGGGCTCGAAATCCGCCGGTCGCAGCGTCGCTAGCTCGCTCAACCAGCGCTGAGTGGGCGCGCGCCACGGTTTGTTTAACTCCGAGCGGACCTCCACTAGCCAGCAACCGCCTTCATCAAGACGCACCCGCAAGCCCGCGCGGCAAGCGAGCAGGACTGGGTTGATGAGCTCAACTTTTTCCTCGGGCGTGGGCAGTGCCCGGATCCAGCCCGCGAGTTCGTTCTCCAACGTCCGGTCCCGAACCGCCGCTGGATCCGCTGGGATAAAAAGCGGACTCGGCGAGACCGCCGCCACTAGCGAGCCTGGATCGCGGCCGTCCCGCGCTCCGGATTCGCTGCTCGCGATCCAAGCTAAGCCGGCGGCGTAGGCGTGTTTGCATTCTACCCCGACCGCGCAGGAACAACGTGTGGTCCAGTCGCCGCGGGTGTAAAACAAGGTCAGCGCGTAGCGCGACCCGCCCTCGACCTCCGCCTTCACGTGGTGGTCGGCCTCGGACCAGACGCGCAAAACCGCCCCGCTCTGAAAATAATCACGCCCACTCTGCCGCGCGGCGGCGTCAAAGAGATCCAGTCGCGCGCGCAGCGCGTCGATCGCCTCGGGCGTGCGGACGGTGCGCACGACCGGGGCGCGAAAACGCGGGGGCATTACAAAGGAAACGGGTTAATAAACCTGCTCGTCGAGCAGGGCGAGGAGCTCGGCTTCGGTCACGCGGCGCTGCGCCATGGAGTCACGCTCGCGCAGGGTGAAAGTGTCGCCCTCCTTTTCGATGGTATCGAAGTCGATGGTCACGCACCAAGGCGTGCCGATCTCGTCCTGACGGCGGTAGCGGCGGCCGATCGCGCCGGCCTCGTCGTAGAATACGGCATAGCGGCGCTGGAGCTTCTTATGCAGGGCCTGAGCGCGGGCGACGAGTGCCTCTTTGTTTTTGAGCAAGGGCAGGATGGCGACCTTGACCGGCGCGATGCGCGGACTGAGGCGCAGGACGGTGCGCATCTCGGCGTTGCCTTTCTCGTCCACGACCTGCTCCTCGGCATAGGCCGCCGTGAGCACGGCGAGGAAGATGCGGTCGAGGCCGACTGCCGGCTCAATGACATGCGGGACAAACTTTTTCTTGGTCGCCTCGTCGAAGATCTCCTGCGGCTTGCCCGAGGCGGCGGCGTGCTGGCCGAGGTCATAGTTTCCGCGGGCGGCGATACCCCAGAGCTCCTGCACGCCGAAGGGGAACTTGAACATGATGTCCGTTGTGCCCTTGGAGTAGAAGGCCAGCTTCTCCTTGAGGTGGTCGTATTCGGAAAGATGCGAATCCGGCAGGCCAATGCTCTTCAGCCAATCCTTGCACCACTCGATCCAGTAACGGTGCCATTTCGCCCAGTCGTCGTCCTCGTGGATGAAGAACTCCATTTCCATCTGCTCGAACTCGCGCGAGCGGAAAATGAAATTGCGGGGAGTGATCTCGTTGCGGAACGACTTGCCGGTCTGGGCGATGCCGAAGGGCAGCTTTACCCGGCCGGTGTCGACGACGTTCTTGAAATCAACGAACATGCCCTGGGCAGTCTCGGGGCGCAGGTAAGCGACGGACGAGGCGTCGGTCATCGCACCGACGTTCGTCTGGAACATCATGTTAAAGGCGCGCGGCGGGGTGAGGTCAGGGTTCCCGGTGGCGGGCGACGGGATGAGCCCGATTTCCTCGGGTTTGGCCTCGGTGAAGTCCTTCGGCGACACGGCGGCGAGGGTGCCCTGGATGGCCTTCTTGCGCTTGAGTTGCTCGGCGGCGGCCTGGAGTTCTTCGGTCGTCCGCTCGCTCTCAAGCGCAGAGACGTAGCCGACGGTCTGCGCAACGCCGTCCGCGCTGGTCACGACCACGGGGGCCCAGAAGAGTTGGTCGGCGCGGTAGCGGTTTTTGGAGACCTTGCAGTCCACCAGCGGATCGCTGAAGCCGGCCACGTGACCAGAGGCCTCCCAGACCTTCGGGTGCATGATGATGGAGGTCTCGATGCCCACCACGTCGTCGCGGCGGCGCACCATGTCGTTCCACCAGCAATCACGGATGTTTTTCTTTAACTCCACCCCGAGCGGACCGTAGTCGAAGAAGCCGTTAAGGCCTCCGTAGATCTCGGAGGAAGGGAAAACAAAGCCGCGTCGTTTTGCGAGGGAAACGAGGGCTTCCATGAGGTTGGCAGGCGCGGGGGAGGCGGCGGGCGAAGACATAAAGGCTAAGGCTAACCAACGTGCAGGCCGCCGGTCAATGACGAGCCTTGGCGGAATCCCTTGCGCCGCAAGCCTCACTCCCTCGGGACGGATGGCCTACGTAGTCGGGAAAATTGACAGCCAGACCGGTGAGGACCAAGGTGTGGCTGTTCTTTGGATACGCTTGCCTAAGCCACCGCCGCTTCCTCGGCGTTGGCACGGGGGACCCAAATCTCCGACGCGCTCTCTCGCGTTGGACGGGGCGAACAGACGCGGGTAACCGCGTCCAAGGTGACCTTCCAGCACCAAGCCCGTCAGCTAACCTCGTCGGCCCATGGGAGGGTGATCCACTGTGACCCGCGTGTGCGGTGTTCCCACGGTCTCCCCAATCTAACCGCGTCCGCGCGCCCCGCCGGGAACACCGGCGAAGCCACGGTCGCACGTCAGGATACCGTCAATGAACTCATTCCTCGTCTCGCCCTGGGGGGTCGCAGCCATCTGCGGCCACCTACTCCTCGGCTGCGCCAGCCTCGTGCTGGCCGGCCTCGCCCTCAAGTCCCGCCACGCCACCGCGCGCCTCACGCTCGGCCTCACCGCAGTCGCCGGCCTCGCCCTAGCTTTTGCCCTCGCTTCTGGCTGGGCCGAGCGTGCCGGGTTAGCCTTCGCCTTACTCGCCACGTCGCCCGTATTGCTCGGCCTTGTCATCATCCGCGAGGATGAGGTCGGCGTGGTGATTAAAAAATTCGCCAGCCGCCACCTACCCGCGGGCCAGCTCATCGCTCTGCGCGACGAGGCCGGTTACCAGGCCGACACCCTCGCGCCAGGCGTGCACTTCGGCCACGGCCTCTGGCAATACACCGTCGCCAAGGCCCCCGTCGTGGTCGTGCCCTCGGGCGAGATCGCGCTCGTGGTCGCCGCCGCCGGAGCCCCCATCCCAGCCGAACGCATCCTCGCCCGCGTCGTCGCCTGTGACGATTTCCAGGACGCGCGCCGCTTTCTGCTCGGCGGCGGCGAAAAGGGCCGCCAGCTCGGCCTGCTCACCGCCGGCTCCTATCGCATCAACCCCGCCCTGTTTGCCGTGATCACCGCGCGCAACGCCGCCGACCACGACATGGATCCGGCTGATCTGCACGTCCACTCCGTGCAGTCGGACATGGTCGGCATCGTCACCGCCCTCGACGGTCAGCCCATCGCCGCCGGCGAGATCGCCGGCCCCGTCGTGCCCGGCCACGACAACTTTCAGAACGCCCGCGCCTTCCTCGATGCCGGCGGCCACCGCGGCCTTCAGGAACAGGTGCTTCTGTCCGGCTCATGGAATCTCAATCCGTGGTTCGTTCGGGTTGAACAAGTCCCCATGCTCGCCATCCCCATCGGGTCGGTCGGCGTCGTTATTTCCTACGTCGGCCTCGCCCACGAGGACGTCAGCGGCAGCGCCTTCAAACACGGGGATCTGGTCAACGTAGGCCACAAGGGCGTGTGGGTCTCTCCGCTCAACCCCGGCAAACACCCCATCAACACCCGCATCATGCGCGTCGAGCTCGTGCCCACCACCAACATCGTGCTGAACTGGGCTAATCGCACCGAGTCGCACCACTACGACTCGAAGTTGAGCTCCATCACTGTGCGCTCGAAGGACGGCTTCGCGTTCAATCTCGACGTGGCCCAGATTATCCACGTGGGCGCGCTTGACGCCCCGAAAGTCATTTCGCGCCTCGGCTCGATGCAAAATCTCGTGGACCACGCACTCCAGCCCATCGTCGGCAACTACTTCCGCAACTCCGCCCAAAACCACACCGTGCTCGATTTCCTGAACGCCCGCAGCGAGCGCCAGACCGAGGCCGCCGGCCACATCCGCGCCGCCCTCGCCGCCTACGACGTGCAGGCGATCGACACCCTCATCGGCGACATCACGCCCCCCGCCGAGCTGATGAAGACCCAGACCGACCGCAAGATCGCCGAGGAGGAGAAGAAAACCTACGAGACGCAGGAGGCCGCCCAAAACCAGCGCCAGGAACTGGTGCGCGCCACCGCTCTCGCCAACATCCAGCAACAGATGGTCGACGCCGACCAGGGCGTGCGCATCGCCGAACTGCGCTCCCAGTCCGCGATCAAGCAGGCGACCGGCGAGGCCGAGTCCCTCCGCCTCCGCGCCTTGGGCGAGGCCGAGGGCATCCGCGCCACTGGCGACGCCAAGGCCCAAGCCTACCGCGCCGGCGTCGAGGCCCTCGGCGCCCAAAGCTACACCCTGATGCAGCTCACCCAGACGCTGGCCGATAAAAACATCCGCATCGTGCCCGACGTCTCCGTGACCGGTGCGACCGGCGGCTCCGGCCTGCTCGACACCATGCTCGCCCTCCTCGCCCGCGAAAAAACCCGCGACCCCGCCGCGAACTGACGCCCGTGTGAATTGCAATCTGCCGCCTTGGCCAGATTGTTTCCCTTGGCCCCCGCCACTCCGCCGCTCATGGTGGGGCCAAACATGGACGACCTCTCCCAGCTCTTCGCCCAAAATCGCACCTGGGCCGATACTATCACGCATCGCGACCCCGAGTTTTTCGTCAAACTCTCCCGCCAGCAAAACCCCGAATACCTCTGGATCGGCTGCTCCGATAGTCGCGTGCCCGCCAACGAGATCATCGGCCTGCTCCCCGGCGAGGTCTTCGTGCACCGCAACATCGCCAACGTCGTCGTTCACACCGATCTGAACTGCCTCTCCGTCCTCCAATACGCAGTCGACGTGCTGAAGGTGAAACACGTCATGGTCGTGGGCCACTACGGTTGCGGCGGCGTGCGCGCGGCCCTCCGCTGCGACCGCGTTGGCCTGGCGGACAACTGGCTGCGCCACGTGCAGGACGTGAAGAGCCGCCACGAGACTTGTATCCACGCTCTGAATGGAGAGGACACCCGCGCCAACCGCCTCTGCGAGCTCAACGTGATCGAACAGGTCTCAAATGTATGCCAGACCACCATCGTGCGCGACGCCTGGGAACGCGGCCAGGCCCTCACGGTGCACGGCTGGATCTAAAGACGGCCTGCTGCGCGATCTGCACATGACCGCTGAATCCGCCCCCGAGGCCGAGGCCGCCTACCGCTCCGCCGTGGCTAATCTCTCTGGATAAAAGCGCTTCACTCGCTTTACCCTCGTTTAAGCCCAAAACCCAACTTGGCTCGCTCTGTGTCAGACCCGCTACCACCCACCCCGTTAATCGATTTAGAAATCACGCGACGCATCACCGTCATCACTAGTCGGGCGGTGCTCTTGTTTGGCGTGGCGGGCGCGATAGTTTTCCCCTTTGTCGCACCGGATAGAGTAGGCCGAGTCTATGTTTGTGTGCTCTTGGCCGCATTTGCCACGTTGTGTCTTGTCCTGGTCCAACGTGGATCCGTAAAACTTTCCTCTAAGATACTGGCCCTAAGTATTTTAACAGGAATTTCATTAGGCGGAATTTTTAATGGGGGCATCGAAGCGCCGGTGATCGCCAGCTGCATCACGCTCGTCAGCTTTTGCACCTTAGTTTTCGGGCTCGGCAACGCCTTGGCCTATACTGCCGCGTGCTCGATTATATTCACCCTGTTAATCGCCTTTGTTGAGCCGGTGGTCCCGCCCGGGAAGCTGCGCGCGATGGTCAATATCGTGCTGGCGCTGGTCAACGCACTGATACTTTGGGAAACGACCCGGATTTTGCGCGGTTCGGCCGAGGAGGCCCGCGCGGAGGCCAAGCGCCGGGCAGGGACCGAGGCCGCTTTGCGCGAGAGCGAAGAGCGCTTCCGGCGGTTGGCGGATAATGCCCCTGACGTGATCTTCCGTTATCGCTTCGATACCTTACCCATTCGCTGCGAATAT
>RGVP01000117.1 GCA_010027235.1 bacterium
CGCGCTCGGACACCTGTCGATCATCGTGCCGATCACCATCGCCGCCATCTTCTTCCTGCTGTTCCTGCTGTTCGGCTCGGTGCGTTACGCCACGCTCATCATCACCGTGGTCTACGCGGTGTATTTTACCCAAGTCGTGGCCGCCGGCGATCCCCGCGCCGCCGGCTGGTGGGGCACCGCCCTCGCCGTCTCCCAACTCGGCGCCATCCTGCTGGGCCCGCTCCTCGGCGCTCTAGCCGATGCCCTCGCCCGGAAAAAAGCCTTCCTGCTCGCCTCCGCCGTCGTGTGCTCCCTCGGCACCGCGGCGCTGGCCTTGGCGGGGCCGGGGGAGATCGCCCTCGCCCTCGGGCTGGTCATCGTCGCCAACCTCGCCTTTTCGCTCGGCGAAAACCTCTGCGCGGCCTTCCTGCCAGAGCTGAGCACGCCGGAAACCGCCGGCCGCATCTCGGCCTACGGTTGGAGTTTCGGCTACTGCGGCGGCCTGCTCAGCCTGGTGCTCGCGCTGGTGATGCTGCAGGAGCTGCACTGGCCGGCGCCGTGGACTTTTCTGATGACCGGCGCATTTTTTCTCGGGGCGAGCCTGCCGACCCAGCTTTTGCTGCGCGAGCGGGCCACCCCCCGACCGCTCGCGCCGGGCGAGAGTCTCGCCCGCCTGGCCTTCGCGCAACTCGGCCGGATACGCCGCGAACTGCCGCGCCACCGCACCCTGGCGGTATTTTTCGGGGCGATGACGCTGTTTCTCGCCGGTCTGTCCGCCGTGGTGGCCTTTGCGGCAGTGTTTGCGACTCAGGCCCTCGGCATGACCCAGCCGGAGATCATCCAGCTGTTTATCCTTCTGCAAATCGCGGGCGTGGCCGGCGCACTGGGTTTTGGCTACGTGCAGGACCAGATCGGCGCCAAGATCGCCCTGATCGCCTCGCTGGCCCTGTGGACCGGGGTCTGCATCTGGGCCTGGCGCTGCGCGGGGAAAACTGAGTTTTTCCTCATCGGCATCCTCGCCGGCGCGGCCATGGGCTCGCTGCAATCCGCCAGCCGGGCGGTGGTGGCGACGCTCACACCCGTCGGTCGGGCAGGAGAGTTTTTCGGCTACTGGGGCTTTTTTGGCAAACTGGCCGGCATCGTGGGCCCGCTGGCTTTCGGCTGGATGACCACCGCCACCGACGTGCGCCAGGCCATCCTGCTCAACGCCGGCTTCTTCCTCGCCGGCCTACTGGTCTTGCTACCGCTTTCGCTCGACCACCGCCCAACCCGCGACCGAGCGTAAAGGGCTAAGGTTTGTCCTTTAAAACGCTGGGTAGCTTTTTTGCCGAGGGATCCATGACCGCCAGCAGCGCGGCCGCCGGGCAGGCATAGCCAAACTTCCGGCCTGCACCGGAGGTAAAGATGCCCATGTGCATGCCCACCACGGTGCCTTCCGCCGAGAGCAAGGGCGCGCCGGTGGTGCCACGGAGATCCACCGTCTGGTTCTCGAGGAGGTAGCGGATCTCATGGTCCGAGATCCACGCGAGTTTGGCCGGTTCCAGCCCCACGCGGGAGGTGCCCGCATATTTGACGTAGAGCCAGACCTTGTCGCCCGGCACCGGCACGGATTGGTCTAGCACCAAGGCCCGCTCGCCTAGCCGCGCCGGCAGTTCAAACATCGCGATGTCTTTATCCGACCCCTTTTCATCCGCCCGGCGCGCATCGGGCAAAGGCAGGTAGCGCCGCGCCATCACCACCGAGCGGGGATCGGTGCAGGAGACGCCGACCGCCGCCACGATCATGCGCTCGATGTCCGCACTCGACATCTGCACATCCAGATCCGCCGCCGGGCCGAAGAGGGAATGGGCCGTCACCAGATACTGCTGCTCCGAGTTTTCCGGCCGCGCCCGGAAAGCCATGCCCGCCGAATAGGCCAAATCGGGCGTGAGAAAGGTGGGGCGAAAAATCACATTGGGCAAAGGCACCGGCTGGGCGGAGGCCACCAGACCCGCCGCCACCAGGCCGCACCAGAGCCAGCCCCAAAACTTGTGTGATGTTTTCATGAAAATTTAAGGCATCTCAACTGCGGATGAAATTTGGCCTTCCCGAACCCGCATTTTGACCACGGAGCACACGGATAATCACGGCTATATTAGGCTGCCTCCGTGCTCGACCGTGTAAGCGGTGGTAAAAGCCTGAAGGCATTGCGCAGCTATGGCATACCCGATTTCTGGTCGCAAAAAAGGGGTGGCGTAGTCACCTACGCCACCCCCTCGAAACAACCAAAAACTACGTTAGCACTTAGAAGCTATAGTTCACGCCAGCACGGGCAGCGGTGTCGGTCTGGAAGTCGGTGGCGACGTCCAAGTTGACCTGCACGCTGTCGTTGATGCGACGGGCGACGGCGATGCCGAAGCCTTGAGCGCCATCGACGGTGGCCACGCCAGCCTTCACGGCGTTCTGCTTACCGGCCTCAATGACCGGGGTCTGGAGGGCGGCGGCCATCGAGACACCCTTGCGCAGGCTGTTGATGCGGCCTTCGGCACGACCCATGCGGCCTTCGAGGGAGGTGGCGCGATTGGCCAAGGCAGACTCGGCGGCAAGCGCACGGGTCTTCTCGGTGTTCACGGCAGTGACGCGATCGGCGACCTCCTTAGTGAGGTTGGTGGTCAGCACGCCTTCAGCGGTGGTGGCACGGGTGGCCTCGGCGGTGATGTTGGCCTGCAGGATGGTGTCCTGAGCAGCGCGGGTGGCGGCCTCGGTGGTGATCTTACCATCGAGCACGGTGTCCGCAGCGATACGATCACTCTTCTCGGTCGCCAGATTCGTGGTCAACACGCCCTCAGCAGCGGTCGCACGGTTCTTCTCGGTGGTGATCTTACCATCGAGCACGGTGTCCGCGGCGATACGATCGCTCTTCTCGGTCGCCAGATTCGTGGTCAACACGCCCTCAGCAGCGGTCGCACGGGCCGTCTCGGTGGTGATCTTACCATCGAGCACGGTGTCAGCGGCGATACGTTCGCTCTTCTCGGTCGCGATCTTGCCATCGAGCACGCCCTCGGCAGCGGTCGCGCGGGTCGTCTCGGTGGTGATCTTACCATCGAGCACGGTGTCAGCGGCGATACGTTCGCTCTTCTCGGTCGCGATCTTGCCATCGAGCACGCCTTCAGCGGTGGTGGCACGGGTGGCCTCGGCGCTGATGTTAGCCTGCAGGAGGGTGTCGGCGGCGGCGCGGGTGGCAGCCTCGGCGGTGTCAGCGGCAATGCGATCGCTCTTCTCGGTCGCGATCTTACCATCGAGCACGCCCTCAGCAGCGGTCGCACGGCTAACCTCGGTGCTGATCTTACCATCGAGCACGGTGTCCGCAGCGATACGATCGCTCTTCTCGGCGGCGACATCGGCATCGGTGGCGACGCTCACGCCGTTGACCAAGAGGTCAGAACCTTTGGTGACGTTGATGTTGATTGGCGTAGCGGCGCCATCTTGGGCATAGAGCTCTTGAACACCACCCACTTCGTTAGTGATGAGGGAATTTTCACCGATATGCACCGCGCCTGTGGCGGGGTCACGATAAGCGATACCAGCGATGCCGGTGCTCTGAATCGTGTCGATCGCATTACGCTCGTAAGAACCGTTCAGCACGAGGGTAAGCGCCTCGGCTTGCTGATCAACAGAAATTGAGGGCAGAGTGGGCAGCTCATCATTGATCGTCTGGACCAACTTTTGGATGTCGGCGATTTCTGCATTCGCTGCTCCGATAGCAGCAAAATCAGAGTCTGCAGACTCCAACGCAACGATAACAGGAGCCTGATCGCCAGCTTCAACTTCCTTGATGGTGTCAACCACGCTTTGCAGACCGGCTTTGCCCGTAGCGGTGGCGTCCGTTAGAGTGCGATCGCCGCCAGTGGCATATTGTTTGCGGGCGTCATTGATCTTTTTAGCCGCATCAATGGCTGCTTGTTCAGCAGTGAGCGAAATCTTGATGTCCGAGTTGATCACATCACTGGAAGCATCAGTGAGTTCAGACGACTTTGAAGAGAGTTCGCCTTGCAGAGTGGACAAGGCATCCTGTTCATCCGCGATTTGACCATCGAGCGGATTGGCAGCGATAAGATCATTTATTTTTTTAGTCTGATCTGAGATTTGTTGCTCAAGGTTATTTTTTTCCAGCTGTAAGCCATCACGAGTTGCAACCAAATCGGCGTTAATGCCCTTTTCCTCCTTGAGATAACCATTAACATTTTTGATGACAGTTTTCACTTCATCCGGCAGGGAACCGAAATTCAGTTCTTCCAACTGACCGGCGATTGCAGTCTGGCTGGGGGACTTGAAAAAATCGATAAATTCACCGAAACCCCCTGGGCCAAATTGAGCTTTAACAACGGAGGTCACGCTCAGACCAGCCATAGCGGCCAGAAGCGTAACGATGTGCTTGTTTTTAACAGTGTAGTTCATGGTATGGATTGTTTTTATGCTTGTAAGCACGATCAGGGTTTTGCCCTGAAACACTAAATACAAGAAATTATAGGTTTATATAGGCTTAGGTTAGCTTACGTTAGTTTATATTAGCTTAGGTTAGCTTATATAGGCTTAGTTTAGCTTAGTCTTTTGTTCGCAAAAAGGGCACGGCGTCGGCGCCGAGCAACTGGCGGATCGTGCAGACCTGCACCCTCACGGTCGAGTGGGCCAGGCCCATGCGCTGCGCGATGTCTTTATAACTTACGTCCTGCTGCAGCATGCGGTAGATATCCCGCTGCTTCTTGGTCAGCTTCTTTTCATAAGCGTTGTTAACACCTATTAAGTCCCTATCAATTAGAGCTTTAAACATCTTGTTGGCAAGCTGGCCGGAGTGCTCGGGCGGAGGCGTCAAGACGACCCGAATCCAGGTCTTGGGGCTTAGCCCCGCCTCCACTTCGGCCGCGGCCTGCGCTCGCAGGGTCTGCGGGCAAGTGGGGCTGCCTTCGGTGATAAACCACACCTCGTATTCAACAGCCGGCAGACCCGCCGGATCGGTCGTCGCCCCGGCATATAATGTGGTGCTAAAACCACCCGAATCCTCCAGACGGATCGGCAGGGTAAGCTCCTCGGCCAGTTCCTGCAATAAACGGAATACCCGCGTCTGCCTCTGCCTTAGCCTCGGCACCGGCACAAACGATAAACGTGCCGCAGCTTGATTCGCGAGGGCGTCCATCACGACAAATTTTTAGCCACAAACAATTTACTCTTAAAAATCATATATAAAAATTTGCCGAAAATGAGGGGGAGGGAGGATACTTAGCTTATCGAATCTAAACTAAGTGTAAGCACGGCTAAACTAGTTTATATTGATCGCACAAATACAAATAGGCTTATTTAAGCTTAAGCTAAGGCAATTTGAGTGTTACCAATGACTTAAAGAATAAGATTTATTACTTACTCACCGTCTTAGAGAGCTACGTCATGCCACCCCACGCTTGATTTTCGCCCAAAAGGCCGGGGCCGGGCGGGCGGTAAAGCCACCGGGGGCGGCCCGGCCCGCCGGTGGTCGCCCCCTCTCCGCCCCGGCTGACTTTAGCGCGTATCCGAGAAATGGATCCACCTGCCCTGAATCCGGCCGGCGCAAGAGGCGAAGGCGAGCCCCGCGGCCCGTGCCGCCGTGGGCAAGGCCGGACCGGCTTGGTTGCCCTTCTCACCCTTGGGGCGGAAGCCGAGCGGCGGATGATTTTAAAAAGACCGCGCCATGCACACGGAGAGTTGGTTAAATGCCAGGATAGTGCATAGGTTAGTCCCACCATGCAGCTAGGCGAACTGGAAGGTCTGCAAACGCTCATGCTGCCCGACGCCTGGCAGCGCGCAGCTGTGCATGCCCTGCAGGCGGGGCGCGACGTGGTGGTGGATGCCCCCACCGGCGCGGGCAAGACCCACATTTTCGAGCGTTTCGTCGAGCAGGGCAACTTTGCCCGCCGAGCGGTCTTCACCGTGCCCACCCGCGCCCTCGCCAACGATAAATACGCCGAGTGGCTGGCCCGGGGCTGGCGGGTGGGCATCACCACTGGGGACCTCTCCGTCTCGCCCCATGCGCCCGTGGTCGTCGCGACTCTCGAGGCCGCGCAGGGCACCCTGCTGCGCTCGGCAGGTGCCCCGCCCGACCTGCTGGTGATCGACGAATACCAGTGGCTTGGCGACCCTGCCCGGGGCAACCACTACGAGGGCGTCATCGCCACCCTGCCCGCCGCGGTGCAGCTGCTGTTTCTCTCCGGCTCGGTGGGCAACCCCGAGGACGTCGCCGCCTGGCTCACCCGCCTCGGGCGCGCCGTCGAGGTGGTGCGCACCCCCACCCGCCCGGTGCCGCTGGAGGAGATCGAGGTCGACGACCTCGCCCGGGGCTTCCCCCGCGAGCTGGAGGGCTTCTGGTCGCGGCGGGTGGCGGGCGCGCTGCGCGAGGGCCTGGGCCCGGTGCTGGTCTTCGCCCCGCACCGGGCGGACGCCGAGCGTCTGGCACGGGAATTCGCCCGCGAACTGCCACTCGGGGATCCGCTCCCACTCACCCCGGAGCAAACGTCCATGGCCGGCCCCGTGCTGGCCAAACTGCTCCAGCGCCGGGTGGCCTACCATCATAGCGGGCTGGGCTACGTGCAACGCGCCGGACTGGTCGAGCCGCTGGCCAAGGCCGGGCAACTCCGCGTCGTAGTGGCCACCCTGGGGCTGGCCGCGGGCATCAATTTTTCCCTGCGCTCGGTCATGCTGACCGCCGCCGCCTACCGCGTCGGCGCGCTGGAGCGCGACATCGCCCCGCACGAGCTGCTCCAGATGATCGGCCGCGCCGGCCGCCGCGGGCTGGACGAAACCGGCTACGTGCTGGTCTCCAGCCGCACCCCGCGCCTCCGCCCCGCTGCGCCTAAAACGCGCCGCACCCCTGCCCTGGGCCGCCCTGCTGCGCGCCCTCGCGCCCGGCGAATCCGCCCTCGCCCTGGCCCGCGATACCGCCGGCCGGCTCTTCACCGCGGAACCCTTCCCCATGGGCGCCGAGATCACCGCCACGCTCGAGCCCGCCACGCTGCCTTGTCGCCAGCTCACGGATACCGGTCGCGCCCGTCTGGTCCGCCGCCGCCGCGAGCCCTTCGCCGGCTGCGCGGACTGCGCCCTGCGGCCCGCGTGCCTCGCCCTCTCGCCCGAGCCCACTCCCCTTTGGCGTTGGCAGCGGGTGGGGCTGCTGGATAAACACCTCCACCTCACCGCGCGCGGCGCGATCGCCTCGGTCTTTCTGGGACCGGAGGGACTGGCCCTCGCCGCCGGCCTGGAAGACCGCCGCTACCCGGTCGAAGCCCTCCTGCACGACTGCGCCAACCTCTTTGCGGGCGACCGCTTCGCCGGCACCAACCCCCGCCGCCTCGGCCGCCTCGTGACGGTTTGCGAAAAGACCTACCGGCGCGAAAACGCCGAGGGCTACCTCGAGGAAGGCCTGCCCCCCGGCTACGGCCACGGCGCGAGCGAGATCGTGCGCGCCGTCACGGAAGGCACCGCCAGCCGGGGCGCGCTGGCCCACGGCCTCGCGGCCGAATTTGCCCAGGCAGGGCGGGGCGACATCGACCGGCTGCTCACCGAGTGGCGGGGCTTCCTGCGTAGCCTCGCCGCCGCCGGCCCCCTCGCGCCCGGCCTGCCCTTCGCCACC
>RGVP01000118.1 GCA_010027235.1 bacterium
GTGGGCGCGGGGTCCGGGAAAACCAACGAGGGGGAGCGGCCGGATCAGGGCGTGACGGCGGCGACGACGGGATCGGACTCGCCGATGGCCTTGCGCACGGTGGCGAGGGCGAGGGTGTGGCGGTAATTGGCCTCGAGGCGGTTGAGGCTGGCCTCGGTGAGGGCTTGGCGGGCCTGAAGCACGTCGAGCTGGGTGGCGGCGCCATTGCGATAGCGCACATCGGCAAGGCGGAGCGCCTCTTGGGCTTGGCCGACAACCTTACCGGCGGCCTCGGCGAGCTCCGCAGCCTCCTGCAAGCTGGAGAGGGCGCGGCGGACCTCCACCTCGACGGCGAGCGTCTGCTCGGCCAGGCTCAGGCGGGCCTGGTTGAGCAGGGCGCGGGCTTGGGTGACTTTGCCGCGGGTGCGGGCGCCGTCAAAAATGGCCCAGCTCGCCTCGACCCCGGCGGTCCAACCGTCAAGGGAATCGTCGAGGGAGTTTGAGCTGCTCCGCTTCACCCCCTCATAGCCGCCGGTGAGGTAGACCTCGGGCAGGTAATTGGATTTCGAGACGGTCACGCCGGACTCGCGGGCGCGCTGCAATTGGGCGAGGCGCAGCAGCTCGGGACGACGGGCCTTGGCGGCGGAAAGGGAGGCCTGGAGATCGTAACTGACCGGCCGATACTCGAGCGTGCCGGTGAACTCGGGCACCTTTTGGAGGTCGGCGCCGAAGCCGCCTTGGTAGCCGAGGGCGGCGCGGAGTTCGTCGATCGCGACGCGGAGGCCATTGCGGGCGCTGATCAGTGCGGGCTGGGCGTTGGCCAGCGCGACCTCGGCGGTAAGGACCTCGAACTGGGAAACCGAGCCCGCGGCGAAACGGTTTTGGGCCGTCTGAAGCTGTTCCTTCAGCAAGGCGACGCCTTGTTCCTGCACGAGGATGCGTTCGCGGTTAAGCAGCACGTCGGCGAAGCGGGTGCGGACGAGCAGGAGCACGTCGTTCACCACGGCCTCGATATCCAGCACGGCGGCGGTGCGGGTGGTCTTGGCGGCGTCGAGCGCGGCGCTCACGCCCCCTCCGCTGTAGACGAGTTGGCGCACGATGATGGCGGCGCGCCAGTTCTGGTAATTCACCGGGCCGCCATTGCGGGCCTCGGAAAGGCTCTTGGCATCGCGCGTGTAACCGGCGGTGGCGGCGACATTGGGGATAGCCTGGGCGCGCACCTCCACGATCAGCCCTTCCTGCTCCCGCAGGCGCTCGCGGGCCTGGCGGATGCTAAAATTATTCTCCAATGAGAAGCGCAGGGCCTGATCGAGGGTGAGGACATCGGGCACGGCCGGCACAACGGGCGCGGGGGCGGGAGGCGGCTCGGGTTTGAGCGCCTCGGCGAAGGGCAGCACGTCGGCGGAAGCGGCGGCGGTGAGGAGGGTGGCGGCGAAAAGGGCGGTGCGTTTCATAGCGGCGGTTTGGGTTTAAGCTACGGGGGCAGGGATGGGCTCGGCGGCGGGCGCACGAGCGCGGGAATGGTCCTTGGCAATCAGCATGTAGAGCGAAGGCAGAACGAGCAGCGTGAAAATCGTGCCGATCGTCATGCCGCCAACCAGCACGAGGCCGATCGAGTTACGCGCGGCGGCGCCTGGTCCGGTAACCAAGGTGAGGGGGAAATGGCCGACCACGGTCGCCACGCTGGTCATAAGAATGGGCCGAAGGCGGGTAAGTGCGGCCTCGCGGATGGCCTCCAATTTAGAGCGGCCCTGTTCCTGCAGGATATTCGCGAACTCAACGATCAGAATACCGTTCTTCGCGATCAGGCCTACGAGGGTGACCAGGCCGACCTGGGCATAGATATTCATCGTGGTGGTCCACCCGTCCGTCCAGAAGGCGAGGTTCGGATTGGGCATCTTCAGGAAGGTGAAGAGGAGGGCGCCGAACAAGGCGAGCGGCACCGATCCCAGCAGAATAACGAAGGGGTCGCGGAAGGAATTAAACTGGGCTGCGAGCACCAAGAAAATCAGGACCACGGCCAGACCAAGCGCGGGGAGAAACTTGTTACCCTCGGTGCGAAGTTGGCGAGATTCCCCTGTGTAATCGATCACGTAACCTTTGGGGAGGATCTTGGCGGCCTCGTCCTCGAGGAAACGCAGCCCCTCGTCGAGCGGCACAATGCATACCCCGGAAATGGAGACGGCATTAAGTTGCTGGAAGCGATTGAGCGAGCGCGGGACGACGGAGTTCCGAATCGTAGCGACGGTGCTCAGGGGTATGAGCGAACCGTTCGGACCGGTGACGTAGATGTCCTTCAATTGCTCGGCGTTCAGGCGGTCGCCGCGCTTAATCTGGGGAATGACCTTGTAGCTGCGTCCCTCGATATTGAAGCGGTTGACGAAATTGCCACCGACGGCTGCGCCTATGTCAGCCCCGACCTGTTGGAGATTCAGGCCGAGCGCGGCGACCTTATCGCGGTCGAGCACGATCTCGGACTGGGGCTGGTCGATCTTAACGTCGATGATGGGCGGGAAGGCGAATTTACCGCTCTCCAACGCGCGCTTCTGGAGTTCTTGCCCAAATACCAGCACCTGCTCGCTAGGGGCGGTGGAGGCCAAGACAAACTCGACCGGGAACTGACCGCCGCCGGGCAGGGCGGGAGGAGTCACTGCAAACATCTGGATACCCGGAATGGTGCTCAGCTTAGCCTGCACCTCTGGAAGAATTTTGAACACGGAGCGTTGACGCTCACTCCAAGGCTTGACCACCAAACCGCCAAAGCCGGAAGTGGGATTGGTAATTTGAAAGGTGAAATCGGTCTCGGGAACGCTGCGAAAGGCTTCGCCGGCGGCGGAAGCATAACGACTGGTCTGGTCGAGGGTGTTGTTGGCCCCGGTGTCCATGATGCCGAAGATCACACCCTGGTCCTCGGCGGGGGCGAGTTCGGTGGGAGACAGCTTGAACATCGGGAAGGCGAGCAGAGCCACCGCGATCCAGATCGTGTAAACGAAAGGACGGTTGGCGAGGGTGCCGTCGAGGATGCCGGAATAGAATCCCTTCACCCGCTCGAAGACGGCGTTAACCTTGGCGGGGAAACCGGTATGAGACGCACCGGGGCGGAGGAGTTTCGCCGACATCATGGGCGAGAGGGTTAACGCCACCACGCCCGAAATTGTGACCGCGCCGGCCAGGGTGAAAGCGAACTCGCGGAACAACGCGCCGGTAAGCCCGCCCTGCAGGCCGATGGGAGCGTAGACCGAGGCCAGCGTGATAGTCATGGCGATGACCGGGCCGACCAACTCGCGCGCGCCGAGGAGCGCCGCTTCCAGCGGAGACTTACCCTCGCTGATGTGGCGTTCGACATTCTCGACCACTACGATGGCATCGTCCACCACGAGACCGACCGCCAGCACGATGGCGAGCAGGGTGAGCAGGTTCACGGTGAAACCGAAGACCTGCATCAGGAAGACCGCGCCGATAAGCGAGACCGGAATGGCCACTACGGGGACGAGCACGGAGCGGAAAGAGCCGAGGAAAAAAAAGATGACGACGATGACGATGAGGAGGGTCTCGGCCAGGGTTTTGACCACATCGTGAATCGCGTCGTTGATGTATTCGGTGGAATCATAGGCGACGCGGGTTTCGAGACCGGTGGGCAGTTCCCGAGCAACGGCTACCATCTCGGCGCGGATACGTTTGATGACGTCGATGGAGTTAGCGTTGGGCAGAACGTAGATGCCCATAAACACGGCGGTCTGGCCGGAGAAACGCACCTCGGTGTTGTAATCCTCGGCGCCGAGGACCACGTCGGCGATATCCTGCAAGCGGACGATCACGCCGCCGGACTCCAGCACCACGAGTTGCCGAAACTCCTCGACGGACTTGAGGTCGGTGTTGGCGGTGAGGTTTACCTGAATCAGCGAGCCCTTGGTTTCGCCGACGGCGGCGAGGTAGTTATTGCTGGCAAGAGCGGCGCGGACTCGGGCCGGGCTTAGGTTAAAGGCGGCCATCCGCTCTGGTTTCAGCCATATACGCATGGCGAAGGTGCGCGCCCCCAGCACCTCGGCGCGTTGCACGCCGGGGACGGCGGTCAGGCGGGGCTGGACGACGCGCACGAGGTAGTCGGTGATCTCGTTCTGCCGCAGCACGTCAGACTTGAAGTTAAGATAGGCGGCGGCGAACTGGCTGTCGGCCGAGACGATGTTCAGGATGGGCAACTCGGCCTCGGGCGGAAGGTCGCCGCGGACCTTGTTCACCTTTGAGCTGATCTCGGAGAGGGCCTTGTTGGCGTCGTAGTTCAACTTCAGCCGGGCGGTAATGGTGGATACGCCTTGGGCGCTGCTCGATTGAAGGTAATCGATGCCGTCGGATTCGGCGATGGCCCGCTCGAGCGGAGTGGTGATGAAGCCGCGCACGAGTTCGGCGCTGGCGCCGACGTAGGCGGTGGTGACGGTGATGGAGGCGTTCTCGCTACGCGGATACTGGCGGACGTTCAGCGAGCTGTAGGCCTGCAAACCGGCGATGATGATCACGAGGCTGACCACAATCGCCAGCACGGGCCGGCGGATAAAAATATCGGTGAAGGAATTCATGGTAGGTGCAGCGCGTCAGGAGGCTTGGGCGCGGGGACGGCGGCTCAGGAATCAGTGGGGGTAGGAGCGAGGCGGGCGTCCGGCGCGAGGGAGTTGTCGACCGAGATGGCGACGCCGTTGCGGAGCTTAAACACGCCCGCGCTCACGATTGTATCGCCGAGCTTCAAGCCCGAGATAACGGCAACAAAATCGCCGCGCGTCACGCCGAGGCGGACAAACTGCTGGCGCACGGTCTTCTGCGGCACGCCGGCGGCGTCCTTGCCGTCCTCAACAACGAACACGGTGTCGCCGTAGGGAGCGTAGAGCACGGAGGTGGCGGGGATGGTGAGGACCTTGTCCGTCACCGGGAGATCAACCGAGACCGAGCCGAACATCCCGGGGCGGAGTAGACCGGAGGGATTGGCCAGAGTGAGCTGCAGTTTAACGCTGCGAGTGGTCGCATCGAGATCGGGATTAATGGCGGTCACTTGGCCGTTGAACTCACGGCCGGGGTAGACGTCGGTGGTGACGCGCGCGCCCAATCCTTCGGAAAGCTGGGACAAATTTTGCTGCGGAAGGGAGAAATTCACATAGATCGGGTCGAGGGACTGGAGGGACACAACGGGGGTGCCCACGGCCAAAAACTGGCCGAGGTTAACTTGACGGATTCCGACTCGTCCGGCGAAAGGGGCGGTCACGCGGCGCTTGGCGATCACGGCCTGAAGATTGTTTACCTCTGCCTCGGCCTGCTTGCCTTGGGCTTCGACCGCGTCGAGTTCCGCTTGGGAGTTGGTGTTTTGATCGCGAAGAGACTTCGCCCGGACTAGGTTTAATCGGGCAAGTTCAGCAGTGGCCTGAGCGGAGGCGAGTTGCGCCTGCTCCACGGAAGTATCGAGCTCGACCAACACCGTCCCGGCGGCGACCTCGGCGCCGGACTCGAAATTGATCCGGCTCACGGTGCCGGACGCCTCCGAGCCCAAGGTAATGCCCTGCACCGCCGCAAAGGAACCCACCGCGTTGAGGCTGGGCCGCCAAGTCTCTTCATGCACCTCCGCGGTGGTAACGGCCTCGGGCGGAGGAACCATGGTCTTTCCCATCGCGATCAACGCACTAATTTGCAGTGCCTTGATGGCGACAATGGGGGCGACGAGCAGGAACAAAAGGAGACCAGTGAGGCTGAGTTTCTTGAACATGACGGGTGGTGGGTGTGGTTAAAAAATCAGGAAGCAGGCACGGCGGCGCCCAAGGAGGCGCTGGCGGGAAAAGTGAGAAAGGCCTGGTCGGCGACCTTGCCGAGCAAGCGCACCAGTGTCCGGCGTTCGGGCTCGGTCAGAGCGGCCATTAACACGCTGATGCGGCGGAAATGCTCCGGCATGATCTGGCCGAGAAACTCCTGCCCGCGCGTGGTCAACTCGACGAAGAGCATGCGACGGTCGTCCTGGTCAGGCTTGCGGGTGACCATTCCATCGCGTTCCAAAGTATCGACCAGACCGGTCATGGTGGCGCGCGTCACCCCCGCCATATCGGCCAGTTGCGCCGGGGTGAGCGCGTGGGCCTGCCCGCCGGCCTTGTCCGCCAGGAGCATAAGCACGGTGAAACGGCCCTGACTGAGCCCATGAGCATGAAAGTGGGCGTCGATCACCCGAAAGCCTTCGTCGCCGGCGCGCAACAGATGCAAAAAAGCTTCGCAAGCAGAAGGATCCAGCTCCGGAAAGCGCTGCGCACACTCGAGCAGACACTCGTAGCGCGGGATGTCTTTCAACAAAAGGTGAGGCATTTTACGTTTATTGCAGAGCTTACTATCAGCCACCATACAGTATGGCGCCTAATTTAATCAAGGGTCGATATACAGCGGTCGCACCGATTTGAATCGGTTTTAGGGAGGGTGGCGTGCCCGGCGGGATTCAAACCCACGACCGTTCGCTTAGAAGGCGAATGCTCTATTCAACTGAGCTACGGGCACATTAACCACGATGACCTGAAGGCATTTCGAGGCTCCCCCGCCAAAAGCCTTAACGCGCCGGCGCTTTTAACAACAATCTTTTCGTGCGCCCTAGCGCCTGTGGCGCAGATTAGCCCGCCGCCAGGACGGCCTCGCCCGCCCGAGCGCGCCAAACCAAGCCATCCCCCGCCCTGTGCCGCTCGTTGACAGGACTCTCCGGGCGCCCCAGTGTCGTCCGTTTCCCAGCCCACGCCTTCATGGAAGCAACCTCTTATACGCTCGAATTTGAAAAACCGCTGCGCGAACTGAGCGCCCAACTCGAGCAACTCCGCAAGCAATCCATCGAAAACAACCTCGACCTCGGCAAAGAGATCGCGGCCATCGAGAAAAAGATCGTCGCGACCCAGCGCGAGATCTACTCCAGCCTCACTCCCTGGCAGCGCGTGCAAATCGCCCGCCATCCGCGCCGCCCCTACGCCCTCGATTACGTCGCCTTGATGTGCACCGGCTTCACGGAACTGCACGGCGACCGCCAGTTCGGCGATGACCGTGCGCTCATCGGCGGCACGGCCTTTTTCGACGGCCAAGCCGTCATGATCATCGCCCAGCAGAAGGGCCGCGACACTAAGGAAAAGATCGCCCGAAACTTCGGCATGCCCCAGCCTGAGGGATACCGCAAGGCCCTTCGCCTCATGAAGTTGGCCGAAAAATTTAACCTGCCCGTTATCACCTTTATCGACACCCCCGGCGCTTACCCCGGCCTCGGCTCCGAGGAGCGCCATGTGTCCGAAGCCATTGCGGTAAACCTCCGCGAGATGGCCCTGCTCGGCACGCCCACCGTCTCGATTGTGGTCGGCGAAGGCGGTTCCGGCGGCGCCCTAGGCATTGGCGTGACCGACCGCGTGCTGATTTTTGACAACAGCTACTACTCGGTGATCTCGCCCGAGGGCTGCGCCGCCATACTCTGGAAAGATCCCTCCGCCGCCCCGAAGGCAGCCGAGGCCCTGAAACTCAATGCCGACGTGCTGGAAAAACTCGGGGTGGTCGACGAGGTCA
>RGVP01000119.1 GCA_010027235.1 bacterium
GGTCGATACTGGTGGTGGCGGGGAGTTTGAGGCGGTTGGCCTTCAGGGCGTCCCAGATTTCGGTCGAGGTGAGCTTGGCCTCGGCAGGGGCGTGAAACAGGCGCCCGACGGGAATGCCGGGGCGGAGGAGTTGCTGCCAGTAGGGGGCGTTGGGGAAACTCTCGTCGTAGAGGAAGGCGTCGGCTTCGAGGATGACGCCATTTTTTTCAATCCGGGGGGGTCCTAGTGTCAGCATCTCGATGCCGATTCGGGCGAGGGTGCTGCGTTCGGTGAAGCTAAGCGCGGAGGCGTGGGCTTTGATGAACTCCCATTCAGCGGGGTGGCGGGGCTGGAACCCTAAAGTCACGGAAAGGGTGCGGGCGTCCTTGCGCCGGACGGTAAGAATTTGGCCGTCGGTGCTGGTCCAGAACGAGTGGGGGTGCATGCGATTTGGTTAGAAAAAGGGGGGATGGGGTCGCCGACAAGCCTGCGAAAGGAAAGCAGGCGGCGTGGTGACTATGGGTTTGCCACCGAGGTGCGGGGAGCGGCAGGGTGGTCATTTCGTCGGTGGTCCGAGCTTTTCGCCCATCTTCGATCCACCTCCCATCCACCCTACCCAAACCCAAGCATGAAACTCGTTCGTATTCTGCAGGCCTCCACTCTCGCCGCCGTCGGCGCTCTAAGCACTGTTCGCGCCGCCGATGAGGCTGCCGCGACCCCGGCCCCGGCTGCCCCGGCTGCCCCCGCCTACACGGATGTGCAGGTTTTTGAGGCCTTTGGTTACCTCGTTGGCCAGCGCATCGGTATCGCCGAGTTCGGCATCAGCGCCGAGGAGAAGGCGGCCGCGCTCAAGGGCCTCGAGGCGGCCTTCAGTGGCGAGAAGGGCAAGTTCAGCCCCGAAGCTTTCGGTCCTGAGATCCAGCGCGTGCTCGGCGGTCGCCAGCAGGTCGCCCAGGCTCGCCTCGCGGCGGCGGCGGATCAGGAGTCGTCGGCCTTTTTCACTGAGTTGAAGAAGAACCCCAAGGTCCTCTCCACTCCCACCGGACTTTGTTACGAGGTGATCCAAGAGGGCACCGGCGCCAAGCCCGTCCCCACCGACACGGTCAAGGTCCACTACACCGGCACCTTGGTAAACGGCACCGTGTTTGATAGCTCGGTGCAGCGCGGCACCCCGGCGGAATTCCCCCTCAATGGCGTCATCCCCGGCTGGACCGAGGGGCTCCAACTGGTCGGCGTCGGTGGCAAGCTGAAGCTCTACATCCCGTCCAAGCTCGGCTACGGCGAGCAGGGTGCGGGTGGTTCCATTCCCCCAAATGCGACCCTGATTTTCGACGTGGAGCTGCTCGAGATCAAGGCCCCGGCGCCCGCCGCAGAGCCGGTCTCGGTGACCACTCCTCCGGTCTCCGCGCAGGACGCCAAGTAAGTCTCGGCTAAGTTAAACGCGTTTTTCGCCCGCCTCTTCATCGAGGCGGGTTTTTTGCGGTTTAACCGCGCAGGGTGGAGGGGGTGATGTTGCCGGGGTTGATTTCGAGTTCGGCCCAGCGGACGAGCAAGACGGCGATGGCGCCGAAGGTCGTGAGGATGCAGGCGTTGTAGAGCTGGAAATCCACCCAAGAGTGACACAGCGTCAGGCCGAGGCCTAAGAGCGTCAGGAGAAACGCGGGATGGCGGTAGCCACCGAGCCGGCAGAGTTTCACAATTAGCCAGAGCAGCGCGAGCACGGGCAGGGCAAAGCCGATGATACCGAACTCCGCCAAGGCTTGCACATAGTCATTATGGGCGTGCTCCCAGTAAAAATAACGGCGCCCGGGTCCGCGGAAGATGTCCGGATAGTTTTGCTGGTGGGACGGAAAAGCGTGGCGGAAGCTACCGGCACCCCAGCCGGTCAGGGGCTGATCGCGAAACAGCTCATAGGTGGCGTCGCGGGCCTGGATACGAGCCTCGACTGACCACTGTTTGTCTTCGTTGGCGAGGCGGCGGATCTGGTCTATGCTCTTATCAAGATTCAGAAAATAGATCGCGGTGGCGACAAAGCCTAGAATGGCCAAGGTGGCCAAGACGGTGAGGAGGCGGTTGGATGGGCCGGCGCTGCGCCTCAGGCGCCAGATCAGGTAAGTCGTCGCCATGATCAAGATATAGCCGGTGAGGAGGATCATGCCGGTGCGCGACCCGCTCATGAATACGCAGGACCCGATCACGATAAAACCGAAGGCAAACACCGGTGAAGGGCTGCTCCTTTCAAGGTGACGCAAGCCGCGGATGTGGTGCCAGATCATCAAGCCTGCCGATACGATCGCGGTCAGGTTGAAGTAGGCGGCGGCGTGGTTTTTATAGTAAAAAGTGCCGTGAAAATACTCCGGCGCCCCGCTGAGGAACCACAGGATTTTATTCGCCCCCGTCATCTTTTGCACGATGGCGACCAAGGAGAGAATGGCGCCGTTTATGACGACTGCCGTGAGGATGCTTTGGATCGCGGTGCGGCGGGTGATGGCGGTCCACAGGGAGCAGGCGAGCAGCCACACGGCCGCGACGATGATCAGGGTGCGCCACGCGTTCATGATCTCGAACGGCGCGTCCAGCCCTGAGGGTAACCAGTCGATATGTTCGAGCGGTTTTAGATACCACACGGAACCGTTGCTCATGCGTTCGTAGGACGGGTTGAGCGCGCCGATCACGATGTAGAGGCAGAATCCGAGCCCGAGCCAGAAGGGGGGGAAGCGCAGCAGGCGGGGCCAAGTGTGGAGGGTGAAATCTCCTTCGGGCGCGAGTTCGCCGCTGTAACGGCGCGGCCAGAGGGCGATGACAAAGGCGAGCACGGCAAGACCGAGAGAGACGATTTGCGCCCAAGGCGTGCGGGTGCCGAAGGCCCAAGGCAGGAAACAGAGGTGGATGATCGCCACCACCACCAGTGCGTGTTCGAGCGGGTGCAGGGGCACGGCGATGCGCGCCTCGCCGCGGAAGTTTTGCACGAGGTTGGCTTTGGGCTTGGGCGAGCGGACCGGGTAAGAGGGCACGGGAAGGAAGGGAGGTGAACGTGCGGAAAGAAGATCAGGCGGTCACGGCCTCAAGTCGGGCTAGGCGAGCTTGCACCTGACGCAGCAAGTCAGCGGGGGCTAGGCCGTGGGCGGCGCGAAGTTCTGTGACGGAAGAGCCGTGGTCGACAAAAACGTCGGGCCAGCCTAGGCGCTCGACCGGTGTGTTCAAGCCGGCGGCGGACAGGGTTTCGAGCACCCCGGAGCCGAAACCGCCGGTGACGACGCCGTCCTCCAGCGTTACAATCAGGCGGGCCTCGGCGGCTTGGGCGAGGAGCAGTTCGCAGTCGAGCGGCTTGGCGAAGCGGGCGTCAACCACCCCTGCGTCGACTTGGTCTAAGGTGTGGAGTTGATCGGCTAGTGCGAGGGCATCGGCGCACATCGTGCCGATGGCCCAGAGCACCACATCCCGGCCTGGACGGAGGATTTCGGCCCGGCCGAGAGGCAGGATGGCGCATTCGGGCGGCGGCGGCGTGCCGGTGCAGGATCCGCGGGGGTAGCGGATAAAAGCCGGGCCGTCGTGGGCGAGGGCGGTCCGGAGCATGGCGGCGAGTTGGTGTTCGTCGCGCGGGGCCATGATCACGGCGCGGGGCACGCAGCGCAAGTAGGCCAGGTCGAAGAGCCCGTGATGGGTGGCGCCGTCGTTGGGCGAGAGGCCGGCGCGATCGAGGCAGAAGGTGACCGGCAGGTTCTGGAGCGCGACATCGTGCAGGATGTTGTCGAAGGCACGTTGCAGGAAGGTCGAGTAAATGGCTACGACCGGGCGCAGGCCTTGGGTGGCGAGGCCGGCGGCGAAGACCACGGCGTGTTCCTCGGCGATGCCGACATCGAAAAACTGGCGTGGCACGCTAGCGGCGAGTTGGTTCAGCCCGGTGCCGCTGGGCATGGCGCCGGTGATGCCGACGATCCGTGAATCGGCGGTGGCGAGGCGCACGAGTTCCCGGCCGAAGACATCTTGGTAGCTGGGGGGCGTGCCGGGCGGACCGGACTTGGCTTCGCCGGTGGTGGGATCAAACGCGCCCAGGCCGTGGAATTTCTCCGGGTGGGCGCGGGCGGCATCGAGACCGCGGCCCTTCTCGGTGATCACGTGGAGGAGGATCGGGGTGTCGGTGTCGCGGGCAAACTCCAGGTTCTTAATCAGCTCGTCGAGGTTGTGGCCGTCGATCGGGCCGAGGTAGCGCAGGCCGAATTTCTCAAACAGCGAGGACTCCACGAAGAAGTCTTTGGTCTCGCGTTTCCACTTGTTCCAGAGGCGATTCATATCCCGGCCGCCGGGCAGGCCGAGGAAGAACTGCTCCACGTCGTGGTAAACCTTGTTGTAGGTGCGGTTGGTTGAGAGCCGGTTGAGGTATTTGGCGATAGCGCCGACGTTGCGGGCGATGGACCACTCGTTATCGTTTAGGACGACGACCAGGCGTTTGGTTGAGCTGACGACGTTATTGAGCGCTTCGAGGGTGATGCCGCAGGTGAAGGCGGCATCGCCGCACAGGGCGACCACGTGTTCATCGGTGCCTTTGAGATCGCGAGCGGTGGCCATACCCAGCGCGGCGGACAGGGCGGTGCCGGCATGGCCGGCGCCGAAGGCATCGTGGGGGCTTTCGCTGCGGTTGAGGAAGCCGGAAGCGCCGCCCGTCTGGCGGACTTTTTGCAAGCCGGCGAGGCGACCGGTGAGGAGCTTGTGCACGTAGCCTTGGTGGGCCACGTCGAAGACAAACTTATCGCGCGGGGTGGAGAAGACCCGGTGCAGGGCTAGGGTGAGCTCGACCACGCCTAGATTGGGGCCGATGTGGCCACCGTTACGAGCGGTGACGCGGATCAGTTCCTCCCGGATCTCGGCGGCCAGCGCGGGTAATTGCGTGGAGGAGAGGCCTTTGACGTCGTCGGGTGAACGGATGAGATCGAGCAGGCGCGAGGTGCTCGGAAAGGGCGGGAGGGAGGCGGGCACGGAGGGCGGAAAATCAGGCGGATTCGGGGGCTTGGACGGCGGCGAAGGGTTCGGGCCGCAGCGAGCCGTCGCGCTGGCGTTTCAGTTGTTCAATTTTCAGTTCAGCGGTCTTTAACCGCTCTTCGCAACGGGCGACGAGGCGGGTGCCTTCCTCGTATTTGGTCAGCAACTCCGCGAGCGGGACGTCGCCGGCCTCCATGGCTTCGACAATGGTTTCCAGCCGCTCCATGGCGGTCTCGAAGGAGGTTTCGGTGCCGGCGGTTTCGCTGGCAGGTGAGGTGTTGGTCGTTTTGGCCACGTGGTGCAAGTAGTGGGGTGGGGGGGCGCGCTTTTCAACCTTAGGTTTACCTCTTCGTGCGTGGGCGGCGGGGGTGTTTTTTCGGTTGGCGCGGTGTTTTTTTGAAAAAGCGCTTGCGCGGGCTTTCGTAACCTTGCTTTCTCTCACCTCCCATCACGCAGCTGTAGCTCAATTGGATAGAGCGTCTGACTACGGATCAGAAGGTTTGGGGTTCGACTCCCTACAGCTGCACCATTCTTAAAACCGCCACGCGAAAGCGCTGGCGGTTTTTTTGTATGCCGAGGTCGCCGTTCATAGTTGAAGACTAGCCATTCTGGCTTTCCGCCGATTGACGGGAGCTTTTGACCGGTTCCCTTTGTTCAGGTGTGAAGTATATTTTAAAGGACAATACATTCACGTTGCCCACGTGCGCGTTATTTCCGATTCAAGCGCTATGGCGCAATCAGTTGAAGCACTTATGCAGGGTCGACCTGCGCGGCCGCGCTCTAAACGAGGGATTAGTGGTTGTCCCGGACCTGCTGCCAGCACGCGGGTAATCGAATTGCACCGCCGTTTGACTGCCGGTCAGTCCGTTTCTGCAACCGGCTTTGCCCGTGAATACGAACTCTCCGACCGCACCGTGAAGCGCGATATTGAGCGCCTGCGAGATTTTCATCGCGCGCCCATCGTCTGGGACGCCGCTGCTCGCACTTACCGCTATACTGCTCCGTTCGATCTCCTTACTGGCCTCCGCCTCGACGCCGACGAAGCCCTCGCCGTCGTGCTCGCCGGCCGCACGTTCGCCGCATGGGAAGGGACGCCGCTCGGCCGCATCCTTACGACTACGCTGGAAAAAATCGCCCGCTTCACCGGCGCTGCCGCGTCCCTCCCCGCCGCCGACCTGCGTGCCGTGCTACATCCAGAAGATGCCATTCTCGACTCCGCCGAACAAAGGCACTTCGCCACTCTCCTTAACGCGATTATTGCCCGCCGAGAGCTCGTTATTAACTATCAAAAACCTGGAGTGCCACGCCCTGAACTTCGCGCCGTGCGCCCCCTCCACCTAGCCTATCTGGATCACCGCTGGATGCTGGTGGCCGAGGATACTACCCGCGCAGGCTGGAGGAATTTCTTGCTCTCGCGTATCCATGCCATTTCCGCTCTTGGCCAACGCTTCACACCGCCGCCGTCTGAGCGGATCAAGGATTACCTTGCGGGGAGCCTTGGGCGTTTTACCGGCGGGACTGAGTTTGAGGTTCGCCTCCGTTTCGATGCCACCGCGGCGCCTTATGTCCGTGAACGCCCCTGGCATGCTTCACAAGGCCTTCGTGACCTGCCCGGAGGTGCTTTGGAGGCCACCTATCGCTTGAATAACCTGATCGACGTGTCGCGCCGTATTTTGGCCAGTGGGGGTCACGTCGAGGCGCTCGCTCCGGCTGAGTTACGTTCGTCTCTTGCTGCCGAGATTGCGGTCATGGCTCGTGCCTATGCACCAGAAATCACCGGTGTGGCCCTAAAGAAAATAACCCCGAAAAAAGTTCGGGCGGGACATCTGGTGTCACGCTCAACCCGGTAACATCTACTGCGCACAAAAACACGGCCTCTATCAGTATTAAGCCTGCGCGCTCCCGCTCCATGACCTATTATGCCCACACTGCCGAAGACTCGCAGGGAAAACGCCTGCCGGAGTCCTGCGGTGTATGGCAACCCCTCAGCGCCCACCTGCGCAACGTCGCCGAACTTGCAGCAACTTTCGCTGCCCCCTTCGGCGCCAGTTCCGAAGCACACCTAGCAGGGATGCTGCACGATTTGGGAAAATACTCCGCCCGCTTTCAGGCCCGCCTCCGCGATCCCTCCATTCACGGCATCAATCATTGGTCAATGGGCACGCTTGCCGCCGTCCAGCAAAAGCATCTCCCCGGAGCGTTCGCCATCGAAGGCCACCACACCGGGATGCCCGCCTTCGCCGATAACGATGCCGCTACTTCACTCGAAGCGCTCAAGCCCCGCCTCGCCAATCTCGCGAACCCTCTCACTGCCGAAAAAATCAACGGGTTCCCCGAGTCCCTCACCGAACTCACCACCCGCCTCACTGCCGATCGTGTCACCCTTCCGGCCCCTTCATCGGCCGCACCGGCCGGCCAAGACTTCGCCACCGCCCTTCGCACGCGGATGAT
>RGVP01000120.1 GCA_010027235.1 bacterium
CCATCGCCGACGGCGAGGCCGACGTCCCCGAGCGCCAGACTCTCGCCGCCGCCAGATTGGAGACCGGACCGGCCAGCTACCGCCTAGATCCCGCCGGACGGAGCGCCGAGGTGATCGACGCCCTTGATTACCTCCACGCCTTTTACGACGCGAACCACGCCGCCTTGCTCGCCGAGACCACCCGCATACAGGCCGAGAACGACCGTCGCGAACGCGAGCTGCGCGAAAACCCGCCGCGCAAGGCCGACAACATCGTGCGCGTCTCCGATCCCAACCTCCTTCGCAACCTCCAGATCACTCCCGCCAAGTGAAAACCATCGCCTTCGCCCTCCTTGCCTTTGCCACCAGCGGCGGGCTCTTTGCCCAGCCCCAGCTCAACTACCTATCCCTCAACGAAGGTCTGACCTTCACCCACGACCCCGGCCCACCGGAAGATCCCTACGAGCAGCCCTACCGCGTGGATTGGTGGATCAACTCCGGCCGCACCTACTACGTCGAGGCGACCGACGATCTTTTGAACGGTCCCTGGCACTGTCTGCAGAACTTCGTTCCGTCATACTTCGTCGGTGACTACCCGCAGTCGCTTCGCGTCTCCTTCACCTCGCCTCGTTATTTTGTGCGCGTGCGCTACGTCGAGGGTCGCCGCATGGCCTTGGGTTTGGACAACACCGCCGACACCGATCACGATGGTGTCAGTGACTACTCCGAAATGAGTTCCGGTATTAACGCCACCCATCCTCTGGAAACGTCCGATGCCGATGACGATGGTCTCCCCGATCATTGGGAAAGCTATAACCACCGGGTTTCCCCCCCTGCGGAAAATCAGGACGAAGATCCCGCCAACGATGTCGGGCCCCTCCATCTGGCCCCGACCGATATCGTCGAGCCCTACTCCGACCCCGTCGTGACCGCGTATCAACGCTTCAAGCGCGATTGGGTGAAAGGTCTGGGCATAGAGTATGGTGGCCAGTTCTTTTGGTATGACAGGCCATCGCAAGCGACGCCCCACAGTTATCATTTCACGGGGGATCAAGATGGTGCACTTCGATTGACCTACACCGACGCCGATCTGAGCACCGTTGCCACCATCGAGATATTCCCACGCACCAAGGTCGAAACCCTGAACGCGAACAATTCCGTGACTATCTCAGCCCAGGCGCGGGCGCTCTACACCTACATCAACGATCCCGACCCCGCCAAACGCGGTTATTCCTTCTCCGCCACGTCGGGCTACCAGTTGATCACCGACCCTGAAACTCAGGCTCTCTCCCTTGGTGCTCCAGACGGTCGTCCCGTCCCGCGCGACCTGCTGCGCTCCATCGATACCATGCTCTGGCCGGAAGGTTCCGCCCGACCGCGCGGAGCCACCCAACCGCTTCCGCTCAAACGCGCCGTCGTCTCCACTCCAGGCGGCCCGGTGGCTCGCCGCATCCCCGCTCCCTTGGCTATTACCAGCACCCCCGTAACCGAAGTAGGCCGTGATCGTTTTCCGGTGGTGATTCGAGACTGCTCCACTAATTACTTGTCGCATTACTTCCAGGATTTCACTCCCAACTACCATCCTTATCCCGGCCCCCGCATAGTCGATCAAGCAGCCGCAGACGAGACTGTGATCAATTCAGTGATGCGGACCCTTGATGCCGAAGGGCTACCTCAAGGAGTTCCAAACCCTGAGCTATACCCTTCGGCCGGGCCTTCATATTGGAACCAACTCATGTTCCGCAGCCCGCTCACCTTTGCTCGGTGGTATCGGGATAATTCCGCCCAAGGCTACTCTTTGCCCGGTATCCTCGCCGCCTATCCAAACGGTTTTACTCCACCAGGCCCACCAATCATCTATCACTACGGCATCTACAGCAGCGACGCCGCGGGTTTTTACCCGCACCGCGACGATGTTGCCGAAGTCGGCAAGTTTACCACCGAGCTTCACTGTCGTCTAGAATACGATGACAACACCCGCCTTTACCTCGGCTCAAACGACGACTGCTGGGTCTTCATCAATGGCAAACTCGTGAACGTTCTCGATTTTGGGGGGATACCAGATACGGCAACTTATAGAAGTTCTATTCTGTTTTCTGATATTCGATCCAGTCTCGGGCTCGATGCGCCATCCGGCACCTGCCGCCTAGATGTGTTTCACGCTGACCGCTCATCTTACTGGACGCCATCGTCCGAAAGTGCCTTCCCTGCACAGTTACGTCTCCTCTCCACCTCCAAGCTTGTGCCGATCTATTGTTACCAAGCGGTGGCTGAATCCGCCACAGCGGGGCAGTTGAACTACTCGTTTGCCACCGATCCGAACAACGGAGCAGTCTTACCACCAGTCGGCATGACCATCGAGCCGCACACCGGGAAAATCATTTGGGACTTTTACGCCTCCCCACCTCCTCCTAACGCCACTTACCCCTTATCCTGTCCGGTCACCGTCAAAGTCACCGACTCTGCCGGAAACACCGATTACCAATCCTTCACCCTCACCGTCCTGGATAATCCCCTGCTATGAAAACATCTTACCCTATCTTTTGTCTTGTTCTTGTAACGACGACCCGCGGGCAAATCCAGATTGTGGATACATCGCCAGGCGCGAACCAAATCTCACCATCAGGAACATATACTCAAAACTTTGATTCCCTCACCGGAACGGGTGCCGGCAAGCCATGGACCGATAATGCGACTTTGCCGGGATGGTATGTAACAGATTCTACATATACCTTCGGTTTTGGGCTGAGCGAGGGCATTTACAGCTTGGGCTACGCGGGCGGCCAAGGCGACCGAGCCCTTGGTGCTAGAGGCAGCCCAAGCAGCACCGACATGATTTTCGCGGTCAGATTCAAAAATCTTACTTCATCCACGCTTACCAACGTGTCTATAACTTTTGACGGCGAGCAATGGAATCGGCAAGCGGCCACTAACCAGACTGCATCCAACCTACTTTTCGCTTATCGCGTCTACAATTCGGATTCGGGTGCAATCTACTCAGACGTAAACGACTCCGGATGGACATACGACCCCGCTTTGGACTTCACCTCGCCCAACGCGTCGCTCACCGCCGGCTCCACGCTCGATGGCAACGCCCCAGAAAACAGTGTGCGAGGCATAAATGCCTTGATTGACGGCTTTACCCTCTTGCCCGGTCAGGAGCTATGGCTTCGCTGGGGTTCCTTTGGTGGTCCGTATGGAATCCCCATCCATGGCCTCGGCATCGACAACCTCAGCGTCTCCTTCATCACCGCCATCCCCGAGCCCGCCGCCTTTGCCGGGCTCGCCGGACTCGGGGCCTTGGGGTTTGCGCTCAGTCGTCGGCGGTCTCGGCTCGGCTAAAGTCATTCTTAATCCGAACTAAGCGAGGTGCATTTCGGCACCGACGGGCCGATCTTCGTGCTTGGCGCCCGGTTTCCCAAATGTTGCGCGACCAATTTGGATCGTTGAGCGCTTGCTCCGGGTCTTAAAGAGATCGCTCTCGATCTCGGAAAGGGCGCTCAAGGTCTTTGAGTGCTATTTCCACGACCATGAAAGCTCGCTCACTGACGCGGAGCGTGCTTTCCGAAACATTGAGCGCTTATTCCAAGATCCGGATTACCTCCTCCAAGACCGAGAGTGATGGCACAAAAGCCGAGACGACCCGCTCAAATGTCGAGTTTGACTCCAAACCGATCAAAACCGCCCAGAACCGCCGCACACCCCACGCGTGCGCGGCTCTTTGCGCTCCAGATGGCTTGAAAGGTGGGGCGAGGCCGTTGGGCCTCTCCGCTATTCTTCACCCCGACACGGCGCGCCCAGCGGTCACGCCCCACCCAAAGACCGCTAAGCGGTCGCCACCGCCGCCGCCGGCTCCGCCTGCCGGAGCATCGTCACCGCGACCTCCAGACGATCCGTCCGCGTGCCCTTGAAAACCCCGCGCGTCGGCGTGGCGTCGAGGTAGTCGCGGCCGATCGAGACCTTCACGTGCCGCTCCCCCGCCACGCAGTCGTTGGTCGGGTCCAGAGGCCACCAAAAGCCCCCGGGCAAATGCACCTCCACCCACGCGTGGCTCTCCGCTGCTCCGACCAAAGCCGCCGGCCGATTTAATTCCACCGCCGTGCGCTGCGCCTCCGTCTCAATGTAACCGGTGACATAACGCGCCGGCAGCTCGGCCGAACGCAACACCGCGATCATAACCTGCGCGAAGTCTTGGCAAACCCCCGTCTTCCGGGCCAGCGCCTCCGCCACCGGAGTGTCGATAGAAGTGCTGCCCGGCACGTAGCGAAACTCGGATTTGATCCAGTGATTGAGCCGCAACAACGCCTCACCCAGACCATGACCGGGTTTGAAAAACTGGTTCGCCAACCGGTGCACCGGGGCAGACATCGGAATCGCCGGCGAGGGCATCAAAAACTCAAATAAACCGAGCCGGTCGCTCCGGTAAATCTGCCTTGCCTCCGAGACACTGATATCCAGCGCGACCTGGGGCGGGGACCACGCCTGCGTCTCCACCTCCGCCCGGCTTTCTAAGATCAACTCGCCATGCCGATGAGCCACCGCAAAGGACTCCACCGCGTTGCCGAAGTAGTCAGTGTAGGCATGCACCCGCCCGCCAGGCGTAGTCTTGAATTCTCGCGCAAGCAGACGCTGACGCTCATCCGTAACCGGTGTCAGCCGCGCCTCCATGAAGGACTCGCTCGCCTCGCCGGCATAGCGATAAATGGTGCGGTGATTGATGCGAAAGCGCATGGAAAAATTTGCGAAGAATAGACGAGCTCAAGAAAATGGTCGGGCCCAGCCCCGGAAAGCAAGGTTCGGACCGAACCGAAAACCGCGTGTTTTACCGTTTGCCTAGCGCGCTCTCGCTCCGCATGGCTTGCCCTTCATTCTTTCGCATGAGCCTCGACGCGCCCCAGCCCTTGTCCGTCCCCGGAGCCGATCTCCGCATCGGCCTTGTGGCCGCCCGTTTTAATCCAGCCCTAGTCGACGCCCTCGCCGCCCGCGCCACCGCCACGCTCACCGCCGCCGGCGTGCCCCCCGCATTAATCGAGGTCATCCGCGTCCCTGGCTCCCACGAAGTCCCTTGGGCCGCGCAGCGCCTCGCCGCCACCGGCCGCTTCCACGCCATCATCGCCCTCGGCGTGCTCATCGCGGGCGACACCAACCACCATGAGATGGTCGGCGACGCGGTTGCCCACGCCCTGATGCGCGTCTCCCTCGACACCCGCGTGCCTGTCATCAACGGAGTGATCGTGGTGAATAACCGCGCCCAGGCCGAAGCCCGCGTGACTGGCGCCCACGACCGCGGGGCTGAATTTGCGGCCGCCGCGCTTGAGATGGCCGCCCTTCACAAATCCCTTTCCTGAGATGAGCAACAAAGCCATATTTGCCAAACGCCGGGATGGCCGCGTCGCCGCCCTGCAATACCTCTACGCCTGGAGCCTCAACCGCCCCGCGCACCTGCCCGATGACCTCGCGGTATTTTTCGCGAACCTAGAGGGCGTGGACAGCAAACCCCGTGACCATTACTCCTTTGGCGAAGAGCTGATTCATGGTGTAATCGAGCACTGTGACGAGATCGATGGACGCATCCGCGGCTTAGCCAAAAATTGGGACTTCGAGCGCATCGCCAAGATCGACCTCGCCATCCTCCGCCTTGCGATCTTCGAGATGATCCACCGCACCGACATTCCGCCCATCGTTTCGATTAACGAGGCCATCGACCTTTCAAAGCTGTTCTCCAACGCCGACGCCAAGCGCTTCATCAACGGCATCCTCGACAAGCTCAAGGAGCAGGTCGGTCGCGACGCCCGCAAGGTCACGTGAAGTTACGGCAAGCCACAAGCCGGCCCTAGGAATCCAACGTAAAGGAAATTCCGGCTGTTTTCTGCCTCATTCACCGCTCTGAGCCTCGTTTGTTTCTTCCCGCTTCTTGTTTTCATGTTTGGTTTATTTAAAAAATTTCGCGACGGCCTCGCCAAGACTGTCGCGGCCATCGCCGGCACCACCCGTTCCCTCTTCGGCGGTCGGCGCATCGATGCTTCCTCGCTGGAGGAACTCGAGGAGGCCCTGATCACGGCCGATTTCGGTGTCGAGACCACCGGCGAGATTCTCGCGGAGATCAAGCAAGCCTACCGCCGCGACCCCGAACTGAAGGGCAAACAGGCCGCCGAGCTCGGCGCGGCCGTCCTCACCCGGGTCTTAGCGGGCAGCGCAGGCGCCCCCGACCTCCGCCGCCGCCCCGATGGCTCTCCCGCCGTTGTCGTGATGATCGGCGTGAACGGTTCAGGCAAGACCACCACCACCGCCAAACTCGCTTGGTCCCTCCAGCAGGAGGGCAAAACCGTGCTTGTCGCCGCGTGTGACACCTTCCGCGCCGCCGCTGTGGAGCAATTAAAGGCCTGGGCCGATCGCCTCGGCCTCGACATCGTCGCCAGCCACACCGGCGCCGACGCCGCCGCCGTGGCGTTCGACGCCCTTCAGGCTGGCAAGAGCCGCGGCAAGGACGTCGTTATCATCGACACCGCTGGCCGTCTGCACACGAAGGATAACCTTATGCAGGAACTGGCCAAGATCCGCCGCGTTCTGCAAAAACTAGACCCCTCCGCGCCCCACTTTGCTTGGCTCGTGGTCGACGGCTCGCTCGGCAGTAATTCCATCGAGCAGGCCCGCGTTTTTCACCAGAGTTTCGGCCTCACTGGCTTGGTAGTGACCAAGCTCGACGGCACCAGTCGCGGCGGCGCCGTGGTCGGCATCTGGCGCGCGCTAAAGCTACCCATTCACTACGTTGGACTCGGCGAGCAAAAGGAAGACCTCCAATCCTTTGCGCCCGAAGCCTACGCCCGCGCCGTTTTCGGGCTAGAGGACTAAACTCCTCCGGCCGGCCCTACCGCCGCCCATGCCGAACGACGCTTCTCTCCCGGACCGTCCGCGGCGCATCCTTCGCGTCATCCATACCTTGCGGCGCGAGGCCGGTGGTCCATCGGAATCCGTCCTCCGCTCGACCTCGGCCTTGCTCGACCTCGGCCACCACGTGGAGGTGGTGACCCAAGACCCTCCCGGCACCTCAGGCCCCAGCGAGGGCCGTTTCCCTTTCCATCCGCTGGGGCGGCGCGACGACGCCACCCTTGGCAATTGGCTGCGCGCCCACCACGCCGATTTCGACGCCGTGGTCGTGCATGGTCTTTGGCAAAACGCCGCCCCCGTGCACCGCGCGTTGCGCGGCACCGGCACACCCCACTTGGTTTTCCCCCATGGCATGCTCGACCCGTGGTTCCGACGCGCCTACCCGCTGAAACACCTCAAAAAAACAACTCTACTGGTGACGCCACGAAGCCGCC
>RGVP01000013.1 GCA_010027235.1 bacterium
GCTCCCCTAGTCGCGCCACCCGCACCCTACCAAGAAAACCTGGTGAAAGTAGAAGGCATCCTCGACATCGACCTCCAACGTGGCGGCGGCAACGGCGCTCTGCTCGACCCGACGAAAAACGGCCGCCGCCGCCCGTCCGACACCTTCGTGCCCAAGGAAATGATCCGCCGCTTCCGCCTGAAGCAGGGCAGCATCCTCAAGGGGATCGCTTGGCCCGCCGAAGGCCGCTTCCCCAACCCAAAGATGAAATTCATCGAGTCGGTGGACGGCATCGATCTGGAGGAGCGCATCCGTAAACTGGATTTTACCCAGCTCACCACTATCTCGCCCGAGCAGCAGTTAAAGCTCGAGACGAAGGATGCCCGCATGACCACCCGCGCGATCGACCTTTTCTGCCCCGTCGGCAAGGGCACTCGCGGCCTCATCGTCGCCCCTCCGCGCACCGGCAAAACCACCATCCTGCGCGATATGGCCCTGGGCGTGATCGAGAATCACCCCGAGTGCCACGTCATGATCCTGCTGGTCGACGAACGCCCCGAGGAGGTCACCGACTTTCGCCGCAGCGTGGGAGCCGAAGTCTGGGCCTCGTCCAACGACGACCCAGTGGAAAACCACATCCGCGTCGCCGACCTCGCCATCGAGCGCGCCCGCCGCCTCGTCGAGGTAGGTCGCGACGTCGTGCTGTTCATCGACTCGCTCACCCGCCTGTCCCGCGCCCACAACACCGCCAAGAACTCCGGCCGCACCGGTTCAGGAGGTCTAGACGTGCGTGCCCTGGAGAAACCCCGCCAGCTCTTCGCCTCGGCTCGCCGCACCGAGGAAGCCGGCTCGCTTACCATCATCGCCTCCATTCTGGTCGAGACCGGCTCGCGCATGGACGACGTCATTTTCCAAGAGTTTAAAGGCACCGGCAACAGCGACCTGATTCTCGACCGCAAATGCGCCGAACTGCGCCTCTGGCCGGCGATCAACATCCAGGCTTCCGGCACGCGCAAGGAAGAGTTGCTGATCGAGCCAAAGCGCCTTGAGACCATTCACTTTTTCCGGCGCGCCCTCGTTCAAGCCAAGATCGAGGAGGCGTGCGAAACCATGATCGCGAGGGTCGCCAAGACGCGCAACAACGACGAGTTTATCAAACTCATTGCCCGCTAAAAACCGGCCGAAGCCGGCTTCAGGCCACGGCCATGTAGGGGAGTCGGGCGGCGGTGGTCTGGACGGCGGGAAGGCCGTCGATCAGATCGCCGATCGCATCCCACCGACCGTTTACAAGGGCATCGCGGGCGGATTCACGCTGGGTGATGACGATTTTCTCGCCGCCGAAACGGACTTCGCGAGCGGCGACGTCCACCGTAATTTCGAGGGCGGGATTACGCTCAATGGCGGCGGCGATCTTCGCGATATCCTCGCGGGCGGCTTGCACGCACGGGATGCCCAGCGTGGTGCTGTTGCCAAAGAAGATCTCGGCGAAGTTCTCGGCGATAACGGCGCGGAAGCCGGCCTTGTGGATGGCTTGCGGCGCGTGCTCGCGGGAGGAACCGCAGCCAAAGTTGGCGCCAGAGAGAAGGATGGTAGCACCCTTGTGCTCGGGTTTATCGATGGGGTGGCCAGTGGGCACGCCCTCGGGAGTGTGGCGCACGTCGTAGAAGAGGAATTCGCCGAGACCGTCGAATACCACGCACTTCATGAAACGCGCGGGGATGATGCGGTCGGTATCGATGTCGTTGCCGGGGACATAAACGCCGCGACCGGAGACAGAGGTGATTTTTGCGAGAGCCATAAAATTTAAGAGTCGGAGATTTTAACCACGGAGATCACGGAGGACACAGAGCAGATAGGATCGGCCTCTCTGTGCTCTCCGTGTCCTCCGTGGTTAATCAGGTTTGGTGGTTTTAGTTGTTGGAGACCGCGAAAATCTCGCGGGCGTCGGAGACGACGCCGGTGACGGCGGCGGCGGCGACCATGACAGGGCTCATCAAGACGGTGCGCCCCGTGATGGAACCTTGGCGGCCCTTGAAATTCCGGTTGGAAGAGGAGGCGCAGAGTTCGTCGCCAATAAGTTTGTCGGGGTTCATGGCGAGGCACATCGAGCAACCGGCGGCGCGCCACTCGAAGCCCGCCTCGGCGAGGATCTTGTCTAGGCCGAGCTTCTCGCACTGCAGGGCGACAATCTGGGAGCCGGGGACGGCGATGGCGCGGACTCCGGGGGCGACCTTACGTCCTTGGATGTATTTAGCGACCTCCTGGAAATCGGAGAGACGGCCATTGGTGCAGGAGCCGAGGAAGGCGACGTTGATCTTGACGCCTTTGATGGGCTTGCCGGCGGGCAGCTTCATATATTCGAGGGCCTCGATGATACCGGCGCGGTCGTCCTCCGAGGTCGCAGTCTCGGGGCTGGGGATATTCTCGTTAATGGAGATGCCTTGGCCGGGATTGATACCCCAGGTGACGGAAGGAGCGATGTCGGCGGCATCGATAACCATGACGTCATCGTAACGGCAACCGGCGTCGGAAGCAAAGGAGCGCCAGCGGGCGACGGCGTCATCCCAGGCGGCGCCGGTCGGTGAGTAGGGGCGGCCCTTGAGGTAGGCAAAGGTGGTCTCGTCAGGATTAACGTAGCCGACGCGTGCACCGCCCTCGATCGACATGTTACACACCGTCATGCGCTCCTCCATGGTGAAGGCGTCGAAAGTGGAACCAGCATACTCGTAGGCGAAGCCGGTGCCGCCGTTCACGCCGGTCAGGCGGATGATGTGGAGAATAACGTCCTTAGCGTAAACGCCGGGGCGGAGCTTGCCGTTCACCTCGATGCGGCGGACTTTTAAGGCGCCGAGGGCCATGGTCTGGGTGGCGAGCACGTCGCGCACCTGACTGGTGCCGATGCCGAAGGCGATGGCACCGAAGGCACCGTGGGTGGAGGTGTGGGAGTCGCCGCACGCGATAGTGGTGCCGGGCTGGGTGATGCCCTGCTCAGGGCCGACGATGTGAACGATGCCCTGCTTACCAGATGCGCGGTCGAAGAAGGTGACGCCAAACTGAGCGCAGTTTTTGCGCAGCTCGTCCATCATGGCTTGGGCAAGATTATCCTTGTAGGGCTCGACGAGTTCGTTGGTGGGCACGATATGGTCCACGGTCGCAAAGGTGCGGTGAGGGAAGGCGACCTTTAGACCGAGGTCGCGCAACATACCGAAGGCCTGAGGCGAGGTGACCTCATGGATGAGGTGAGTGCCGATCAGCAGCTGGGTCTGGCCGTTGGCTAGGGTGCGGACCGCGTGGGCGTCCCAGACTTTTTCAAAGAGTGATTTGGGTTGAGCGAACATGGCGGGCAAAGGTTTGGTTAAAGACAGGAAGGACGACGGGAGGTTTTAAAAAATAGCCGGAATAAACGCAATCTTAGCAGAAGATTGCATTGCGAGGAAATACTTGTTTCCCCTTCGGTGATGCCTCGTGAGTATCAATTTTCCTACGAACTGCGCCATCTGGTCTATTTCCGCGAGGTCGCGCGGACGCTGCATTTCCGCAAGGCGGCGGAGGCGTTGGCGGTGGCGCAACCGGCTTTGAGCAGGCAGATTGCACAGCTGGAGTTGGCACTGGGCGCGGCGCTTTTTACGCGTTCGCGGCGCAAGGTGGAACTCACGGCGGCGGGGCGAGCGCTGGCCGAGCGGGTCGAACCTATCCTGCGTGGACTGGCGGCGGTGCCGGGCGAGTTGCGAGCGCTGGCGGAGGGCGAGACTGGGCGGGTGCAGGTGAGTTTTACCGGTCTAGCGATGGCGACGGTGTTACCCGGCATCCTGCGGGAGTTTCACCGGGCCTATCCGCGGATAAGGCTGGAGCTGAACGAGTCACCCACCTCAACCCAGCTCGCGGCGCTGGCGGCAGGGGAAATCGCGTGCGGTTTTTTTCATCCCGACACCACCACCCCAGGCTTAAAAACCCGTGAGCTACTGCGGGAAAAAAACGGTGTGCTGCTGCCGGCCGACCACGCCTTAGCGGCGAGCCCTTCGCTACGCTTGCGGGATCTGGCGGCGGTGCCCTGGGTGCTTTTCCCCCGCACCCACAACCCCGGCTTCTACGACCGGGTATTGGCGGCCTTTTCCCGCGCCGGCGTGACGCCCCGCATCGCCGAAGAGGTCTGGCCCCGGGCCAACGCAGTCGGACTGGTGCGTGCCGGACTTGGGGCGACTTTCATGTGCCCGAGCGAGGCCCGCCCGCTGCCGGAGGGCGTGACCTTCCGTCCGCTGGAAGGACCGGCCCCAGAAAGTCGCTTAGTGATCGGTTGGCGCATGGCAGAGATGAACCCCGAGCCCGCTCTGGCGTCATTTTTAGCGGTGGCGGCCCCGGAGGGTTGACCAACGAAAAAGCAATCTTCCTTAAGCTTGTTTACTCGTTATATATCAATATTTTACAAGCCTTAAAAGTCAACTTAAGTGCGGGGACCTGCTCCCGAGAGTCATGGGTAGATGGGGAGCGGGGCTTAAGGCATGGTCTCTGACCAATCAGGTATGAAAAAGTATAAGCAGCAAAATCGGCAAGAGGACCAGCACGGCAGTTATGATCCACAACACGGTCCGGGCGCGTTCGGCACGCGCGGCCAGAGCGGAGTCTGTTTTATCAGGCGGAGTTGCGTCCACGCCGACGAAAGCATTCATCCAAGGGTAACATGACAACCCGATACTGGCTGGTAAAAACCGAACCTGAAGCCTACGCGTGGGAAACTTTTCTCCGCGAGAAACGCACCGTCTGGGATGGAGTGCGAAACTACCAAGCCCGCAACCACCTCCGCGCGATGAAAAAGGGCGACCAAGTCCTCTTCTACGCCAGTGTCACGACCAAGGCCGTGCAGGGCACTGCCACCGTGGCAAAGGAGCATTTCCCCGATCCCTCCGCGACCGAGGGCGATTGGGCGGCGGTCGAACTCAAGCTCGGCGCCTCGCTCCACCGCCCCGTGGAGCTCGCCACAATCAAAGCCGACCCTCAACTTGCAGAACTACCCCTGCTTCGCCAAAGCCGCCTGTCCGTCATGCCACTTGAAAAAACGGACTACGAACGGATACTCCAGCTCGGCGCAGCGTGACTTACAGTTGGTGCGGGTGGAGGGAGTCGAACCCTCGTCTCATGCTTGGGAAGCACGCATAATAGCCGTTATACTACACCCGCAGACCGACGTAAAATACTAGCTCAACGCGACCGCGCGTGTCGCGCAATCCCCTTTTGACCGCAGACTCACTCCGGCGCACCGGGGACTCCCGCAACCTCGGTTGAACGCAGTGGCACGCCCAATCGGGCCAGCCCCGCGAGCACCTTCCCAGCCAGCGGTTCGGCGGCGATCTCCGACCACTCCCGATTGCTCGAAAGCCGAGCAAACACTTGAGGCGCGTCCCGCCGGACACCGCGCTCGAAAAATAAACGCAGTTGCTGCCGCCACGACTTCGGCTCGAAGGGCCCGATCAGCTCTCCATCGACCAAGTGCCAAAACCAGACATGCTGTGGGTAACCATTGCCAACGAAAGAGCGCTGCTCGGCCTCGCCCACCACCCGTCCATCCGCCAACTCCAGCGAGCGGCGAACTGTGCCTTCAGGCAGGAGCGTCCAACCCGCGCCGGGCCAACAAGCCTCGGGAGTATGCGTGGCAACCTCGCTAACCGAAGACGCCCCCGCCGGCCACCAAGCGGTATAGACGGTCAACTGCACGCGCCGTCCATCCGCTCCGGACTTGGCATAGGAACGCTCCAGCAGATGGTCAGTGCGCAGAGCACCGGCAAAGCGCCCCAAGTCCTTGCGCGTTGTCACAGTCCAACCCTCGGCCGTCGCCGGCACCAACCGCGCGAGCTCCGGCGGCGGCAAATCACCCAACGCACCGAGATGAGTGCGCGCAAGCAGTTGTCCGACCCAAGCAAAGGCCAACGCCAGCGCCGCGAGGGCGAACACGCTCGCGGGTCGCCAAGCATTGCCCGCCGGTTCGCTCGCCCGTGGGGTCGGTCGCGAGGGCCCCTCCTCGAGAAAAAAAGCCAACGCCGCGAGCAGCCCAGCCGTGACCGCCAAGACCGCATATCCAAGTGCGTCGTGCCAGAAACCCGTGATGTCGACGCCGTTTTTCGCCAGCATGGTAAGGGCGAGGGAACGGGCAAAGTTCATAGCCAAGGCGAGCGGGGCAGCGAGGCCGACAAGCAGGGCGCGACGCCAAGGCGAGCGCAGGAGCAAGGCGGATAACACCAGCCCGGACAACACACATGAGATGAGGCTGCGCACTCCGCTGCACGCCTCTTCCACCCCCACCGAGGTCATGCCGAGATTAATCACGTTGCCCGCCCGCAGGGCGGCGACCCCGAAGAGCCGCAGGGTCTCCACCACCCCGACGATTATACCACTTTGCAGCGTCAGGGTGAGACGTGAAGACGTGCCCGGCGGCAGGGGTGCGCTGAGCAAAACCACCGCTGGCAGAACCAAGGCCGGCCAGCTCGGCGCAATCCACCGCACCGCCCGTCCGGCCGCCAGCAGGACGGCCAGAATCAACGCAGCGGCCACCATCGCGCTGGTGAGAAAAAGCGTCGGGGCCGCCGTCCAGCCGAAGGCCATTGAATAAATTGCGGTAAACAGCGCGGCCACGCCAAGCATGAGCGCCGACACCAGCACCAATGCAGTCTGCACTGCCGGGCCTAGCCCGCGTGAAGCCGCCGTATCCTCCCGCGCCCGGAGCCAGAGCAGCACGATCGCTGGGACGGCGAGAAATCCGTGCGACAAATCAGGATTTTGATTCCACTCCGGCCAGAGCCGTGCAGCCCACCCCGATAGGGCCAGCGCCGCCGCCACGCCGGCGACACCCGCCGCCCGCTCTGCCTTCGTCCAAGACCGGAGCCTCGCACACATGGCCCCGATGCCCCCGCCCGCCGCCAGACGCGCCTTGAGCTGGGGCGCCGGGCTCAAGAGTATTCCCGTCGCCCCTCCAAGGCACTGCGCAATGTCACCGCGTCGGCGTAAAGCACCCCGCCACCGCTGGGCAGGCCGAAGCCGATGCGCGAGACTTTCACCGCTCCGCCGAGGGGCAGATGTTGTTGAATAAAATGACAGGTCGCCTCGCCTTCAACGTCGTTGCCCAGTGCGAGGATCAATTCACGAACCTCACCCGTCTCCAGCCTAGTTTTCAGCGACACCCAATTCAACTCCGCCGGACCGACTCCGTTGATGGGCGATAGTCGGCCGTGAAGGACGTGATAACTTCCTCTATAGGCGCCAGAGCGCTCAATCGCTACGAGATCCGGGACGTGCTCGACCACGCAGACCACCGCACCATCACGGCGGGCATCGGCGCAGACCGCGCAAGCCTCGCCCTCGGCCAAGTTACCGCAGCGCGCGCAACGCCGCACCGCTCGGGCCGCAGTCTCCAACGCCCCTACGAGATCGCGAAGACGTTCGGGCTTCTCAACCAGCAGGTGCAGCGCCATGCGCTCCGCCGAGCGATAACCGACGCCGGGCAGACGTTTCAGGGCCTGCTGGAGTTGCTCGAAGGCGGGCGTCACGGAAGGGACAGGGACGGCGCGGTGCGCGCCAGCGCCCTTAGAACATGCCTGGCATCTGGAAAGCGGAGGTAACCTTCTGCATCTCCTCCTCGTTGAACTTCTTCGAGGCAGCGGCGGCCTCTTGGACGAGGGCGAGAATCTCGGACGAAATGGTCGCGGCATCCTCTTTAAGGAACTCGGCGTCGATCTTCAGCGCGACGAACTGGCCAGCGCCGTTGACCTTCACTTGAACCGCACCGCCACCGCGCGAGAAATCGAATTCGCGGGCAGCCAACTGGACTTGGAGCGTCTCGATCGAGCGCTGCATTTTCTGGGCTTGTTTGAGGAGTTTTCCGACGCCGGCCATGGTGGGGATGGGTTAAAGTGTTTTGTTTTCTTAAGTGTGAAGAAGGGGGAGTGCCACGCAAGCCGCGTGCGCTTTCAACCCGAAACCGCACGGGTCGTCTGCGTTTCCGCTCTTGCCGCCGCCCTTCCGGCCCGCCGGCATGACCTCTTTATGTCGACTTCCGCCTCCGTCCCCGAATCCGAAAACTGCCCCTGCGGCTCCGGCCTCGCCCACGCCGCTTGCTGCGGCCCCATTCTAGCCGGTGCCTCCGCGCCCACCGCCGCCGCGCTCATGCGCTCCCGCTACACCGCCTACGCGAAGCGTGACTACCGTCATCTCGAAAACTCTCTCTCCGCCGAACAGCGATCAGACTTTAGCCTGAAGGACGCCCGCGACTGGGCCGAGTCCTCAAAATGGCTCGGTCTAGAAGTCACCGCTACGGAGGCGGGCGGACTCGATGACCAAGAGGGCACGGTGGATTTCGTGGCTCGCTTCAGCGTAAACGGCGAGGAACGCAAACACGTCGAAAAGGCACGCTTCATTCGCGAAGAGGGCCGCTGGGTCTACGGCGGCGTGGTCGTGCCGGTCGCCCAACCCGTCCGGCGTGAAACGCCCAAAGTCGGTCGCAACGACCCCTGCCCTTGCGGTTCGGGCAAAAAATTCAAGAAGTGCCACGGCGCCGGTTAAAGTTCGATTTAACAAAACCCCACCATGTCCACCACCTCTGTCCGCGATGTTTATCTCGGCACCGACTCCGGCGCCACCACCTCCAAGACCGGGGGAGTGTTCGCCAACGGCGAGCCGGTCTCGCGCCAACTCCGCCAGAGCGCAACCAACTCGCAACTCGGCACCGCTGCCGTGGTGGCGGGCTGGATCGAGGGCGCGGAGGGTTTCCTCAAGGACAATGGCCTGACTTGGGATCACGTCGCCGCCGCCGGACTCGCCCTGCCAGGACCCTATCAGCGCTACGGCGTGCTCGCCAAGTCGGCCAACCTGCCAGAGAGCTTCGTCGGCTGGGATTTTCATTCTGACTACGCTGCTGCGCTAGCCCAAGCTGCCGGTCGGCCTATCCCACTCCAATCGGGGAACGACGGCGATTTCGGGGGCGTGGGCGAGGCTTCGCGGGTGCGCGGCGATTCCCAGGCGACCGTGCTCCTGCTTGCCCCTGGCTCCGGCTTGGGCGCGGCCTACATCGACGCGCGCGGCCTGCCCCTAACCGGCGACCAGTTCGCGGGCATGGAGGCCGGCCACATGCCGGTGCCCCTGCACCTGCTCGGCGGAGGCCTGGAGAAAGCCCCCGCCTTCCGCTGCGGCTGCGGGCGCGACTGGGGTTGCATCGAGGCTTACTCAACCATCTCCGGCCTGCCTCAATACCTCGACTTCTTCCTCCCCCGTCACGGCGGCCATGAGCTCGGTGCCTCGGCAGACACGCCCAAGCATAAAGCCCTTTCCCTGCGTAGCCGGGCCCAGAAAGGCGACGCGTTGGCGCTGGAGATTTTTGATACTCAAGCCCGCGCCCTCGGGCTCCATGTGGCCAACCTCGCCATGGCCCTCGACCCCGGCATCGTGGTGATCGGCGGCGGCCTGATCGACCCGGAGAGCACCACCCCGGAGTTCCGCCAACGCTACTTGGACGGCATCCGGCGGGCGGCCGAGCCTTACCTCTTTCCCGCCCAACGCGAGCGGCTGCGCATCGTGCCAGCCACCCTCGGCGAGCTGTCACAGTCCATCGGCGCCGCGCTGGTCGCACTTTACAAGAGTCGAGCCTGAGCTCTGGCGCGGGGGCCACTCACTTCTCGCGCATCACGTAAGCGCCATTCCAGCCCGGTCCGGGCGGGGCGGCGCGAAGCTCGGCAACGATGCGCTGGTAAACCCGCGAGGGGTTGCTTTCTACGCCGGCGGCGGGGTCGGGCTGGCGTAGCTCGAGCGCCGCGCTGGCCTCAAACTTCGCCAGAGCACCGTCCCAATCCTGTTGGTAAAAACGCTCTAAACCGGCCTCGAACGTGGCGATCGCCTCCAAGGTGCGGTCGGTCACGTCCGCCTTGAGACAGACGAGTTCATGAATGGGAACGGCGGTCTTGCGGCCCTTCACCACGATCCGGCCAAGCGAACGGAAAACCACCTCACCGCCGTCCACCGCCTGGCAGGCGACGCGAGTGGGATCGGCGCACATGGTGTAAACACCCCAGCTCTTTGCGCCGGACTCCATACGCGCGGCGAGATTCACGGTGTCTCCCATCATGGTGTAGCTGAAGCGTGAGACGCTACCCATGTTGCCCACTACGGCGCGACCGGAATTTAAACCTACGCGGGTGCGCATGCGGGTGACGAGATCAGGCCAGTTTTTCTGCGGTATCTCGGAACGCCACTTATCCCGCAGCTCGCCACAACGTTTATCCACCCGCAGGGCCGCCACACAGGCGCGGTGAGCATGACCGGTAAGGGGGAGTGGAGCGCCATACATCGCCACTACGGCATCACCGATATATTTATCCAAGGTGCCGCCCTCCGCCTGCACGATATCGGTGCAAGCCGTGAGGTATTCATTCATCAACTCCACCAGTTGCTGCGGCGAAAGCACCTCGGAGAAGGTCGAGAACGACTGGATGTCGCTGAAATAGGCGGTGATCTCCTCCTCCACGCCGCCGAGCTTGGGCTCTTGGCCGGAGTCGACCATCTGACTAACTAGGGAGGGCGCGAGGTAGGCGCCAAAAAGCCCCTTGATTCGGCTCTTCTGCTTCTGCGCGAGCACCAGCTGAGCCGCGCCAACGACAAACACAGTGGATAAAGCCGCACCCAACGGGGCAACCATTGGCAAGACCCAGTCAAACCAAGTGAAGACGGCGAAGGCGCTCGCGATGTAACCCGCAAACAACCCGCCCGCCAGCAAGCGGAGCAGGGCACCGCGCCGTCCTTCAGCGGATAACGCCAGCCCCACCATCAACCCATTTAACCCCAATGTAAGCAGGGGCAGAACCCACGGCGGAGGGCTCTTAAGAAAACGCCCAGAGACGATGGTCTTCACCAGATTGCCATGCACCCCTACCTTTGGCACAGGTATGCGATCAAAGGGCGTGGGCGCCAGATCTTGCATCAGCGGATCCACCGGGCCGATCATGACGACCGCATCCCGAAAATCCTCCGCGATCTCCGCGAACGCATCCAGCCCCAGCTTTCGCTCCTCGGGATTCTGGGACTTAAGTGCTTGGGCCACGCCGTAGATTCCGACGATAGGAAAGCGGGGATTACCCGAATTTATCCAAGGCGAGAACCAGTTGATGTCGAGCATCTGGCCATCGATCAGCGGAATGATCTGCGCGAGCGTGCCATCCGGTCGCACCAGCTCGATGTTCTCCGGTCCTACATGAATGCCGTCCGGCTTCACTCCGAAGTAGAGTCGAGCTAGCTCCAGCGAGATATGGTAGTAAGCCCGCTCTTCGGCTGGGGCATAAAGGGGGACCCGGCGGGTATCGCCGTCGAGCGTATCAATCAGCCCGACCAGCGGCGGCGTAAACACCATCTGACCAAGGGGCCACTCAGGCACCTCCGGTCGGTTCCGCAGGCTACCGGGATCCTTTACCAGCGGAAGGCTCCGAGACTCAATGCTGCCGTCGGCGGCCACTTGAGATCCGCTAGCATAACTGGCGGCCAGCACGACGGGCGGTTGGTCGAAAAGATACGTGCCAAAAGCAGTCTGCCCCGCCTCGAAACGCGTCAGGTCAGTGAGGTTGGGCACACCTGCAGAGGAAAACACCACATCGATCCCAACCGCCTTCACCTTACCGTGCTCCACAAGCATCTCGCAGACCTCTTTAAAAATCGCCCGGTCCCAAGGAAAGTTTCCAAGATCGTTCAAAGATGCGGTATCAATATCCACGTAAACCAGCTTCAAGGGACTCGGCAACGGGCCGCGGACCTTAAAACGCGCGTTGACCGAAAGGTTCTCCAACGGCCGCAGCACACCGGCTCGGTCGAGCAGTAACCAGACCAAGGAAAATACAATCAGGCTGAGGTAAATCCAGAGGGTGGAGCGGAGGTGCCGACGCGGTTGGGTTTTGCTCATGCAGGACGCTTGCGCGTCCGCCCCGCGCTAAGCAACCACCGAGGAGCCGAGGTTGCCACTTCTCTCCAAACCCGAAAGCTAAGCCTCTCTCCCCATGACCCTCCGCGAACCAGAAAGCATCGATCTCCCCACCCCCTCCGGCCCCATGCGCACCCTAGTGCTGCGGCCCGACGGCGACGGTCGCTACCCCGGCCTGATTTTCCACTCGGAGATCTTTCAGCTCACCGGCCCGATCCGCCGCACCGCAGCCTTCCTCGCCGGCCACGGCTTTATCGTCGCCCTGCCAGAAATTTACCACGAACACCTGCCCGCTGGCACCGTGCTAGGCTACGATGCCGCTGGGTCGGAAATCGGCAATCGGCTAAAAACCGCCAAGTCTCTCCAAGGTTACGACGACGACAACCGCGCCGTGCTCGCTTACCTCCGCGACCACCCCGCCTGCAATGGCCGAGTCGGCGCCTTTGGCCCCTGCATCGGCGGCCACCTTGCCTTCCGCGCCGCGCTGCTGGAAGGCGTCAGCGCCACCGCCTGCTTCTACCCGACCGACCTGCACAAACGCGGGCTCGGCGCCGGCCAGAACGACGATTCCCTCGCCCGCGCCGCCCAGATCCGGGGCGAACTGCTCATGATTCTCGGCCGCCAAGACCCCCACGTGCCCGCTGAGGGGCGCGATCTGATTCGCCAAACCCTTGCCGCCGCAGGGGTGAATTTCACCTGGCACGAGGTCAACGCCGCACATGCCTTCCTTCGTGACGAAGGCCTGCGCTACGACGCGGAACTGTCGCGGCAATTACTAGGGCAAACGATCGATCTTTTCCGCCGACGCTTAACGTAAGCGCTTAATTCCAAACGTATTATTCCGGCTTTTTTTCCGGCAGCTTCACCGGAAAAAGACAACCGCAGCCCTTACCGCAGCAATTGGGACGGCGTATGGCGATATGCCGCCGACCGAACCAGAAGACGGCGATAATCAAGAGGACCGGGACGAGGATAAACCAGAGCAAGAGCACGCCTCGGACATAGACGCGTCTAGGTGGCTTGGCAAACCCGGCCGCTAAAATTTTTCGCCACATCCGACAACTGACGCGGCTCGCGGCCGGCGAAACCCGCGTCAAGCAACTACTACTGATAGGAAACTGGATTTTGCCGGGGATCTACGGCAACCGGAGATTGCGGATCAGATCGAACCCCACACTCACGGGCGTCCCGGACGACCCATTCTGCAGCTGTGGAGTGTATTTGTAGGTGATGGTTTGATAACCAAGGGAAAGGATCTCTCCCGCCTGATCGCCGACCTCGCTGCTCAACGAATAACTCGTCACGAGCGCGTTGGTCAGCGTGATCTTCAGAAAGTCCACCTCGCCTGCGCCAGCTGGCTTGGTGAAAGTCAGGCTCACCGTGCGCAGATTCGTCCCCAGAAGAGAGCTGATGAAGAGCTGCGGAGAAGACTTGTCGACGAGCTTTTTCAACATGATCGGCGTGGCCGCGGACTTGGAAGCGCCCCCAACCGGCCCCGCCCATGCAGTCACTCCAACCTGATCAACTTTGAACGAGCATCCCGTGGCAAGTATCTCGTTCTCGTGGTTTCGAGCCGTCGACTCGCCCTGAATGCTGTCGATCTTCAGGTAGACATTGATCTGTGCTTGGACCCGGCTGCCTGCCGCAAAGGTAAAGGCAACGATCAGGGCCAGAAGGATGTTCAAATTGGGGATTCCGCGTGTTCTCAGATTCATGGTTGTTTGATGGGTGGCGCGACGGTGGTTTGGAAATCAACCCCCTGCTCCATTGAGCGGAAGTGCTGCGCCCAAAAACCACGGGAAGCAGATGTATATAATAACCAATCTAGCCGGCTCTACAGACACAAGCTTTACTGATAGGAAACTGGATTTTTCCGGGGATCGGGCCGGGAGGGGTTTCCAGAGGGGAACTGACTTCGGTCGCGATTTCCTGCTGGGTGAATTCCTGGAAAAGATACAACTCCAGGCAGCGGCGATCCTCAGCCGGCAGCTCGGCGATCCCTTTGATTATCTGCTAGGAAACTTCGCGGTGGATCACGCCCGAGGAGCCGGCAGCATCAATCTCCCGCCCTGAAATGGACTCGAACGCGAGGCCCGCACCGCGCTTTTGCCGGCCCTTTCGCCGTAGCTTATCCACGCTTGCGCCACGTAAAATCGAGTAGGCCCACACAAAAGGCCGGGCCTGCCCGGGGTCGTAGCTCGGGGCGCGCTGCCAGATCCGCACAAACGTATCATGCACCGCCTACTCCGCCTCGGGGCGGTCGCCGGTAAGACGATACGCGATGCCGAGCAAGGTCGGAGCCCACAGGGTGTAGAGTTCGCGCAAGGCCTTCTCCTCTTTCGCAACGATGCGCGCCATCAAACCTCGCGCCAGAAACTCCTCCCGCGAATGACGGAGCTCATCCGCACGCGGCTCGGCGGCGGAATCGCTGAGGAGATTTGACGCCGCTTGTTCCATTCCCGTGAAACCCTACCAACGTTGACTGACCGAGAAATGCACCACCCCCGGCTCGTCCGCGGCCGACCGGTCGCCGATCGCCCGGGCCGCGTCCACCCTCAGCGTAAAACCCTCGCCCGCGCGCAAGCGAATGCCCACGCCGGCACCCGCGATGTTATCATCCGATGCGCCACCCGGGAATCCAGCGGCATCCACGAAAACCACCGGCTGGAGCGAGCATTTTTTTGGCAGAGAAATTCGCGGACCCTGATGCTCAACCGAGGCGAACCAGGCATCCGCGCCGTGATAACTGTTCTCATCGTAGCCGCGCACGCCCGCCATGCCGCTACCGTAAAAGTGATCAATCGCGGGAATGTCCTGGTTCGCTAACTGCGCCTTGCCTCGCACCGAGAGCTGGCCCCATGAACCCAACTTCGTGATGCGGCTGGCCTCGATTCGGAGCGTCGCGTAGCTGGAATCGCGCGCACCGTAAGCGGTGTAATCCGGGGTCTCGCCCAACCAGGCGGTGTTCAGGTTAAGACCCACGTCCAGTCTCGTGCGTCCCCAGCGGTCAGCCAAAGACGCCGCCCAGCCCGGCTGGATCAAGAGGCCCGGCAGCTCGAAGGTCTGCGAGGTCACTCCGTTCGACACCTCGGCGTGGTCGGCCCTCCATTCCAGCCCCAGCCGGACCTCGTGCCAGGATTGCCGGCCCAGTGCAAAACGCCGGGTGAGCACCGGCTCCACCTTGACCAGCGTTCGCCGAGTCGTGGTCGTCGCGGAGCTGGTCTCGACCTCGCTGGCCGAGGCGCCCACATCCAAGCGCCACTGTTCCGAAAATCTAAAACCGTGGTTCAAACTGCCGCCTCGATAGGTATCCGAATCCGGCGTGCTCATCAGCAGAATCCCCAGCGTCGAGCGCGGGTCGAAAACGTTGCCCACCTGCGCCCCGGCATAGATCCGCTCGTCGCCCAGCGCGCGGCTGAGTTGATTGTCCACCCCAACGAAAAACTTCGTGCCCCGGATCGCCGCACCCGAACGCAAAATCGGCACCACGCCCGAAGGCGCTCCGCTGGCATCGGCCGCGCGTAACAGATCCGTGTTCGCGTCGCGCTGCACCGTCACCGCCAGCGCAATACGCCCCTGGCTGATGGACTGACGCGGATAGCGGGCGACAAACACGCGCCCCGATTCACCGGTCGAGGCCAACTCAATCGCGTCGCGCAAACGGCTCAGCATCTCCTTCGTCACGGGCACCCCGACAAACGGCGCGACGGCCGCCTTCAAACGCTCTGCCGCCGCCATTTCAAAACCCTCCACCCGCACTCCGCCTTTGGCTGAATCCACATTGGTTCCCATGCGCAGGGCCTGCGCCTCATCCGCAGCCAGCGAAATCTCCTTCACCGCCGCCACCAGCACCTGCTCGTCCTTGGAAAGCGCCGCCGGGGCGCCTGCGGCTCCTTCGCCGGAGCCGGAGCCGAAAAGTGTCACGGCGCCGGGACCGACCGACGCCCACAAAAGCGCGGCGCAGGCGGACGCACCGAGGGCGCGAGAGATGGGTTTAACTGGGGGCAAAGACGCGGCGGAGGGTATCATTTCGTTGTTCGAGATTTAGGCAGGCGGACGCCAAAACGACGCCGCCGGACCCGTGATAAACGGATCCGGCGGCGGTAATCTTTTGGCGGAACTGCGACCGGAATGGAATTAGTCGCTGATCACGACGTCGCCAGCGGAGGCGAGCACCTTCACTTCACGCTTCGCAACCACGACGTCGGCGACTTCAACCTTGAGCGCGGCGATGGCCTCAAGACCGGACCCGGCGAGGCCCTGTTCGAGACCGGAAGCACCGGCGCCGACACCACCGAAGTTCAGCACCCCGCCGGTGGCGTAGACCAAAGAGGGACCAAACTCGCCATCAGCCACGGCGTCAACGCCACCGCGCTGCACCATCTCGGGGGTGATTTCCGTCACTTTGACCATTTCTTCGCCAATCGTCTCGTCCACACCCGGGCAAACAACAATCTGAGGGATATCGTCTACACCCGGACAAACAATAATCTCAGGGATAACTTCCTCGCCGGTAACTACGGCACCGGTGCCCACGTCCTCGATAACGCCGGTGAATACAGCGAATTCAGGGGCGACCATGCCGGTGCAGTCGGAGACTTCGGGTTTCACCTCGGGCGCATCGAAGGTGAGCTCAACAACGCTCTCGGGGGGGGCGACTAATGTGGTGACCACGTCTTCTGCGCTGGCGGCGCTGGAGAGGAGGACGAGAGAGACTGCATGAGGGAGGATTCGAGTGTTCATAGGATTTTTAGAGGATGTTTAAAAGATGAGCTGTTATGCGCTCGACCACTATCCGCGATTAGAGCGAGTTTAGATTCACAAATTACTGATAGGAAACTGGATTTTGCCGGGGATCGGGCCTGGAGGGGTTTAAGGGGAGGGCGGACGCTGAAATCGACTTCTGCTGTGTCTGCGGCCTAACCGGATCGGTTGGAAAAGAAAGAGGCCAGAGTTGTTCCGCGACGGTATCCCTTAAAACGCTGGTTTTCACTCTGAATCGATAGGTTTTCCGGGCGGCGGCCCATGCACGTAGCCAAAGCTCCGCTTCCGCTCGAGTCAAGTTTCGGGCGTTCGAAGGGTCTTTTGTGGTGATCTTGCCGGTATGCCTCAGTGCATCTCGGCGTCGGCTTGGTAGCAGTCGTCACTTGGGGCCTCGTCGGGGTAGAAGCCAGGCTCGTCGCAGGCGCTTTCTTGCCAAAAGACCGGTTCAATGTCGGGGGAGTCGGGCTGGCTGTAGTCGTCGGCGAAGAGTTCTCCTTGGGCTGCGTCTTGCTCCGGCACCCTGTAACCGCTGATCAACTCGTAACCGAGTTGATCGTAGCCCTCACCGGGCTCTGCCATCTCCGCCCTGAAGCGGAGTTTCTCTACGCGGAGCCGAGGATAAGGCAGACGCGAGGGGCAGGCGGGCGGGGCGAGCGGATGGCGCGCACCGGTGGCGGCGTCCACGAGGACTTCGCAGCCGGACTGAGGAGGAGGCCGAGCAGGAGCTCGGCCACCAAGCGCCGCAGTTCCTGATAAACCAAGTGCCGCAAGTCGTTGGCGGCCTTCGGGTCGCCGGAGCGGAGGGCGTCAGGATGTGAGTAACGTCTTGGAAACGGGTCAGACTGACGATTTCGAGATCCCAAATAAATGCAAAAACGCGACTCACCAAAGGCACGCCGCGCCGAGGGATCGATCTCGAACTTCAAGAACGAGTCGTCAGCAACTGCCGTCGGGCTGGCCGTAGTAGGCGCCCGGGCCGTGCTTGCGCTTGAAATGCTTATACAAGAGCTCCGGCTCAATGGTCGGCAGCGTGGGTTCGAGCGCGAGGGACATCAGCGCTAGGTGCGCGATGCACTCGGTGGCGACGGCCACCTCCACCGCCTTGGCGACCGACTTACCCCATGTGAAGGGGGCGTGGCGGTTGACTAGCACGGCCGGAAAATCGGCGGGATCAAAGGCGCGTGCGGTAAACAACTCCACGATCACGTTGCCCGTCTCCCACTCGTAGGCCCCGCCTCCGATCTCGGCCGGGGTCATGCGGCGGGTCACGGGGACGTTGCCAAAAAAGTAGTCGGCGTGGGTGGTGCCAAAGATCGGAATCTCCCTCCCAGCTTGGGCGAACGCGGTGGCGTGGGACGAGTGGGTGTGGACCACACCGCCGACCTCAGGGAAGGCGAGAAACAACCGCCGGTGAGTGGGCGTGTCGGAGGAGGGACGCAATGAGCCCTCGACCTGCTTGCCCTCCAAATCGACTAGCACCATATCGGCCGGCTTCAGATCGGCGTAGGCGACACCGGAAGGCTTTATGGCGAAGATCCCGGCGGCACGGTCGATGGCGGAGGCGTTGCCAAAAGTGAGATTGATCAAGCCGTGTTTGGGCAGGGCGACGTTTGCCTCATAGGCCTCGGCTTTAAGAGATTCGAGCATGGGAAAAAAAAGAAGCGAGAAGTGAGGAGCGAGAATCCAGAAGGAGGAAGCGGATTTCCGGAGGCCCGGACTTTTCACTTCCAGATTCCAGCTCCTCGCTCCTTAGGCGTCAGGCGCGGAAACCGTTTTCGAGGTGGTAATAAACCTCGTTGTTGCGGAGATCCTGCTTGAACTGGGCGATCCGGGTGTCGGCGTTGATGTGCACGGTCTCGATACCCGCGATGGTGGCGAAGTCTTCGAGCATCTCACTTGTGACGGAGTAGCTGTAGCCGGTATGGTGGGCGCCGCCGGCGAGGATCCAAGCTTGGCAGGCGGTCTTGAAGTCGGGCTTGCACTCCCAGACGGCGCGGGCGACGGGCAGCTTGGGCATCTTGGGCACCTTGACGGCGACGACCTCGTTGATAAGCAGGCGGAAGCGGTTGCCGAGGTGGACCAAGGAGGCGTTGAGGGCCTCGCCGGTGGGCGCGTCGAACACGAAGCGCACGGGATCCTCCTTGCCGCCGATCCCGAGCGGGTGGACTTCGACCTTGGGTTTGCCGGCCGCGATAGTCGGGCAAATCTCGAGCATGTGCGAGCCGAGCACCTGATGGCCGCCGGGGGCGAGGTGGTAGGTGTAGTCCTCCATGAAAGAGGTGCCGCCGGGCAGGCCGTGACCCATGACCTTCATCGCACGGACGAGCGCTGCGGTTTTCCAATCGCCTTCGCCGCCGAAGCCGTAGCCCGCCGCCATGAGGCGCTGCGTAGCCATGCCGGGGAGCTGGCGGAGGCCGTGGAGATCTTCAAAGGTATCGGTGTAGCCCTTCGCGCCGATGCTCTCGAGGAAAGCCGAGAGGCCGAGCTCGAGGCGCGCGCTGTAGCGTAACTCCTCATGGCGCTTGCCGCCTTTTTTTAACTCGGCGGAGACGGCGTAGAGCTTTTCGTAATCGGCGCAGAGACCGGTGACGGTCTTGTCGGAGATCGCGTTCACCTGGGCGACGAGGTCGCCTACACCGTAGCCGTTCACCTCGAAGCCAAACTTAATCTCGGAGGCGACCTTGTCGCCCTCAGTCACGGCGACATAGCGCATGTTGTCACCAAAGCGGGCGAACTTCGCGCCCTGCCAGTCGTGCCAGGCACGGGTGGCGCGCATCCAGGCGGAGATGCGGTCCTGCACCTCATTATCGGACCAGTGCCCGACCACGACCTTACGACCAAGGCGGAGACGAGTGTGGATAAAACCCGCCTCGCGGTCGCCATGGGCGGCCTGGTTGAGGTTCATGAAATCCATGTCGATCGACGACCAGGGCAGATCGCGATTGAACTGGGTATGCAAGTGAAGGAAGGGCTTCTTTAGCGTGGTGAGCCCGCGGATCCACATCTTGGACGGCGAGAAGGTGTGCATCCAAAGCACCAGGCCGGCGCAGTTGGCGTCGCTGTTGGCCTCGACGCAGACCTTGGCAATCTGGTCAGCGTCCACGAGGAGGGCCTTGAACTTCAGAGGAAGCGCGAGGCGCTTCGAGGCGACGAGGCCGTCGACGACGGCCTGAGCGTTCGCGGCGACCTGCTTGAGCGGGCCGGGGCCGTAAAGATGCTGCGAGCCGCAGACGAACCAAATTTCAGGAGTGGAGAGGTTGATGAGGGACATGGTGGGAAAAGAAGGAAGGACAGTTTGGTTGACCACGAAGGTCACGAAGAGCGCGAAGGACGGAGATTCGAACCGGCCTAGCTTGGTTTCGCCTTTGTGCTCTTCGTGGCCTTCATGGTTTAAAAGTTCAGGCGGATTGGGCGGCTTTGATCTCCAGTAGCTCTTTCATGACGCGCGAGAGGTCGGCGGACTTATTTACGCCACCGAAGCTGTCGTGAAGCTGGCGATACAAAGCGTAGAGCCGGTCGTAAACCTTCCGGTTGGTGGGCTTAGGCTTGTAGGCGACCTTTTTAAGGCGGGTCATTTTCTTCTGGGCGGTGGTGAAATCGGGATGCGCGCCGGCGAGCACGGCGGCCGACACGGCGGAGCCCAGAGCGCAGGCCTGCGAGGAACCAGCCACAAGCATGGTGCAACCAGTGACGTCAGCGTAGATTTGCATGAGCAAGGGGTTCTTCTCGGCGATGCCGCCGGCGCAGACCACGCGCTCGATGGGCACACCATATTCCTTAAAACGCTCGATGATGGCGCGGGCGCCGAAAGCGGTGGCCTCGATGAGAGCGCGGTAAAGCTCGGCCTTGGTGGTGTAGAGCGTGGCGCCGACGGTGAGGCCGGTGAGCAGAGGGTCTACTAGGATGGTGCGGTTGCCGTTGTTCCAGTCGAGGGAAAGCAGGCCGGACTGGCCGGGCTTTAGCTTGCCCGCCTCGACGGTAAGCTTGGCGTGGAGCGAGACGTCGCCGAGCACGCCCTCGACAAACCACTTAAAGATGTCTCCCACGGCGGACTGGCCCGCCTCGAGGCCATAATAACCGGGAAGAATGGCACCCTTGACGATGCCGCAGATGCCGGGGATGTCGGCCACGGTCTTGTCCGCCGAAACCACGCCACAATCGCAGGTGGAGGTCCCGATGACTTTGACCAGCGTGCCCTCGGTCACGCCGCTGCCGATCGCGCCGTAATGCACATCCATCTCGCCGATGGCGATGGGGATGCCGGCGGGCAGACCGAGCTTCTTCGCCCACGCAGCGGCGAGCACCCCCGCCGAGGCAGTGGCGTCATGCGCCGCTTCGTAAAGCCGGTCTCGTAGATCCGCGAGGGCAGGATCGAGCTGGGCGAGAAACTCCTTGTCGGGTAGCCCGCCCCAATCGGCGGCGTAGAGGGCCTTGTGCCCGGCGCAACACACGCCGCGCTTCACCGCTTTAGGATCGGTGACACCGGCAAGCACGGAGGGAATCCAATCGGCCAGCTCCACCCAGGAATAGGCGGCGGCGAAAACCTTGGGCGCGGTGCGCTTACAGTGAAGGATCTTCGCCCAAAACCACTCGGATGAGTAGGTGTTGCCGCACTTGGCGATATAATTGGGGCGTATGCGGGCGGCGAGCGCAGTGATCTCGGCGGCCTCCTTGACAGAGGTATGGTCCTTCCAGAGCCAGCAGTGGGCGGCGAGGTTGCCGGACCACTTTTTGTCGAGGGCGAGCGGCGTGTTGGTGGCGTCCACCGGGATGGGACTGGAACCAGTCGTATCGACGCCAAGGCCGATCACCCGGCGCGCGTCGAAGCCCTTGGTTTTTTTTGCCTGGGCGAGCGCTCCCTTGATAGATTTTTCGAGACCGAGGAGATAGTCGGCAGGGTTTTGCCGTGCGAGATGGTGATCCTTCGGATCAAGCAACACGCCTTGATGGCCGCTGGGGTATTGGACAATGGCGGTGCCGAGCTCGGCTCCGTCCTTGGTGCGAACAACGAGCGCGCGCACGGAGTTGGTGCCGTAATCAATGCCGATAGTGAACATGGGGACGATTGGGGTTCGACGGGAAACGGTGAGAAAAATGACACCTTCGCGACGAGATGCAGGCTCGTAAACGTTGGAGTCACTTGACAGTCACATAAAATGCTTCGCGCCACCATGTCCGCCATCGCAAAGCGGGTCGGTGTCTCGAAGAACACCGTCTCGCTCGCTCTGCGCCACGATCCGCAGATCCCGGCGGCGACGCGCGAGCGCATCGAACACGCAGCGCGCGAGCTCGGCTACGTTCGCAACCCAGTAGTGGCCCAGCTCATGGCGGAGCTGCGCAAGACCCATCCCGGAGGGCGCCGTCGCACTTTGGCACTGCTCAACGCCAACCTCGACCCACAGGCCTTTACCCAGCACCCAACCATCCCTTCCTACGTGACCGGTTGCCGGCGACGTGCGACTATGCACGGTTATACACTAGACGAGTTTTGGCTCCACGATCCTGCACTGCACGGCGAGCAACTAAACCGCGTGCTCTGCGCCCGAGGGATCACGGGACTAGTGGTGGTGGGCTTAATGAAAGAAAATCGCCTGCCGCCGCGCTTCGGCGTCATTTGGCAACGCTACGCCGTCGTGGTCACCGGCGTGCGCACCCGAGAACCCACGCTTTCCTTCGCCTGCGTGGACCATCACGCGCTCGTTCTGGAGGCGATGGAGCGATGCCGCGCGCTCGGTTACCGCCGACCGGCGCTCGTGCTGGAGCACAGCATCGACCGGTTAGTGGACGGTCGTTTCAGCGCGGGTTTCTGGTTGGCCCAAGAAAACCTACCCGAGGCGGATCGGTTACCGGCGTTTCTCAACGTCGAAGCCGCTCGCTTCGACCCCGCTCTCTTTCAGTCTTGGTTCCGCATCCATCGTCCAGACGTTGTGTTTACGCTCCACACCGTGGTGCGCGAATGGCTTTCCGCCATCGGCGTGGAGGCGCCACGCGACATCGGCCTAGTGCAACTCGAGCGCCGGCGCGGTTGCGCAGATTGGTCGGGCCTGGAGCAGCACAATGATCTCACCGGGGAGGCCGCAGTCGATATGCTTGTCTCTATGCTTCATTACGAAGAACCGGGCATACCCGCGTATCCCCGCGCCACCCTAGTGGGGGCTTCATGGGATGACGGGGCAACCACGCGCGCCCTCCCCGCCGAATAAAATCCGTCCGACGGTTCAGCCCAGCTCGGCGAGCAACCGGCGCAAAACGGGCGCGGCCCGACGCGCCAAACCTGGATTGGCGTAACCCACCCAAGCCACCGGGGTGGTGAGATCCAAACGCGCAACAAGCGGGCCCCCATCTGGCCGAGCGACGACCCCACCCGCCGCCTCCAGCAACAAGGCCGTGCAGATGTCGTAGGGATGACAACACAGCGCACTCGCCAGCCCCACCCTAGGCAGCAGCAAGGGCCGGAGGTCCGCAATCAACCGGTCATGGCCGGCGATAAGTTCGTAGAGTTGCCCGCCGGTAGACGGATACTGGTCGTCAAAAACCCGCGCTCCGCCATTTCGACCGTGTAGCCCCAGCCCACACCAAAGCTCTTCCTCCAGTGCAGCGGTCGCAGCCTTGGCCTCAGGGAAAAACTTTACCACGGAGGCGAAACCATGATCGCAATCGACTGCCGCGCTCGGACGCGGCGTCCAGCGCTTGCCCCGGCCATCCCGCAAATCCCGCCGGGTAGCGCGTAGGGGCCCGCCGCGCACCGCACTCAGCTGGTCCGCCCAGCCCGCCTTCGAGGTCGGTAGCTCAGTCATGGCCGCGACCACGACGTCGCGTAGCGAGGTTCGCGCCCCGCGCTGGGGCGCAAGCCCAGCCAGTGCCCAAGCGCTGCGTTTGTCGTGCATCAGGCAACGCGTGCCATCGATGGGATCGAGCACGAGCTTCCAGCGCGTCTGCTTCACCGCTACCCCGCGCGGGAACGTCGCCCCAGGAGGCAGCCCCTCCATCACAAGCTCGACCGGCCAGGCGCGGGGCCAGTTTTTCTCCAACCAACCTAAAATGACCTCCTCGGAGATCTTATCCACATGGAAAATGGTGTCCTCGGCCGTCACCTCCGCTACCTCGGCAAAACGCCGCCCCTGACGGCTCCGGGCCGCAATTAGCGTGCTCTGAATATCATCCTGCAAACTGCACAAAAGTCGCCTGAACCGCTCCAGAGTGCTTGTTTCCATACCCCAAAATCATCTGCTGACCGACCTTCACGCGACGCGAAAAACGTCCAAAGCCGCCCAGTTTCAATTCTACTTTGTAAGGGCGTGTCCGAGAAATGAAGCCACCCTGCGCCACGCAAAGCGCCTCGTAGCGTCCTCCAGAGACCAACTCAGCCCTATGCAACGCGTAACTTTCGTGGAGCAATTCGAGACGATGGGAGTAAACAAGGCACCTGAATAACAAGAGCACGAGATCATGCTCGAACATCGCTACAAGGACCTCCACCGCAACGGGCACGATCCGGTCATTGCCAAAGAAACCACAGCCTAAAACATACAAAAGTTTTTCGATTTAAATCATTTAAGTCGTCTCAGGGACGGTCCAATCGCACCCGCAAAAACCGACGTTCTCCCGTAAAAGGCGTCTCCACCGTCACGCGATCCATCAAGCCATCTACATAGGCCGTCGTGGTCGCGGTTGGATTAAAGGCCGTCCACGTCACGCAGTCCGCCGACACCTCGTAGGTTACCACCAGATCAGTCGCGTAACGCAGCCGGCGATGACTCAAGGCCAGTCGCGCCACGCCGCCCGCCACCGTCGGCGGCAAGTATTCAACTGTGGTCGCCGCCTCGCCCGAGGACTCCGCGAGCAGTGGATTCGTGTTTAATAAATACTCCAACCGATTGGGCCGCCCGTCGCCATCCGGATCGACCGCGTCGCCCGAGACTGCCGCGTTGGCGAGCTGCGCGGTCGTGAACCGGGCTCGCTTCCACGCCCCAGCAGGGGTGTCGCCCGAAAACACCTGATCTCCGAACAGTGGGTTATCGATGAACGGGTTCCGGTTGCGCTGAAAAGTCGTGTAAATCGTGTCGTTGCGCTTCCGCTCCGCCTCGGTCGGCGGGAATTTACGGTGCCAAGCGAGCAGGGTGGACAACTTGCCCATGGTGGTGCTACCCGCGGTTTCGGCAAGTTCGAGGTCCACCGAGTCATCGCTCTCGTAGCGCACGGCCATGTATAAAAGGGCTCGGGCGATTACGCCCTTATCCGCGTCGCGCGGATTCCAAGAAGAACCATTGCTTCCGGACGAAGATGCCTCTGGGTCAGGCGAAAAGGATACCTCATCATAGGGCTGGTTGCCCCGGTTCGCGTTCACCGTGGTATCGCAAGCAAAGAGATGAAACACATCCGTGCCGGGCACAGTTCCAGTGCTTCCTGGCCCGTGGGAAAGCGCCCAGACGTGCTCCCGATTCCAAGTGTTCCCTGAAGCGGAGCCCTCGCGCAAGGTGCTGCTCCGGCTCTCGCCAGAATAAAGCAAAAGCACATTCGCGCTATTGTTTGGATCGGCATCCAATACGGTGAGGGCGTCCCACACATCGGTGGACCCTGAAGTATAGGGTAGGACCGTGTGTCCCTTAATTCGGTTGTGTAGTGCTGCCTTCAGAGCCGCCCCGCTTAGCCCAGTGGCGGTCGAGTAATACCCCACCGGCGGATCGTAGGCCGCGTGAACGCTCGCGGCCAAAGCGAAAAGCGCGGCCCAGTATGCCCGAGGGGAAATGCTATTAACAAGATTCAAACTGCGGAAATACGGGCCGATGCCACTGCCTAGGTCAAAGCGGGAGTCGCATCCCGGAACCTGCGCTGCTTGATTTTCTCCTCAAGCCCCGCGCGCTTTTGTTCGCCAAGAGCTTCCCTGCCTGCACTATCTGCGTCCATGCCCCAACCCCCAAACACCCCATCTGATAAAATCCATAGTGAAGCCTTCCTGAGTGAACTCATGCGCCGCCAACTTGTGCTTTCCACTGGTTGCGCGCTCGCCTTCCTCATCGCGCTACTCGGTCTGCCCCTGGTCAATTACCTCGCCCCAGCCATCATGGCGAAGCGCGTGGGCGGCTTCACCCTCGCTTGGCTCATCCTCGGCGTCTTATTTTTTCCCTACGTCTGGGCCATCTCGTTCCATTTCATCCGCCGCTCGCTCGCTCTTGAGGCCAGCGAAGTCAAGGAGGCCCGCCGCTGATACCCGCCATGACCCTCCCCGCCCTCACCCTACCCCTCGCCCAAGCCGCCGCTGGCGTCGACCCCTGGATCCTCGTATTCTCTCTCGTCACTGTCGCGGTGACGGTATGGATGGGCTTCCGCTCGGCCAAAAGCTCCAAGACCGCCGGCGACTTCTTCGTCGCCGGCCGCTCCGTGTCGGTCGGCTGGAACGCCTCCGCCATCTCCGGCGAATATCTCTCGGCCGCCTCATTCATGGGTATCGCCGGCATGGTCATGGCGATCGGCTACGACGCGCTGTGGTATCCGGTCTGTTACGCCTGCGGCTACCTCTTCCTCCTGCTCTTCATCGCCGGCCCGCTGCGTCGTTTCGGGGCCTACACTATTCCAGACTTCGCCGAGGGCCGCTACGACTCGCCGCTGTTCCGTAAGATCGCCGTCTGCTTCGTGCTCTTTATCGGGTTTTTCTACACCATGCCGCAAATGAAGGGCGCCGGCACCACCCTCGCCTACATCTTCCCCGGCCTTCCCTACTGGGTGGGCGTCGCGGTGGTCGGCGCGGTCATCACCCTCAACGTCGCCCTCGGCGGCATGAAGGGCATCACCCTCGTCCAAGCCATGCAGTATTGGATGAAAATATTCGCGATCAGCGTGCCCGTCTTCGTCCTCGCCGCCGTCTTTGGCGGCTACGGGAAAAACCTCTCCGTCAACGCCGCCACTCCCGCCGAAAGAGCCGCGCTGGTCCAGAACGTCGAGCATCCCCGCCTGGATCTACCCGCCAAGGCCCCCGCCGACGAGGCCTGGATCTCGCCCTTCGGCCCGCTCACCACCAAGGCCGCCAAAGCCGCCAAACTCTCACCCGAGGAGGCACGTCCGCTCTCGCTGCTCTACACCTACTCGCTGATCATTGCGCTGGTCTGCGGCACCGCCGGCTTACCCCACATCCTGGTTCGCTTCTACACCAACCCGGATGGCGTCGCCGCCAAGCGCACCACCATGTGGGTGATGATCCTGATCGGTGTGTTCTACGTCTTCCCGCCGGTAATCGGCGTGCTCGGCCGAAACTTCATGCCGGAGCTTTACAACGGTATCGGCGCCAAGGGCACCGATAAGATCGTGCTCGAACTGCCCACCCTCATCCGAGCCAACTACGGCGTGCTCGGCTCCGTGCTCAGCGGCATCGCCTGCGCGGGCGCCTTCGCTGCCTTCATGAGCACCTTCTCCGGACTACTCGTGTCGATGACCGGCGCCCTGGCGCACGACGTCTACGGCCGGATGCTCAAGCCTGACTCCACGCCCGAGCAGCGCATGAAGATGTTCAAGTTCGCCGCCATCGGCATTGGCGCTGTCTCCGTAGGCCTCGGCTGCTGCGTCGAGCCGTTGGAGATCAATTTCATGGTCGGCCAGGCCTTCGCCATCGCCGCCGCCAGTTACTTCCCCCTGCTTTTCATGAGCGTGTGGTGGCGCGGCATGACCATGAAGGGCGCCGCCGCCGGCATGCTGACGGGAGGCATCCTCGCCCTTCTCGCCGCCGCGCTGACCAACGCCAGCAACCTCGCCCTGGATAAAGGTCCCATGGGCAAAATCTTCGCCCCCTTCGCCCCACTGAATGAGTTCTGGGCCCACCACCCGCTCTTGCGCATTCTCTGCGAACAACCCGCCATCTGGACCGTGCCGCTGGCCATCGGACTGATGATCGTTGTGTCCAAGGCCACCGCCAAGGACGTGCCAAAGGACATTCGCATGAAGATGCTCGTCCTCCACGCCCCCGAGGCCCTTGGGCTGAAGAACGAATACATCCAGGAACACCAATCCGGCGCCGGCCACTAAACGGCTCAGCAGAGTTGCCAACGCGCGCGGGCGGTGTGCCCGTTAACCTTGGAACGGCCACCACCCTGCGAAGTCTAGGGGACTGAAAACCGCGCTTCCAGCCACGTCCTTAAGCGGGCCAGAGCCCGGGCCGAAAACCACCCGCCTACTCGTGTTTAAGCCCTCGCCCCATCAGGGTGGCGAGCGCCTCGGCGGGCGGCTTGGCGGCGTAGAGAATGGCGTGGATCTCGGCGAGGATCGGCGCATCGATGCCCCGCGCCAGACACAGGCCGTGCAAACTCTCGGTGGTGCGGTAACCCTCAACCACGCTTTTGCTCTCCGCAATCAATTCGACAGCGGTCCGGCCCTCGCCCAGACCTTGCCCGAAAGTGCGATTACGTGACCAACCGCCGGTGCAGGTCGCGACGAGGTCGCCGAAGCCACCGAGGCCGTAAAAGGTCTCCGCCCGCGCGCCAAGGGCCACGCCAACACGAACCATCTCAGCAAGGGCGCGGGTCAGCAGGGCGGCCTTGGCGTTGTCGCCCAAACGCAGGCCATCACAACAACCGGCAGCGATAGCATAAACGTTTTTCAAGCAGCCACCAAACTCGACCCCGGCGACATCATCACTCAGATAGACTCGCAAGGTCGGCCCGCTGAGCGCGGCCTGCACGGCAGCCAGCAGGGCCGCGTCGGCGCCGGTCGCGGCAAGCACCATGGCGGCAGGTTTACCGGCCGCGACCTCGCCAGCGTTGGTCGGTCCGGTGAGGCAACCAACCGGGAGCTCGGGCAGCGAGGCGGCCATGACCTCGGTGGGGCGAAGGTGCGTGCCCAGTTCGAGGCCCTTGGCGAGCGAGACGACGAGTTTTAGCTGGGTGGCCAGCCCGAGCCCGGCGGCGAGCCGCGAGGCGGTTTCACGCAGAGCCTGCGAGGGGCAGGCGAGCAATACTAGTTCCGCCTCCATGAGGACGGGAGCTAATTCATGGGCGATCTGGATCGACTGCGGTAGGCGGTGACCCGGCAGGTAGTCGGGGTTTTCGCGCGTCGAGGCGAGGGCGAGAGCCTGTTCAAAACGCCGGGGGGCCAGCGTGACGGTGTGGCCAAGCCGGGTAAGATGAAGGGCAAAGGCAGTCCCCCAAGCCCCGGCACCGACAACGACGATGTTCATATGCTGAAAAAAGCAGAGAACGGCCCTGCAGCCCAGACCTACTTGGTTAGAAACATCGGCAGTTTCTCGTTCTGGATCTGCTGCTCAAAGGTTTCGCGGGCGTTGATCAGATCGCTGGCGGCGCCTTGAACCAAGACTTCGGCGGCGAGGCTGCGGGTGTTGTAGCGGCTGGCCATAGTGTAACCATAGGCACCTGCACTCATCAACGCGATGAATTCACCCTCGCCAACCTCTTGGAGGGTGCGGTCCTTGGCAAAACAATCGCCGCTCTCGCAGACCGGACCGACCACGTCTGCGGTGAGCGCCGGGCGGGCGGAATCGCGGCGGAGTGGGACAATCTCATGGAAACTGTCATACATGGCAGGCCGCACGAGATCGTTCATGGCGGCGTCGACGATGAGGAAGTTCTTCCCCTTACCGCGCTTTAGAAACTCCACGCGGGAAAGCAGCACGCCAGCGTTGCCCACGAGGTAGCGGCCGGGCTCGAGCAGAATTTTGAGGCCGAGGGGTGCAAGCAAGGGCGTGAGAGCCTCGCCGTAAGCCTCGGGAGTGAGCGGACGGGTCTCGGGCGGCTGGGCGCTCCACCAAGCCGGGTCGCCGCTGGCGAGGGCGTCCTTGTAGATGATGCCGATGCCGCCGCCGATGGACCAGTAGGTGATGCCATACTTGGCCTTCAACTCCTGCACGAAGGGCGCGACCTTCTTCACCGCCTCGACGAAGGGGGCGAGGCTGGTGAGCTGGGAACCGATGTGCATCTGCGCGCCCTTGATCTGAATATGGGGGAAACGCGCGGCCGTCTCGTAGGCGGCGGCGGCGTGGGCGAGCGGGATGCCAAATTTATTATCCGACTTACCCGTGGTGATTTTGGCGTGGGTGTGGGCGTCGACGTCAGGATTGATACGGATGGCGATGGGGGCCTTCACGCCGAGTTTTCCGGCGACATGATTGATGCGGGCGATCTCGGGCTCGCTCTCGACATGAAAGGCGAATATGCCGTTTTTGAGGGCTAGTTCGATCTCAGCCTCCGTCTTGCCCACTCCGGCGAAAACGGAGCGCTTGATGTCGCCGCCGGCGGCGAGCACGCGCCGGATTTCTCCGCCGCTCACGAGGTCAAAGCCGGCACCAAGGTTGGCAAAGTGGCGCAAGATCGCGAGGGAGGAGTTTGCCTTCATCGCGTAGCAGATCTGGAGGTCGAGTCCGCGCAGGCCACCGGCGAGGCGGGTATAGTTGTCCGCCATGGTAGCCGTGCTGTAGACGTAAGTCGGCGTGCCATAGAGGCGGGCGATCTCAGCGAGATCGACGTTTTCGCAGTGGAGATTATGACCGACGTGGCGGAAGTGGTGCATGGCGGATTACGGGAAATGAAGAGATCTATTGAAAAATGCGGAAAGTGGCCGATTGCCCCTTGCGAAGACCATACAAATTTCACTCTTTGCTCGGCTACTTCACGCTGTGTTGCGAATACTCCAGAATCTTTTGCGCCGTCCGGCGGTCCGTATGGGCCGGGTAGACAACGCACGCATCCGCCGCACCGCCATACGAAACGCCCAATTTGTCAGTTTTGTAGACGCCAGTGGTTGCTGCGACCGGCGTCAGCCGGAC
>RGVP01000121.1 GCA_010027235.1 bacterium
AGGTCTCGGAAACGGGCTCGTAACCATCACGAAGGCGCACGCGGAGCTCGACCGGACGCGGCTTGGCCAGGCCCTCGGGCGGGGCCTCTCCCTCAACCTGCAAGGCGACGCGCCAGCCGTCGATACCGGGGTGGCGGATCAAGGTCTGATGCAGAAGCTTCGCGCCCGGACCGACATCAATCTGGGGCGCGAGGTTATCAGGGTTCCGCTGGCCAAGGCCGGCGCCGGCGAAATCGATCCAGTAGAGCTGTCCCCAACCACCATGCGGCAAGTTGCCAACGCGGGTCGAAACGACGCGAGCGAGCTTGTCGTCGGCGGGTTGGTCGAGGGACCAAATCATATTGTAGGCAAGGGCATAGGGCTGGCCGGGGACAGGCTTCTGATCGGGCAACCAATAGGCCACCATGTTGTCACCGTATTCATTGGCGGTGGGCAACTCGGCGAGACGCACCTGGCCGCCACCCCAATCGCCTAGCGGCTCGATCCAACAACTGGGGCGCTCATGGTAGCGGGCCTCGAAGTCCTCGTAGGCAGCGATGGACCGTTCGCGTTGGATCAGACCGAAGCGAAGGGGTTTCACCGCGCGTAGATCGGTGTTGAGGATCATGCGGGGGTTTTGCAGCGGTCGCCAGAGCCGCGCGCCATCGGCGGTGTGCACCATGAGGCCATCGGAATCATGGACTTGAGGGCGGGGATCACCGGAGGGGCGGTCGGAATTTTTTCCGAACCAAAACATACTGGTGAGCGGGGCGAAACCGGGGACGTCGATGGCTTCACGGGCGTTCAATTCCGAACGCACGGACACCGTGGTGGGGCGGCCGGGATGGATGATGAATTCGTAGGCGCCGGCGATACGTTTGCTATCGAGTAGGGCGTAGAGGGTGATGACGGTGGCGCCGGGGCGGGGTTTGCCGATCCAGAAATCGGTGAAAACGGGAAACTCCTCAGGCACGCCGGGCACGCCGGAGTCGATGGCGAGGCCGCGTGCGGAGAGGCCGTAGATCTGGCCGGCACCAAGGGCGCGGAAGTAGGAGGCGCCGTGAAACACGATTAGCTCATCGAAGATATCAGGGCGGTTCAGCGGGTAATGTAGCCGGAGGCCGGAGTAGCCAAGGGAGGAGCGCAGGGAACCGAGCGTGCCGAGTTTTCCATAATCGAAAAAATCTCGAATAAAGGGAATGGTCTGGACGTGGGTGGCGCTGAATTCGCGAATCTGCACCGCCTCGCGCACTGCGGACGAGCGATGAAAAAGATGTAGCTGAAAGGGTAGCCCTTCGCTTCGCCACAACGCCTGTTCCGGTTTAAACCGGATGTCGCGGATCTGGTCATAGTTCAGCTCCGCCAGGCGTTTGGGTAACTCACGGTCGGGCTCCTGGTAAGGGGCGGAAGCGCGGGCGGCGGCCTGCTGGCGGACGTAGTCGTAGGTGACTTCGAGCTTCTCGATCGCAGCGTGAAGCGGGCCGGCGCAGAACACGGCAACCAAGACGGAGGCGACGATGCGAAACGGGAAAACGCGGCGGAGGAAACGGATGTTCACTGTGAGTTGCGAATTTGTTCGCGGGTCAGCATCGCAGAGCCGGCACCGACTTGGCAAATGCGGACACACGACGCCCAATCAAACCTAAAAGCAGTCTAAACCGGCGGGGTAAAAAGGTCCCGCCCCGGCACACGCTTCACCCCTACAAAACGAACCCGCAGCAATTCCTCCATCGTCTCGCGTAGGTGGGCCGGCAAACGCGCGACGAGGTCGTCGAGCTCGGGGATCGGAGTGTTTTTCGCGGCATCTTCCGCGGCGGCTTCGCGACGGGGGGCGCCGCGACGGGAGGAACGAGCCCCAGATGCCGAAGAGAGGACATCGTGCGAGGCCACCTCGCCACCCATCTGCGCCTCCAAATCCTCAAGCGGCGGACCATCATCAACCGGCGGAGGGCCAGAAACAAAGGCGGCGACGGCCTCGTCGTCCCCTGCCCCAACGCCCTCGCCAAGCCCGGTGGCGAGTCGTTCAAGGGCGCCGCCAGGGGCGCCCGCCAGGCCAACCGAGCCGCGCGCGGCAGGCGTGGCCAAGGGAAGACCGCGCGGAGGCGGGGCACTGGCGGCGGACGCCGCGACATAAGCCACCACGGCGGCATCAAGCCGCTCGATCAGGGCTTTTTTTTTTCCTCACCGGGTCCAGGGGACGCGGCGGAGGCGGACAGCTCGGCACCGAGCTGGGTTAACTCCCGCAACAGCGAATCAATGGCGCGAGCGCGGGAGGCGTCGACGGCCTTGAGGAGGGTAACCTCGAGATTGATTTTGTCTGAAAGCCCGAGCTTCACCTCGTCCTCGCCCAGACGAAGGACATCGAGCATGCGGGTGAGTTGCTCGGTGGTGAGCGAAACACCGCCGAGGCGGTTGCTACGACCGCCCTGGGCGATGGCGTGGAGCAGGGCCTCGCGGATGAACTCCTGTAAATCGGTGAGCAAGCGAGCGAGGTCGCGGCCGGAGGCGTCGCATTCGTCGACCAAGCGCACGAGCTCGACGTGGTCGCCAGAAGCGAGCGCGGCGGCGAGCGCAGCAAGTTTTTCCGCCGCGACCAGGCCGTAGACATCGAGCACGTCGGATTCCTCGATTTTCGTGCCGCAAAACGAGATCATCTGGTCGAAGATCGACTGGGCGTCGCGCATGCCGCCATCGGCCATGCGGGCGATGCAAGACAGGGCGCCGGACGACACCACGATGCCCTCGGCGGTGGCGATACGGGACAACCGCTCAATTACTAAGGGGGCTGGGATTGGCTTCAGGTCGAAGCGCTGACAACGCGAGACGATGGTGGGTAAAACCTTTTGCGGATCGGTGGTCGCGAAGACGAATTTCACGTGCGCGGGCGGCTCTTCAAGAGTCTTAAGTAAGGCGTTGAAGGCCGCCGCCGAGAGCATGTGGACCTCGTCAATGATGTAGATTTTAAAACGCCCCTGAGCCGGGGTGTATTGCACGGTCTCGCGCAGCTCGCGAACTTGGTCGACGCCGTTGTTGGAGGCGCCATCGATCTCGATCACGTCGAGATGGGTGCCGGCAGCGATGGATTGGCAGGCAGGATCGGCGGGATCGAAGTCGGCCTTCGGACCGCCGGTGCAGTTCAGGGCTTTGGCGAAGATGCGCGCGGTCGAGGTCTTGCCGGTGCCGCGCGGGCCGACGAAGAGGTAGGCATGGGCAATGCGTCCTCGAGCGATGGCGTTGCGCAGAGTGCGGACGACATGATCCTGGCCCACGACGTCGTCAAAGGTCTGGGGACGCCATTTGCGGGCGATGACTTGGTAGGCAGCTTGCGGCACAGGTAACGCCAAGGAAAGCACGCGCTAACGCGCGAAGCGCAAACCCGAAAACGCGGCGCCCGCTGGGCGGAATGCTTGAAAGCAACTGAAAGCCCCTTGCGGATCTAGCCAGCGAGTTGGGCCGCGAGGCTAAAATTAGCGCCCCTAGGGGGGGCGGAAAAAAGTGGCCAGGCACTCCACGGCACTGGGAGAACGTCGTCACCGTTGCTGCCTTCCGGCCCTGGCGGGGTTCACGCGCCTGCCCATGCATGGCACCTGGCCGTCGGCACCGTGCGGGGGGGGCGGAGTCGGTTCAACGAGAATCTTTACCCGGCTCGGCCGTGGGGGCGGAGGGCGGTTCTCCCGCAGGACGGGGTTCTGGGCGTCGGCTAGGATCGTCGCCCTCGCGACGCTCACCACTCTCGCCGCGGCGGCGTAGACGCTCGTCCATTTTAGCCTTCATGCGGGCGCGTTGCTCGGCCTGCAGGACGACCAGTTTTTCGCGCTGCGCAGGGGTCAGTAACTCGCTGACAGCGGCCTCCATCGCCTCGATGATCGTCGTGGTCTGGCGGAAACTCTCGCGGCGGAGCTGGCGCAACTCCTCACCCGCCTTCTCCATGATAGGCGTGATGGCGATTTTTTGCTCTTCGGACAGGCCCAGCCCCGAGGAATAACGTTTCAACTGCTGTGGGCCAAAGCCATCCGAGGGCACGGGGTTTGGCTGCGCGGTTGCCTGAGCGCGGTGAGGCGGTGAGGGAAACCGCTGAGCACCGACGAAGCCCACGACCACGCCGCAGGCAAAGATGCCCGCGAAGACCAGGGAAAGCTTAAGGGTGCGGCTCATGTTTCCACGGCCTCGAGAAGGCTGCCCACCGGATCGACGTAAGCGTCGGCCAGAGCGGAATTATCAAAAGCTGCTCCGGCCCCAGCGCTGGCGGGTAAACTGGACCAGACGATCACCGCTAAGGCCCCGGCGCAGGCGAAACCGAGAGCGCGGGCGGCGAGGCGCTCAAACGCCACCCCTCCAAAGAGGCCGGTGGAAGGCGTAAAGGCCGAGAGCGCGACAACACGGGTGGAAAAGCCAACCGGGGCCTCGGCATCAAGCGAAGCCTCCGCGGGAACGCGGCGGGCGGCAGCGGCCAAGCGGAGCCAAGGCGTTGCGAAACGGGGTTTCATGAGCGTTCCTTTCTACTGAGTTGTTGAAAAAGTTTTTGCAATTTCCGGCGCGCACGAAAGGCACGAACTTTAATGAGCGTGGTATTCCACCCAGTGAGTTCGCGGATCTCGACCAAAGTTTTTTGTTCCAGATCGAGGAGTTGCAGGACGAGACGATCCGGCGGGGCTAGCTGGTCGAGGAGTTTGTGCACCAGTTCGTGGGCCGCGAGGGCATCGCCGGTATCGGCGGCGTCGTCACGGGTAAGAACCGCATCGAGCACATCGGCCTCGCTCTGAGAGAGGTCGGCCCAACGGAGCTCGGGCCGCCGCCGCTGGGCGCGCAGGGCGTCGATGCAGGTCGTCACGGCGATTCTCGATACCCAATGGGCGAGCGGCACCTGACCTTGATACTGGTCCAGTCGGGTGAACATTTTCAGAAAAATATCCTGGGCCAGGTCCTCTTCACCGCCCCTCCGGGGCAGGCGGGCGCGGACGATGCGGATGACCTGCGGGTAAAGGTGGTCGACGAGGAGTCGCGCGGCCTGCTGATCGCCAGCGCGAACTCGCGCCAGCCAGCCCTCGACGTCGGGCGGCGATTCGGCGTCAGGGGGCGGGGGCATGGGGCGATTGAGGGGAGTGCATGCACGAAACTCAAGACGTGCGGGCGGCGCCGCGGTTACGACCGGTCAGGCCACGCTGCCGATCGCCATGCCGCCGGACGCCTTGACTCGCCGCCGGCGCAGTCGTTTAACTAGAGGTTGATGCAACGCATCGCCCAGGCCCTACGACTTATATAGACGCACGATCCGCGAGACCGCGCGAGCGGTTGATTGTGCGTCCCTTTCCCGCCTAAATCCCCGATCCGGACCACTCCGGAATCGCGAGTTTTTCCCTCCACTTTATCGTCTGTATCCGTCCGTTTTACTTTTTTCGTCCATGTCCTTTTCCCCCATTGGCAAATACACCCCCTTTCCGCCGGTCGCCCTGCCCGACCGCCAATGGCCGGACCGTGTCCACACCCGCGCCCCCATCTGGTGCTCAGTCGATCTGCGCGATGGCAACCAAGCCCTCGCCCAGCCCATGAGCGTGGAGGAAAAGCTGGAGTTCTTCGCCCTGCTGGTCGCGGTAGGCTTTAAGCAAATCGAGGTGGGATTCCCCTCAGCCTCACAAATCGAGTTCGATTTCTGCCGCCGCCTGATCGAGGAAAAACGCGTCCCCGCCGACGTCTCGCTCCAGATTCTCTGCCAATGCCGCGAGGACCTGATCGTGCGCTCGCTGGAAGCCTTGCGCGGGGCGAAGAATATCGTCTTTCACCTCTATAATTCCACCTCGCCCAAGCAGCGCGAATACGTCTTCGGCGCCACCCGCGAGGATATCAAAGCCATCGCCGTTCGCGGCATCAACTGGCTGAAGCAACACATGGGCCCGCTGGTCGCCGAGGGCGCGCGCATCCGCCTGGAGTATTCGCCGGAGAGCTTCACCAGCACGGAACTGGATTTTGCCCTGGAAATTTGCGAGGCCGTCACCGACGTCTGGCAACCCACCGAGGACAATAAAATCATCCTCAACCTCCCCGCGACGGTCGAATACGCCACGCCCAACGTGCACGCCGACCAGATTGAGTGGATGTGTCGCCACCTCACCCGCCGCGCCCTCACCGAGGTCTCTCTCCATACCCACAACGACCGCGGCACTGGCGTGGCCGCCACCGAGCTGGGCCTGCTAGCCGGCGCCGATCGCGTCGAGGGCACCCTCTTCGGCAACGGCGAACGCACCGGCAACCTCGACGTCGTCACGGTCGCGCTAAACCTCCACACCCACGGCATCGATACCGGCCTGAATTTCTCCAACCTCGCCCACATCCGCGAGGTCTACGAGCGCTGCACCCGCATGGAAGTGCCACCCCGCCAACCCTACGCCGGTGACCTCGTGTTCACCGCGTTTAGCGGTTCGCATCAGGACGCGATTAAGAAGTCCTGGCCCCACCAAAAATCCGGCCGCCCTTGGGATGTAATCTATATCCCGATCGATCCCGCCGACCTCGGCCGCACCTACAAGGCTATCATCCGCATCAACTCCCAGTCGGGCAAAGGCGGCGTCGCCTACATTCTTGAGACCGAGTTCGGCTACCAGTTGCCCAAACTCATGCACAAAGAAATCGGTAAAATCGTCAACGACCTCGCCGATCGTGAGGGCAAAGAACTCGCCCCGGCCGAGATCCTCGCCGCCTTCGAACGCGAATACCTTGAACAACCCGCCGCTCCCGTCTTCCTTCAAGCCTTCCGCACCACCGAGCGCGGCGAACGCGTCTCCTGCGAGGCCGCCCTGACCATGCGCGGCAAGCCCGTAGCGTTGACCGGTCAAGGCAATGGCCCGATCGACGCCTTTATGCGCGGACTCGCCACCACCGGCCAAGTGCCCGCCTGCGACGTGCAAAGCTACAATGAACACTCCCTCGGCGGCGGCGCCGAGGCCCGCGCGGTGAGCTATATCCAACTTAAATTCGCCGACGGTCGCAGCCTTTACGGCGCCGGCGTGGACACCAATATCGAAGTCGCCTCAATCCGCGCGATTATCAGCGCCCTGAACCGCGCACTCGCCTGACCCAAACTCGAACGACACTCCGCGATTTTGATGTAAATCGAGTTTGCCAAACCAGACTTGGTCTGGTCTCGAGAACGATCAAAATCTAAGCCGCCAAGACCCACCTATCGCGGTTGGTTGAGGAGGTGGTGGCAGGAGAGGAAATCATCCTGGCCAAGGCCGGCCAACCCCTGGTGCGCCTCGTCCCCTACGCCCCAGCAAAGGCCATCCGAGTCGGGGGGCAGTTAACCCGACTTCCGCTACTGGGA
>RGVP01000122.1 GCA_010027235.1 bacterium
TCCACCCGACCGCTCGCCCGGGTGGCAGACAAATCCAGAACGAAGCCGGCTTCCCAGTCGTTGGCCTCCTCGGGATCGACCAGCACCTGCGCCACGCGCCACTCCGCCGCGCCGGGCTCGGCCTCGTCGAAGTGGGTGTGCTCCGCCGCCCGCCCGGCCGGATCGAGCCGGAAACGGTCGCGCGCCTCGGCGTGCGCGGCGAAGAGCTTTTCCAGCCGCCGCGCCTCGGTCGCGACCACCTCGTCGATGACCTCGGCGGGGAGGACGCGGGCGGCGCAGGCCTCCCAGTCGCGCGCGGCGGCGTCCTGCAACACAAGGTGGATCGCCACGCGCGCCGCCCGCTTCAGCGCCACCGGGTCGCGGGTAAGCTCACGCGGGCCGGAGCCGAATTTCGCCGCGACCAGCGCCGCCGCGTCCTCAGCCGGAACCGGCGCGGCCGCCTCACCGGCCTGCAGGCGTTCCCACTCGTCAATGAGGCTAGAATCGATGCCGCGCACCAACGCCTCGAACATCGTCTCCAGCTCCAGCACGGGCTCGGTCTTGGCCGATTGCGGGACGGTCTGGGCGAGCACCTTCCAGACCTGCATGAGGTGGCGCAGGACCAGCCCCTCCGCGCGCTCCAAGCCGTAGTCGCGCACGTAGTCGGCGAAGCTCATCCAGCGCTCGTGCATCTCGCGCGCGATGCTCTTGGGCCGCACATTCTCCTGCCCCACCCAAGGATGCGCGGCGGCAAAGGCGTTAAAAGTATCGTAGAGGAATTCGCGCAACGGCTTGGGGTGCTCGATGCCCTCGATTTTCTCCATACGCTCCTCGTAGGGCACGCCCTCGGCCTTGAGCCGGTTGATCTCGTCACCCTTGACCCGGCTCACCTGCGCACGGAGGATGACCTCGGGATCCTCGACGATGGCTTCGCAGAGCGTAAGCACGTCGAGCGCGTAGTCGGGCGACTCGCGGTCGAGTTTCTGGACGGTGTCGATTAGGTAGAGCGAGAGCGCCTGATGCAGGGAAAAATCGTCTTGCAGCGCGAGGTTGACCTGCAGGCGGCGGCCGGAGGGCTGGCGGGGAATGATGGAGACGATGCCGCGTTCGAGCAGGGCGCGAAATAACTGCCAGGATCGGCGCCGGTGGGCGTTTTTCTTGGCCGGAGGTTCGTGGCTGTCGGCGATGAGTCGGCGCATCTCGCGGCAGCCGTCGGCGTCGCGCGAAAGAACCTGCAGAAGCATGCCGTGGGAAACCGCGAAGCGCGACACCAAAGGCTCGGCCGGGGCGGTCTGGAGGCGCTCGAGGGTTTTGCGATCCCAGCCGATGGCACCCTCGGGGGCGGATTGTTTGACGAGTTTCTTTTTCTTCGACGGATCGGCCGCGGCCTTCTGCTCGGCGCGCAGGTTTTCAATCACCCACTCGGGAGCCTGCACCACGACGTAGCCGACGTCGTCGTAGCCCTTGCGCCCGGCCCGACCGGCGATCTGGCGGAAGTCGCGCACGCTGAGGGTGGAGGCCTTGGTGCCGCCGTATTTCCAGAGCTGGGTGAAGACGACGGTGCGCAGGGGCACGTTGATGCCCACGCCGAGGGTGTCGGTGCCACAGATGAGCTTGAGTAGACCCTTCTGGGCGAGCTGCTCGACGAGGATGCGGTAGCGCGGGAGCAGGCCGGCGTGGTGCAGGCCGATGCCGTGGCGCAGCCAACGTTTCAGTTCCTTGCCGTAGGGGCTGGTGAAGCGCGCACCGGCGAGGGCGTCGGCGAGGGCGGACTTTTCCTCTTTCGTGCAGAGCGCGAGGCTCATCAGGTTCTGCGCGGTCTCGGCGGCGGCGCGCTGGGTGAAGTGAACGAGGTAGGCCGGCGCGCGGCGATCCGCCACGAGTTGCGCTACCCGCTCGGCCAGCGGGGTCTCGGACCACTCGAACTCCAGCGGCACCGGGCGGCGGTCGCTGCGGACCACCGCCATAGGCGCGCCGGTGACGCGCTCGACCTCGCGCTCGATGGTGCGGGTATCGCCGAGCGTGGCGGACATGAGCAGGAAACGGCTGCGCGCCAGGGCGAGCAGGGGCACTTGCCAAGCCACGCCGCGCTCCTGGTCGGAATAGTAATGGAACTCGTCCATGATCACGACGGCGAGGCGGGCGTCGTCGCCCCGGGCGAGGGCTTGGTTGGCCAAAATCTCGGCGGTGCAGCAGAGGATGGGCGCGTCGGCGTTCACGGTGGCGTCGCCGGTCATCATGCCGACGTGCTCCGGGCCGAAGTCGCGACAAAGGGAGAGAAACTTTTCATTCACCAGGGCCTTGATCGGGCAGGTGTAGACCGAGCGTTTGCCGCGCGAGAGAGCGAAGTAATGCGCGGCGGCGGCGACCAGTGATTTGCCCGAGCCGGTCGGGGTGTTGAGGATGACATGGCGGCCGGCGAGCAGTTCGAGGATAGCCTCTTCCTGCTCCGCGTAGAGCGACAGTCCCTTCGCCGACATGGCATCGAGAAAGCGCGACAGCAGGGCATCGTCGTCCGCCGCCTCGGCGAGGGTCGGCGGGGCGAGGGGCAGGACGGGGGCGGAGGAGGCGGTTTTCAAGCGGGGAAAAGGCAGGGCACGGCTTTGCCGTCGGCGCGGCGGTAGACGCTGAAATCGCGGTGATCGATGGTGAGCAGGGTGGCGCGCGGATGCAGTTCCGAGAGCACGATGAGCGAGGCGTCGCCAAGATCGGCGCGGCCGGGGTAGTCGCGGATCAACTCCGCGACGCGAAGCAGGTAGGCCGGGAAGAGAGGGATCAGGCGGATGCGGCCGGACTGGAGCGCGGCGCACAAGTTTGTGAGCGCCGGATGATACCGTTTTAGAAAATGCCCGGTTTCCGCGATGATGAGCTCGGTGGTGAAGAGCGGTTCGCGCAGCACGCGGATAGTCTCAAAACTCCATGCGTGATGCCGATCGCCCTTGAGAAAGAACGCAACCAGCGGACCGGCATCCACCAGGTAGCGGGGAACGGGATCGTTCACGTTACCACTCGCGGGTGGACAAATCGGTGGGGGCGTCCGGCGGCAATTGCACCGGCGGCATCGCCTTCAGGAACGCGTTCCAATCGACCGAGGAGTTTTCCACGCGATCGAGCACGTAGGCGTTCAGGCTCTTCTTGGCACGCTTTGCCTGCGCCTGCAGCGCCTTCTTGCGGGCGGCCGAAACCTTGAGGGTGATGGTGACGGAGGGCATGGTGTTACCTTGGGTGTGCCTTTTTCGGCCGTCAAGCCGACCGCGGGTTCAGTAGCCGCCGGCGGCCGCGGCCGCACCGCCGCCGAGCTCGGCCACGATCGCGGCGGCGCTGCTCGTGCCGAGGCGGACCGCGCCGGCTTCAAGCAGCGCGCGGGCGTCGGCGAGAGTCTTGATGCCGCCGGAGGCCTTGATGCGGATGTCGCCGCGGCGGGCGGCGGCCCAGGCGGCGATGTGCTCGACCTTCGCGCCGGCGCTACCGAAGCCAGTGGAGGTCTTGATAAACTCGACCCCAGCAGCACCTCGGCGGCGTGGGGCACGGAGGAGGGGTAGATCATCACGCAGGCGAAGCGGTGCGCGACGGCCTCGTGGCAGAGGGCGGTGATGTCGGCGGCGGAGGCGTCGAGCCGGAGATTCGTGGAATCGAGCGCGGCGGCGAGCTGGGCGGCGGTGAGGTTCATGAAGGGGAGGTCGGGGACGGGGTGGGACGGGTTTTCAAAAACCGCGCCAGTTCACGCGCGGTAGGCATGCTGGGCGCGGTGCCGGCCTTGGTGACGGAGAGGGCGGCTACGGCTTGGCCGACGCGGGCAGCGGCGGACACGTCGCCCCCGTGTTGCACAAAGCCGTGCGCGAACCCGCCAACGAAGGCGTCGCCCGCGCCGGTGGTATCGACCACTTTTACGACGTGACCTGGGATAAACTCGCCGCCCTCGGCGCGAAAGACGAAGCAACCGCGTTTGCCGAGAGTCACGATTACGACCGGCGGGCCGAGGCGGCGGCAAAGCGCATGGAGCGCAGCGGGCGCCTCGGCGGCGAGCGCGGCTTCGGTGTAGGCGGCTTTTTTTGGCGCGAGCCCGAGTAGGTTCACGAGGGAGACGAACTCCGTTTCGTTCGGGATGAGGATGGAGACGTCACGCAGCAGGGCGGGATCGAAATCAGCCCGCATCGGCGCCGGGTTGAGCACGGTGGCGGCACCGGCGCGGCGGGCGGTGCGCAGGGTGTGGGCGACCGCGACGAGGCTGGTTTCGAGCTGGGTGACGACGAGCTTCGCGCCTTTGAACAGGGCTGGCGGCAGGTCGCGCGGGCCGAGCGCGGCGTTGGCCCCCAGGGCGACCACGATCTCGTTTTGGCCGGCGTCGTCCACCAGGATGGCGGCGGTGCCGGTGGCGAGGCGGGGCTTGGGCACGAAGCGCGCGGCGAGCTGGTTTTCCGCGTAAAAAGCCTGCGCGACGGCCGCAAAGGCGTCCGCCCCGACCGCGCCGACAAAGAGAACGTCGGCCCCGGCGCGACCGGCCGCCACCGCTTGATTGGAGCCCTTGCCGCCCGGGCCGGTGGCGAAGACGCCGAGCGTGGTCTGGCCGGCGGTGGGAAACGAGGCGCAACGCCAGGTGAGATCCTGCACGTAGCTACCAACAACGATCACAGCGGGTGCAGCGGGCATGGGGTAAAAAAGAAAGACCAGCCGGCCACTCAGGCGGACGCCGCCGGTCGGGACGAGGCGGAGAAAGTAAATGCGTTGGGCAGGAAACGCCGCACGAGGGCGCGGTAGGGCGCGAGCAGCAGGACGGCCATCAGGAGCTTGGCGACCAGATCGCCGCCGGCCAGCGGCAGCCAGGGGACCTCGGTGCCGTGAAAGGCGATCGAGAAGAAGATCGCAGTATCGAGAATGGAGGCGCTCACCGAGCCCCATAATGGTGCCTTCCACCAAGAGGCGCGGCGCAGGCGGTTAAAGACGGCCACATCCAGGAGCTGCGACACGAGGAAGGCGGTCCCAGAGGCGGCCGCGATCTGCACCGTGGCGAGCCAGAGCGAAAGGGCGATACCGACCGCGAACCCCACGAAGGCGACCTCGCGGGCGCGGCGCGGACCGAAGCAGCGGTTGCAGACATCCGAAACGAGGAAAGCGATCGGGTAGGAAAACGCGCCCCAAGTAAGGAAGTCGTTGATGGGATACTGGACCAGCCAGTTGGAAACACCCACGACCGCGGCCATGGCCAACGCAAAACCGGCGCGGGCAGTGAGAGAGGGGGGAGCGGCGAGTTCAGACATGGCCTCGACGTTCGCGCCAAACTGCCCCGCCGGGCAAGGCAAAGGTCACACCGGGGTCTGCGCAGGGGCCGCGCTTGCTCCACGCAGTGAGGTGGAAATGTCGTTATGAACAGAACAAGGAAACCGAATCATAGACCGCGGATAACACGGATGATCACGGATACCCTGGAATCCATCCGCCCCCAGCTGCGTTATCCGCGGTGGATGCCTGCCTCTCGGGGGCCCTTGGTGTTATCGGCGCAGTTTCTCTTTTGGCTGCCGATATTTAGGCCCGGCGCCCACGCCCTCGTGTGACGCCTCAGCTTTGCAGGCACAGCGGCACGCCGCACGCACGCGCGGCGGCGATGAGTTCACGGTCAAGCGAGGCGAGCGGCAGCCCTCGGCGCAGGGCGAGTTCCAGGTAGGCCGCGTCGTAGTTCGAGAGCGAATGCTGCAGGGTCAGGTCCAGCGTCTTTTGCCAGGCGCGCTCCATCGTTTGATCGTCCACCGCGATGTCATAAACCGCCAACCGCGACAAAAAGCCCTCGATGCCGGCTTGGTCGATGCGGCCGCGACGTTTGGCGCCCAGGAGCACGTTCCCGAGCTCGAGGTGCCAGAGCGCCGGCACCCAGGCCCGTTCGCCTTGGACGAGTCGATCGAGCAAGGCGTCGGCGGCGGGGCTGACCTCGTCGCCAAACACCCACGGCAGAGCGGCGGAGCAATCGAGGACGAATTCGTTCCTCAAGCCCGCCCCTCCGCACGCAAGTCACGGGCGCCAATTCCGCCTAGAGTGTAACGCAGACGCTGCGCACGCAGCTCCCGGGCGGCTTCGCTGCGTCGGGTCGCAAGGTCCTGCTGATACCCGATCAGCCGGGCCACCGGCCGGTCATGCTTCGTAATCGTGAACGCGCCGCCTTGGCTGACTCGCTCAAGCAGCTCGCCCAGTTTCGTCTTCGCTTCGAAAGCCCCAATCGTTCCTTCAATCCCCTAGGTCCCGACCTGAAAAGCTATATGACCGAGAAACGGAAATATTTACGCTTTACGTTAATGGCGTGATATGCTTCTTTGACCGGTGATGATCCAAGGCTTTGCCGATAAAACCACAGAACAAATTTGGAAGGGAATACCCAACAGGCGAATAAATCACGATATACAACGACAAGCCCTTAAACGTCTTGGCTATCTTAACCTCGCCAAAAAAATCGAGGATCTCTACATTCCACCCTCCAACAAATTTCATCGCCTAGAGGGAACCGGACGCTTCGCCATAAGCGTTAATAGCCAGTGGCGAATCACCTTTCTTTGGACCGACGCCGGTCCGGCGGATGTGAAATTCGAAGACTACCACTGAACTCGCTCGATATGAACAGCGTCGAGAGGTGTTCGCAAAATTATATAAACAAACAAGAAATGAAAATAATGAAGACAGATGCCACCATCAAGCCCTGGCACCCCGGGGAGATTATAAAAGAGGATTTTTTGGGCGATTACGGGCTCACGCAATATGCCTTGGCCAAGGCTCTAAAGATACCGCACAGCCGCCTGACCGCGATTATTCATGGCAAGCGGGGCGTAACGGCCGACACTGCGGCACGTTTGGCGCGTTACTTTGGGAATTCGCCGCAATTTTGGCTTGGTCTTCAGGCCGAGTATGACCTGCGCATACTTAATTCGACAAAGATAGAAAATGAAGTGCTGCCACGGCGCGCGGCATGAGGTTGGGCACCACCGCTGATACTAAACATGGCGGTCAGCGCTCAAGGCAGGAGATAAGCAGCGACCTGACGATCTACCCGGCTAATAGCGTCAGCAGGAGAATATCAGATTTTGGGGGAAGAAATTTTTTAACCGCAGATAACGCCGATATTCGCGGATAAAACCAGAATCTGGGATTTACTTAAGGGCCACTTTGGCGTCCTGTGCCGCATCCGTCATCAGCTTGAAAAGATGTAAG
>RGVP01000123.1 GCA_010027235.1 bacterium
TCAGGTCACCACCACTCCACCGAAAGCGCGGGCGCCGGGCTTATCGAGACAATCGCAGATCGCATCGTGCGCGAGGATTTCGATGTCGTCCTGATGCGCCGCCACGCACAGATGGGTGACCCGCGCCAAAGCTGCCACCGGGTCGCTACCACCGGGGACAAACACATCCGCATCGGGTCGGGAAAAAACCAGGCTCATAATGGGGAAGGATAGATGCCCCGTCTCACGAGTTCGGCCAGCGCAGCCTGCACCCGAGGTTTATCCTCGCGGTAAGTGACGCCGAACCACGAATCGGCGGTGGGCAAGACCCGCACTCGCGCGGCGCGGCGCCGCATCAACCCGTCAACCGCCGCCGGCAGGTAAAACTCCGCTTTTTCCTCCTGCCCGCGCGCCGCAAAGAAATCCCGCCAGGCCTCGTCGAGATTGCTCAGAAAAGTCCCGGCCTGAAAACCCCAGCAATTCATGGAGACCGGCGTCGCCGCATCGTAGGCGCGATCAGGGCCGACCTCGCCCGCGACGATGCCGGAACGTTCCTCGATACCGGTCAACCAACCCTCTGAGTCCACCGTGCAGACCCCCCGGGATACAGCGCCGTTTTCCGATAAGGTGTTGCCCAAAGGAAAGCCCACCATGGCGTGGGTGGGTATGCCGGTGCTGGCTGGGAGGCGGAGAAAATCACCCAGCGCCGCCAGCGAGCCCGCGCCATAAAAGTCGTCGGCGTTCACCACCGCGAAAGGGCCGGGCAGTGCCTCGCGAGCGCACCAAAGCGCGTGGCCCGTGCCCCAAGGCTTGGTCCGCCCCACCGGCGGCACCGCGCCCGACGGCAGAAGATCAAGTTCCTGAAAGGCATAATCCACCACGATTTTTCCGGTAAACCGCGAGCCCACGGCCGAGCGGAAGGCCTCTGCAAAATCGTGCCGAATGACAAAAAGCACGCGACCAAACCCCGCCTTCGCCGCGTCGTGCACGGTGTAGTCGAGCACCGTCTCGCCCGCCGGCCCCATCGGGTCGATCTGCTTCAGCCCGCCATAACGCGAGCCCATGCCGGCGGCGAGGACGACGAGGGTGAGAGTCATACCCTAAGATGAAACGCCGCGCGCTCTGCTGGCAATCCGCCGCTAGCGCAAAATCAAACCGCGTTCGCCGCCTCCAGTTCCTCCCAGCGGGCGAGGGCTTCGGCGTGTTCCTTTTCTAGCTCGCGCAACCGAGCCTCGGCGGCGCGGACGACGGCTGCTTCCTGCTTAAAAAACTTCGGGTCGCCGAGCTTCGCCACGAACCCGGCCTGCTCGGCCTCTAGTTTTTCGATGCGCGCGGGTAGCTCAGCCAGTTCGCGCTGTTCACGGTTGTTGAGCTTGCGCACGCCGGCTTTGGCCAGCGCAGGCTGGGCCTGAGCAGGCGTAGCGATGGCGCGGGCGTTGGCCCGAGGGGCGGCGGCAGGAGCCTTGGCCTGCTTCGTTTTCTCCTCGAGCCAGTCGCTGTAACCGCCGATAAACTCATCGATATGGCCCTTGCCGTCGAAAACGAAAGTTCCGGTGACGACCTCGTCGAGAAACTTACGGTCGTGACTCACCACTAGGACGGTGCCCTCGAACTCGACCAAGAGATTCTCCAAAAGATCGAGAGTCTCGGCGTCGAGGTCGTTGGTCGGTTCGTCGAGCACAAGCACGTTGGCTGGCTTCACAAAGAGCCGCGCCAGCAGCAGGCGGTTGCGCTCACCACCGGAGAGGACGCGCGCCGGGGTGCGAGCTCGGTCGGGCTCGAAGAGGAAGTCCTGAAGGTAGCTAATGACGTGCTTGGTGCGGCCCTCGATGGTCACGTGGGTGTTACCGTCGGCGACGTTGTCCGCGACCGTCTTGCTATCGTCGATCTGGGCGCGCAACTGGTCAAAGTATACGACTTCGAGCTTGGTGCCGTGCTTCAGCGTGCCGCCGGTGGGCGAGAGTTGCCCTAGGAGCAGCTTGAGAATGGTCGTCTTGCCTGCGCCATTGGGGCCGATGAGACCGATCTTATCGCCACGAGTAATGATCGTGGAAAAGCCGGTGACCAGCGGCGTCGCGCCAGGGTAAGCGAAACTCAGATCCTCAGCCTCGATCACCTTCACGCCAGACTCATCTGCCGCGGTGATTTTAATGACTGCTCCGCCGGCGCGGTCACGGCGCGCCTTGCGCTCAGCCCGCAAGGCGTAGAGGGCCTCAATGCGGGCGCCGGCCCGCTTGCGCTGGGCGCGCACGCCGCGGCGAATCCACTCCTCCTCTTGGGCGAGTTTCTTGTCGGCGGCGGCCCGCTGGCGCTCCTCGGCCTCCAGGCGCTCGGCGCGACGCTGAAGAAATACATCATAGGCGCAGGCCCAGTTCGTCAGCACCCCGCGGTCGAGCTCGACGATGCGGGTGGCGAGTTTTTGCAGAAAAGCCCGATCATGGGTCACGAAAAAGAGGGCGACCTTTTCACTGAGCAAAAACTCCTCGAGCCAGAGGATGCTCTCGATGTCGAGATGGTTGGTCGGTTCGTCGAGCAGCAGCAGATCGGGCTTGCTGGCGATGGCGCGGCCGAGAAGCACCCGGCGTTTCAGGCCGCCGGAGAGAGTCGCGACCTCGGCGTGGGGATCGAGCTGGAGACGGGCGATCAGATCCTCCACGCGCACATCGATCTCCCAGTCCTCCTCGTGGCCGGCAGCGTCGCGCCGCACCCCGCTCGCAACGACGTCGTGCACCGTGCCGGCGAGATCCTTCGGCACCTCTTGCACGAGGCGGGCGAAATGCGCGCCGGGCTGGCGGAAAACTTGGCCGGAATCGGGCTTCATGTCGCCCGCGATGAGCTTCATCAGGGTCGACTTACCCGCGCCATTACGGCCCACGAGACAGACGCGTTCGCCGGGATCGACCTGGAAGTTGACGTGATCAAGGACGGGGGCGCCACCAAAGGCGTGCGAGAGGTCGAGGAGACTAAAAAGGGCCATGGATGACCAGCCTGCGGAATCCCCTCGCTTGCATGCAACCCCGCAGACCGTCCCAATCTCACGCTGCCTCCATGCGCTTTCTCCGCTTTATCCCCGCCCTATTGCTCTCCGCCATGCCCGCCGCCGCCCACACCCTTTATCTCGGCAACTACGCCGACGCTATCCACGCCGCTGATTTCGACGGTAAGGTCGGCCTGCTCGGCTCGGACCGCGCGGTCGCCCCGCTCACCCGCGCCTCCTTTCTAGACCGCTCGGCCGACGGCCGTTTTCTCTACGCCGTAGCCGAGGGAAAACCAGGACTAATCGCCTCTTTCGCGATAGGCGCCGGGGGCGCACTGACCCCGCTAAACACCCGCAGCAGCGAGGGCGTCGGCCCCTGCGACATCGCTCTCTCGCCCGACGGTCGCCTCGTCGCGGTCGCCAACTACGGCGGAGGCAGCGTGATCATCCACCGAGTGGCGACCGACGGCTCATTGGACGATAAGATCTCCTTTTTCCAACACACCCACACTGCAGACGCCCACCCGGACCGGCAGAAAAAACCGCACGCCCACGGCGTCACTTGGTCGCCCGAGGGCCGTCTGCTCCTCGTTCCCGATCTCGGCGGCGACCGCGTATATATTTACGCAAGAAACGGCGACGATTCCCTCGCGCCCAACCCCGCTCAGCCCTGGCTGGCCCTCGCCCCCGCCGCCGGCCCCCGCCACGCACAATTCTCTCCGGACGGCCGCCACCTCTACGTCATCAACGAACTGGACAACACGGTCGCGGTCGTAGCCTACAACGCAGCCGGGGCTTCACTGACCCTGATCGAGACGGTCTCGACACTGCCCGCTGAGGGGTTTGCTGGCTTCACCAAGACCGCCGAGATCGCAGTGCGTTCCGACGGCCGCTTCGTCTATGCCTCGAACCGCGGCCACGATTCGCTCGCACTCTTCGCCCGCGACTCCGCCACCGGCCGCCTGACCCCGCGGGGCCACGTCGCGGTGCCGGCCAACCCGCGCCATTTTGCCCTTAGTCCAGACGGTCGCTGGCTACTTTCCGCCGGGCAGGACACGGACTCGTTGCGCGTTTATTCGGTCAATGCTGAAACCGGTGGCCTGACGCCGCTCAGTCCCGATTTCTCCACACCCAAACCGGTATGCGTTAACTTTTGACCTCGTCACGCCGGACCATCGCCGCTCACCACCAGCGGTTGAACGCAGCGTGGTAAAGCGCCTTGTCGATTTCCGGCAGGTAAGGATGCCACATACGTTCCCACTCGAGGCTCATCACCCCTTCGTATTTATCCAAGCGTAGCAGCTCGCGGAGCTCGGCCATAGGAAACTCGCCATCGCCCGGGAGCACGTAGGTATAGGGATGCGTGCCGGTCGGAGAAGGGCGGCTGACGCTGTCTTTAACGTGCAGGTGGACCACGTGATTGCGGATCGTTTTCCACGTCGCGGCCGGCGCTTCGCCGCCTTTTTTCCACGTGTGGTGCGTATCCCAGAGCAAATTAATGCGGGGGCACTTGGCAATTAGCTCATGCAGCGCTTGCGAGGTCACAAAGCCGTCATGCGTCTCCACCATCAGATCGACCGCCCAGTTGTTTCGGATTCGCTCCTGATGCCACCAGTCAAGCGTGGCCGCCGCCTCCGCTACATCCGCCACGCCACCGGCCTTGCCGCCGTCGAAGACCCGCAGCCAAGGCACGTCAGCCTCGTCCGCCCAGCGAACGAACTGTGCGAGCTGGGCGCAGTCGATATCGTCATGGCCAACTAGCTTAAACGAGGTGCCGAACGCGCAAATTTTGAAATGCCGCTGTTTTAAATGCGCCGCTAGACCAGCGGGGGAACCATAGTGGCTTTGCAGCCAGGCCGGTAGATCCGTCGTGCCCTCGAGCGTGCGGAGCTCAAGCGAATGGAAACCGTGGCGCGCGGCGATAGCGATGGCATGGTCGAGGTCGAGCTCGGGGCACCCGAGCGTGGAAAACGTATGGGGCATCATAATGAAGTGGGGTTTGCCCGAGCCTAAACCACCAGAAACGTGCCCACAAGCCGGGCCTTGGCCTTTCGGTCCGCCGCTGCTTTTGTGCAAAAGCGCTTGCCCCGAGAGCGTTCGCCGCGACCAACTCGCAAGCCACCCCACACCCCATGCCTAGACCCGTTACCCTGTTCACCGGCCAATGGGCCGACTTACCACTCGAGCAACTCGCCCCTCTGGCCAAAAAAATGGGTTACGACGGCCTGGAGCTCGCCTGCTGGGGCGATCACTTCAACGTAGAAGCCGCCGTCGAGGGCAAGAAATACGTCCACCGCAAGTGGGAGCTTCTGAAGGATCATGGCTTGGCCTGCCATGCCATCTCCGCCCACCTAGTCGGGCAGGCGGTGTGCGACCGCATCGACGAGCGCCACAAGGCTATCCTCCCGCCCGAGATTTGGGGTGACGGCGATCCCGAGGGCGTGCGCCGCCGCGCCGCCCGCCGCATGGCTGCGACCGCGAAGGCCGCACGGGCCTTTTTCGACGCCCGCCCGGGCGCCGTCGCCCGCCAGGACGCCCTTCCCTCCGTCGTCAACGGCTTCACCGGTTCCTCCATCTGGCACGCGCTCTACGCCTTCCCGCCCACCTCGCAGTCGTATTACGATGCCGGCTACGCCGATTTCGCCAAACGCTGGCTCCCCATCCTGGAGGTCTTTGACAAGGCAGGGGTCAACTTCGCCCTCGAGGTCCACCCGACCGAGATCGCCTTCGACATCGCCTCGGCCCGCCGTGCGCTCGCCGCCGTGAAGAACCACCCGCGCTTCGGCTTTAATTACGACCCCTCCCACCTCGGCTACCAAGGCGTTGATTACGTGAAGTTCATCCGTGAATTCGGCGACCGTATTTTTCACGCGCACGTGAAGGATGTCTGGTGGGGCCATGGCGACGGCACCGTCGGCGTCTTCGGCGGCCACACCAATTTCGGCGACGCTCGCCGCCAGTGGGATTTCCGGTCCCCCGGCCGCGGCGATATCCGCTTCGAAGACATTATCGTCGCCCTCAACGACGTCGGTTACCGCGGGCCACTCTCGGTCGAGTGGGAGGATGTCCGCATGGATCGCGTCCACGGCGCCACGGAAGCCGCCGCCTTCGTGCGCAAATTGGACTTCACCCCGAGTGCCGTCGCCTTCGACGCCGCCTTCGACAAAAAGAATCAATAAGCCAAGAACCGTCACCCACGGAACGCACGAAATGACACGGAAAACCGAGGCCTTCGCCTTCACGTTTTTTTCGGTGTTTTCCGTGTGTTCCGTGGGCCTAAATAATCCTACCCCATGAACCGCAAACTTCGCTACGGCATGATCGGCGGCGGGCGCGGTGCCTTCATCGGCGCCGTCCACCGCATCGCCGCCCAGATGGACGGCCAAGCCGAACTAGTCGCCGGGGCCTTCTCCTCCGACCCTGCCCGTTCGGCTGCCTCCGGCGCCGATCTCTTCCTCGACCCCGCGCGCGTCTACGGCTCTTACCTCGAGATGGCCCGCGCCGAGGTGGCACGCCAGGCTGCTGATCGACTCGATTTTGTCGTAATCGTCACGCCTAATCACCAGCATTTCCCACCGGCGAAACTATTCCTCGAGGCCGGTTTCAACGTGGTGTGCGACAAACCCGCCACCTTCAACTTGGCCGAGGCTGTTGCCCTGCGTAAAATCGTAAAAAAATCCGGAAAAGTTTTCGCCCTCACCCACAACTACACCGGCAACGCCATGGTGAAACAGGCCCGCGAACTAGTTCGCTCCGGCCGCCTCGGCGCCATTCGCAAGGTCGTCGTCGAATATCCCCAAGGCTGGCTCTCCACCGCACTCGAAAAGACCAACCAAAAACAGGCCGCTTGGCGCACCGACCCGAAACGCTCCGGCGCGGCCGGCTGCATGGGCGACATTGGCACCCACGCCGAAAACCTCGCCCGCTACGTCACCGGCCTGCACATCACCGAACTCTGCGCCGACCTCACCACCTTCGTGAAAGGCCGTAAACTCGATGACGATGGCAACGTCCTCCTCCGCTTCAAGGGCGGTGCTAAGGGCGTGCTCCACAGCTCGCAAATCAGCGTGGGCGAGGAGAACAACCTAAGCCTGCGCGTCTATGGCGAAAAAGGCGGTCTGGAGTGGCGGCAAGAAAACCCCAACCAACTCGTGGTGAAATACCCCGATCGCCCCACCGAGATCTGGGGGCGAGGTAACGGCTACATCACCGCC
>RGVP01000124.1 GCA_010027235.1 bacterium
GCCCGGCCGAGGCCATCGCCGCCTTGTCCAGCCCGCCCGCCGATGCGATCTTGCTATTCGACGGTAGCGATCTTGCCGCCTGGCAATCCTCCATCTGGAAAGTGGAAAACGGTTACCTTGAGGTCGTTCCCAAGAGCGCCCCGTTGATCAGCCGACAGGCCTTTGGCTCCTGCCACCTCCATCTTGAGTGGCGCTCCCCCACACCAGCGACCGGCGACGGCCAAAACCGCGGCAACAGCGGCGTCTTCCTGCAAGGCCGTTACGAGGTTCAGGTCCTCAACAACTACGAGAACACCACCTACGCGGATGGCTACGCCGGGGCCGCTTACGGGCAAAATCCCCCGCGCGTGGACCCCTGCCGTCCTGCCGGAGAGTGGAACACCTACGACATCTTTTTCCGCGCCCCGCGCTTCGCCGCCGACGGCTCCGTCACCCGCCGCGCCGCCGTGACCTTGCTGTTCAACGGCGTGCTCGTGCAGGACAACTTCGAATTCACCGGTCCGACCGCACACAAAAAACGCCCCCCCTACTCCGCCCATCCCGCCGAGGTTCCGCTGGAGCTTCAGGAACACGGCTGCCGTGTGCGTTTCCGCAACATCTGGATCGTGCCCGTCGCGGACTAAGCGAACCGGCGCGAGGAGGCGTTGACCGGCAGGCACGGGCCCTGCACGGTCCGCCGCATGTCCGAAAGCAAATCCCCCTCCATTCTGGTTATCGATGACGACGCCGAGGTCCGCTACTCGCTCGGCCGCGTGCTTTCCTCGAAAAAATACCAGGTGCTCGAGGCCGGCAGCGGCGAGGCCGGCGTAGCCACGGTGAAAAAAGGCCCGGCGCCCGACCTCATTTTTCTCGATGTGCGCATGGGCGGGATGAGCGGCTTGGAGGCTCTGCAACACATCCGTGCGGCGAATCCGAAGCAGTTGGTCATTCTCATGACCGCATTTGGCACGGCCCAGACCGCGATTGAAGCGATGAAATACGGTGCCTTCGACTACATCATGAAACCCTTTGACCCGGCGAAGGTGCTCGCGTTAGCAGAGAACGCGCTGAAGGCCCACGCCGACATGCGGTCGGCCGGCGATTACAAACCGAGCATCAACGCGGACGACTACCGCGAAGGCATCGTGGGCGCCTCTCCGGTCATGCAGGAAGTGTTCAAGGTCATCGGCCAGGTCACGGCGAGCGATGTGACGGTGATGATCACCGGAGAGAGCGGCACGGGCAAAGAACTGGTTGCCCGCTCGATCTGGAAACACTCGCACCGGGCCAAGGGGAATTTCATCGCGGTCAACTGCGCTGCCATCCCCGACAACCTGATCGAGAGCGAACTCTTCGGCCACGAAAAGGGCTCCTTCACCGGCGCGACCAACCAGCGCATCGGTAAATTCGAGCTTTGCGATCGCGGCACCATCTTCCTCGACGAGATCGGCGATATGGCGCTAGCAACCCAGACTAAAATTCTGCGCGTGCTCCAGCAGGGTGAGATCCAGCGGGTCGGCGGCACCGACACAATCAAGGTGGACGTGCGCATCCTTGCCGCGACGAACAAAGACCTCGAATCGATGGTGAAGACCAAGACCTTCCGCGAAGACCTCTATTACCGCCTAAACGTGGTCCGGATCAAGATGCCCCCCTTGCGCGACCGCCGGGAAGACATCCCGCAAATCGTGGATTTCACCCTGCAAAACCTAGTGAAACAAAAGAAGGCCCGGGTCGCGAAGGTGGCGCCCGAGGCGATGGCGGTGCTCGCCCGCTACGACTGGCCGGGCAATGTGCGCGAATTGGAAAACTTGGTCTACCGCAGTGCGGTGATCGCCCAAGGCGACGCCATACTCGTGAAGGATCTCCCCGCCGAGGTGTTGGCGGCGGCCGGCACTGGGGCAACACCTACCGAGCCGGCGAATGCTACCCCGCCCGCCGGAGCAATCACCTCGATGGCAACGCAACCGGCAGCCACGTTAACCCACCAGAACCCCTCGCCTGCGGCAGCGACCCCAGTGCAAGGAACGGCCCCTGGGCTGACCATCGAGCAGGCCATGGATTTCCTGCAAACCGAGCTAAGCAAACTCGATGAGCCCATTTTAGAGCGGCTGGAGCGGGAGATGATCGTGCGCTCATTCAAGACCCTCGATGGCAACCTTGCCCGCACCGCTGAATTACTCGGCATGACGCGAGCCACGCTGCGTAAACGAGTGGAAGAACTCGGCCTTCAACCAAGCTAACCGAGGCGCGGTAAAATCCCATTTTTTCAATCGCCGTGAACGCGCATAACCGTTCAATCTGCGTCTGGATATTTTGGAAGGGTGGCAGAGTGGTCGATTGCTCCAGCCTTGAAATCTGGCGAACCGAAAGGTTCCGGGGGTTCGAATCCCTCCCCTTCCGCCACTTTTAGTGCAGGACTTGTTCAGCCTAAAACCGATCATCCGTAATCGAGGGTTGATATCAATCAGACACTCCTGCGGGTTCCACAAAGTCCGGTTCTGGATTTGTCCTGCCTCGGACGCAAAAAGGCCCTCCAGGTTTAAACCGGAGGGCCGAAGCCGAAGCGAACGTCGTTACGACTGTTCGCTTCGTGAGCGTTCTTGTTAGTTATCGGTATAGGTCGAGTTCGAGCTCACCGTATTCGTAGAGCCGGTGCCGGCAGCGAAGGCAGTCGTGCCAAGGGCGGAGGTGCCTTCGACCGTGTAAGTCAACGCAGCGTCAGCAGTGGCGTTGCGGGGGTAGGACAGCGTGAGGAAGTTACCCGAGCGACCGACAACCAGCGGGCTGGCGTTGGCGACCTTGGGGTTGGTGCCGAGGGCATATTCCAAGATATTGACCAAGCCGTCACCGTCAAAGTCCTCGGTATCGCCAGCGAGCACGGTGCCGTCGTCGTTGTAGACACCAAACTGAGCGAAACGCCAGTTCTGCAGGGCGGTATAAACCACCGCGGTAGGTGTCGCGGAAACTTCAGCTGAATTACCGCTCGTGCCGAGGGCATTGGCGGCCTCGATCACATAGTAGTAGGTCGTGCCGTTGGATAGAGCGGTATCGACATAGCTGGTCGCCGTGACCGCGGAGGCAACCGTGGTATAGGCGCCGCCAGTGGTGGTAGCGCGCTTCACTGCATAGCCCGTTGCATTGCTGCTGGCGGACCAAGTCAGGGAAACTTGAGCGTTGCCAGCCGAAGCGGCAACTCCGGCGGGAACCGAGGGTAGAACAACCGCAGCACCACCGGAAACATCAAGAACACCAGTGGAAGCGGTGAAGGTGTAGGAGACCGAGCCCACGGTTGCCGTCCATACGCCAGAGCCGGAATCGGTCAGCGGTGTCTCGGCTCCCGAAGCGACAACCGAGACACCAGTGAAGGCTCCGGCGGCGCCTGTGGCTTGGAACAAGGTGTAGGAACCGTTGTAAACGGTATCGAGGAAGTTGAGCTTCAGTGCCCCACCATAGGTCAGGCCGCCGGCAGCCTCCACGCTCACGCCCGTGAACTTGTTCGCGGCGAAATCAAACTGAGTCGTCGCGGTGCCGCTTAAGGTCAAAGTGGCAGCCTTGGTGAAAGCCAGACGACCCGTCAGGGTGCCGGTCGCATCAGGGCGGAGCGCGCCGTTGATCGTGGTCACACCACCCAACTTTCCATTACCAGCCAAAGTGGCACCGGCGGCGACCGTGACTGCACCGGGTTCGGTATTCTGATAATCGGTTCCAATCACACCCGTGGTGGGTTCCGTGAGGGAGAGCACGTCATCGCACACAAGACTGGTCGGGTTGCGGCCAAAAACCAAATCGGTTCCGGCTAGAGTATAGTGACGTTCGATCGAGCCGAGCAAGCGGAGCGTGCCGGCATTCACGTTCACCGCACCGGTCATTAGATGCGAGTTATTCAAGGTTAAGGTTCCGGTGCCGACCTTGGTCAGCATGGGATAACCGTAGCCAAAGACATCGAGATTACCCGTGAACTGGCCGCTGATGATGAAGTCGGTGTTAAGCGCGCCGACGGTGTAGTTATTGAAGCGACCCCCGACCGGATTACCTGACAGGATGGAACCAGCATCCACATTCAATTCGCCAAAGTTATGGACCGTGATGGTTCCATTACCGGTAGGCGGGTTGAAAGTTTGCAGCATACGAACGCCAGGACCGACGCTGACCTTGGCGGCTGCAAGATTTTGCGCACCTACCATGCGATAATCATCGGTTTCCGTGCCGGCACCCGTGGGGGTCTTAACGATATTTAACTGTCCGGCAAATGCCGGCCAGGCACCAGTGATATCGCTACGGGTGGCATCGACCGAAAGGTTCAAGGTGCCCGCTCCGGTAACCACGCCAGAATACCCGCCACGCTGAGGCAGGTGGAGATTGGCGATCACACCGACAGGAACCGTGATGGCGTTGGCCAGAATACCGAACGAAGTGCCCGCATCCACGGTTTGATAACCGTTCAAATAAAGATGGGTGCCATCCGCAAAGGTGATCGCGCCCGAGCCGAGGCCATTTTGGCCGTTGGCGGTGTTGTTGCCCAATCGAACATTGCCCGCGGAGATGGTAACAGGCCCAGAGAGGCCGGTGCTGGACCCGCTGAGCACGAGATCGCCCGCACCGGTCTTGTTAATCGCACCGGAGCCCGAAGCAGTTCCGGGCACGGTCAAGGTCAAGCCATTCGCGACACTGAATTCAGCCCCGTTGGCCCCGATCGTAAGCGGACGAGCATTGGCGCCGGCGTTATCAAGGCTCACCGTGGTGGAAGGCGCCAGAACCGCGCCATCAAGCGTCAAGCCGGCCCCCGTGGATGCCGCGCCCAGATTGGCGTTGGCGGAAAACGCGAGGGTGCCTCCGGTGACAAAGGTCTGGCCGGTGTAGGTATTCGCACCAGATAGGGTGAGGCGGCCGAGACCAGCCTTGGTGAAGGAACCGACGCCGGAGTTGCCGAGCGGATTGGCTAGAGTGACCGAATTTCCGTTGGTATCGATGGTCGCGCCGTTCAAACCAAAGTTGATCACTTTGGACGAGATATCCGCGGTGTTGGCAGTGTCGTAGCGCAAGGTGCCACCATTCAAGGTGATATCACCCGAGCCCAAGCTGGCGGCATTCGCGAAACCGAGCACGCCACCCACGACATTAACGGCACCGGAAAAAGTGTTCGTTCCCGTGAGGTCAAGGATGCCGGAACCGGATTTGGCCACGCCACCCACGCCCGAGACTACCCCGGAGAGGGTCAGGCTGCTGGCGCTGGAGATCGAAGCGGCCAAGGTGGTGTTCAACACCACCGGAGCACTGATCACATGGTTACCAGAAGAGACGATGGCACCAACGCTACCAGTGCTGCGCTCCAGCGTCAGGTTGCCGCCAGAACCGGCCGCAATTGTATAGGGGGCGGAACTGGCGAAAGAAAGGCCGTTGGCAAAACGAGCTCCATCGAGGGTAACGGTGGCGGGTGCACCGAGGTTGGTTGTGAATTGAGCGGTGTAGTTGCCAGAAGCGACGCCATTCGACCAATTGCCGGCGCTAGCCCAACTGCCACCGGCGGTGGCATTCCATTGAGTGAGAATCGCATCCAAAGCGATCTGCAGCTTCACTGTCGAACCGTCCGCGGTGAAGGTATAGGAATAACCCGGCTGAGTATTCAGCACGTTAAGGGCGGATGCTCCGGTTCCCCCTAGGGTTCCGGTATACTGCATCAAATCGTAGGTGCCGGGAGTTGCCCAGGGATTGGTGGTGCCCGCAGTGTAGAGCAGGATGTTGCCACCATTGACCGAGAGTCCGCTTGAGTTGGTGACAGCCACCTTGTCGTAGGAGGAAGTCGAGGCGAACTCGAGATCGAGCAGGGAGCCCGAAGCCAGACTGAGTCCACCCGTGGTCAGCGTGCCGACACCGGCAGTTCCAGGGGTCAACTTCGCGCCAGAGGCCAGCGTGGCCGTGCCGGAAATCGTGCCTGCACCACTCAGCGTCGTGGTGTTGGCCAGCGAGACATTACCTGAGCCAGTGGCGGATCCAGTCGTGTTGGTGACGGTCAAACCTCCGGCCGACACGGTCGTATCTCCCGAGTAGAGATTGGCACCAGCCAAAGTAAGGACGCCGGTGCCGGACTTGGTCACGCCTCCAGCGCCGTTGTTGCCGATGGAGTTGGCCAGGGTAACGTTATTTCCGTTAGTGTTAAGGGTGGTGCCGCCAGTGCCAATGGTCACGGTGCGGGCGGAAATATCGGCGGTATTGCCGGTGCCCCAGACGAGACCACCGCCCGCGAGCAGAATCTGCGTGCCAGCGCCGAGATTGCCAAGATTGGCGAAATTAATGGCACCGCCAGTGATTTCCGTGGCGCCCGTGTAGGTGTTGGCGCCAGACAGGGTCAGCGTGCCGGTGCCGATTTGCTTCAAGGGACCCGTTCCACCGATGACGCTGGAGACCGTCGCGGCGTTGGTCCGGTTGTAGGCTAGCACACCGAAGTTGTCGATCGGGCCGGTGTTCAGAACGCCGGTGGTGCCGGCGTTTCCAACTTGCACCGTGCCCTCGAGGATCGTGGTTTTACCACCGAACCCGTTAAAGTCGTTGGTCACGATCAAACGACCCGGGCCGTCCTTGGTCAGACGGGTGCCCGTCCCGGCCGATTGGGTCATTTGATTATTCAGGATCAAATCACCCAAAGAGTTGAACTGATGGATATAAAACTCGGCGTTGGCTCCGGTGCGGAACTGGGCGGAGGGGTTGAAAATGACGTTGTGCGCCCCCACATTGGGGCCCACCAGGAGGGCGCCGTTGCCGATGTTCAGGTTTCGCAGCGTGGAGGTCCCGTCGACCGTCCAGTCCAAACCGGTGGCATGGGCCGTGTTGAAGCGGATGCCGGTGAAGTTCAGGTTGGCGGTGGGGCGAAAGGCCGTGGAAGAGGCGAGGGTGTTTGAATTGATCACATCCACCAGTCCGCCGATGGTGCCGGTGCTGCTCGCGGCCGCGCCGGTGTTGGGATTGGGCGTGTAGGTCCCCAAGGTGGCGCCTTTGACGAGCGCGGTCTGGGTGGCGTTGACGGCGGCGAAGTCGCCGCCGTCGATGGTCGCGTAGGTCAGGATCGCGTTGGCCGCGCCGAAAGTGGTCGTGGGGTTGATCACACCGGTGCCGGTGGTGCCTAGATTAATCTTGAGGGTGGCA
>RGVP01000125.1 GCA_010027235.1 bacterium
CATGCCGCCGGAGAGTTGGTGAGGGTATTCTTGGGCGCGGATTTCCGGTGAGGGGATGCCGACCTTGGCCAGCATTTCGACCGCCAGTTGGGCGGCTTCGCGTTTGTTCTGCGTCCGATGAAGGAGAAACACCTCCGCGAGCTGGCGCCCGATGCGGTGGACGGGGTTGAGTGCGGTCATCGGTTCCTGAAAGACCATCCCGATGCGGCCGCCGCGAATACTCAGCAACTCGGCCGGCGTGGCGGCAGCTAGGTCTGTGCCCCCGAAGTGGATGGAGCCACCGACGATGCGGCCAGACGGGCGCGGTAGCAGGCCGAGCAGGGAGAGGGCGGTGACGCTTTTGCCGCAACCGGATTCGCCGACCAGGCCGAGGGTGCGGCCGCGCGGGATGACGAAGCTAACCCCGTCCACGGCGCGCAGCAGCCCGGCGTCGGTATCAAAGGCGACGGCGAGGTCTCGGACGTTCAGGAGGTCGGACATTAGATGTAGACGGCCTACGGAAGGCACGGACAAGGGAAGGACGCAGGTGGCTTTTGGTTTACTCCTTGGTTTTCCACTGCTCGTAACTGCGGATGGAGGGAGGGAAAGATTTGGATTCGTCGCGGCGGGCGGCGAGCGTTTCGGGGCGGGCGGCGTCGTCCAACCAGTGAACGTTTTGTTCAAAGGCGTCGGATGAGAACCGCACATTAAAATTATCCGGGAAATGCACCCAGCGCCAGGTGGCGACGCGGTAGAAGGGGCGCACGAAACCGGGAGAAAACGAGGCGTCCTCGTGAAGGATCTCTTCGATCTGCCGGGCGAAGCCGCGCATCTCTTCAAGGCTCTCCGAGCGGTCGTAGCGGGTGATCAGGGCGTCGAGGCCGGGGATGGCGATAGTTTGGAGATTGTTGGTCTGGACCTTAACCTTGCGGTCGGGGTTGGGTGTGGTGCCGTCGGCGAGGAAGGGTTGATCGTAGGCGTTACTCGAGTGGTAACATTCCCAGTAGCGGGGGAAGGGCTCGACGCCGACGTTGAAGGCGGCAAAGGCCAGATCGTGGTTTTTCTCCTGCACTTTTTTCCAAGAGGCAGAGGAGTCTAGGGTCTCTATTTGGAGGTCGAGGCCGGCTTTTCGCGCCTCCTGCTGGAGGATGACGAGCACGGGGGTGAGCATCTCGTAGCCGTTGTTCAGGGTTAAAGAGAGGCGGGAGCCGGCGTCGTTCACGAGGATGCCGTCGGGGCCGCGTCGGCGGAAGCCGGCTTGGGCGAAGTGTTCGGCAGCAAGGTCGAGGTCAAAGGGGCGGGCGCGTAGCGTCGGGTGCGTCATGTCTCCGAAGCCGTCGGAGGGAGTGTTCAGCCGGCTGTAGCCGTCGCGGAAAAACTGTTTGATCACGAGTTGCCAGTTGAGTGCGTATTGGATGCCGAGGCGGATCTCGCGCTCGGCGAGCAAGGGGCGAGCGGTATTCATCCAAAGGCCGTAGTTGGGGCGGGGAATATCGTTAAAAAAGGTGGTCTTGTGGATGAGGCCGCGAGCCACGCGGGCGTCGTTGTCAGGCAGGCGGTCGTAGTGGTATTCGGCGAGGTTCATACCGAAGGCTTCCAACTCGCCGGCGAGGAAGGCCTCCCAGGCGGTGGGGGTCTCGCGGATCACGCGCAGGCGGAGCTGGGCGGGGTTAAAGCGGTAGCGGAATTGGCGCTTGTCGTTGGCCCACCAGTCGGCCTGCCGTTCGAAGGTGATGAAGTTTCGGTTGGTGAGGGTGCGTTGCTGCTCGGCTGCAGTGAGCACATAGGGGCCGGTGGTGGGGATGAACCGCCAGTTATAACGGGTCACGAAATCGGGGCCGACTTCACGGTAGAAATGGCGGGGCACGGGGGAGTTTTCGAGCACGCGGGCCAGCATGTCGGGGCGGGCCTCTTTGATCGTGATGGCGAAGGTGCGGTCGTCGTAACGGGTCACGCGGGTGTAGTTTTCACCGATGCCGAACCAGTTGTTATACCACGGGGCTTGGATGTAGCTGCTCTGGTAGAACCAGAACATAAAAAATACGTCGTCGGTGGTGACAGCGGGGCCATCGCTCCAGCGGGCCTTGGGGTCGAGGCGCACGTAGACGGTGCGGTTGGGTGCGTCGACGGCCCAGGTTTCGGCGAGGCCGGGGTAGTGGCGATGGGGCCCGGCTACGTCGGGGTGGAGGTGACCGAATCTCATCACGTAGTCGTCGAGGAGGTAATTCCGGAAACCGTTATTCGCGTCGGGTCCGACGGTGCGTAGGGTAGGCGGGAAATCCTGGATACGCTCGTTCCACACCCCGCCGCGGATGCGTGCGGGCGAGCCGATTTCGGGTAGGTCGCCTACGTCCGTCCAAGCAAGGTCGGAGGGGAGGTCAGCAGGGGTCTTGGAAACGAAGAAATCCGAGTGTGCGGCGTAGTAAGCCTGCACCTCGGCGGTGTTGTCGACCGGAGACTGGGTATCGCTGCTGCCGGCGGGGGTAGCGGGATCTTTCGAACCCGAGCAGGCAGCGAGGAAAAGGCACAAGCTGGCGGTCATGGCGGCGCGCAGGACGACGCGTAAGGGGCAAAGTTTCTTAACCACAAAAGACACGAAAGGGGACGACATCGGAGTTGTTAGCATTGAGGTTGGCTTTGGGATTTCTCGAAAAGGCGGTGGTTCAGCGGTAGAGGGTGAATTTCTTTGGATCAAACGCCTCGCGCACGGCTTCGCCGACGAAGGTAACCAGGATGAGCACGATGGTCATGGCAGAGAAGGCGGACAGGACGATCCAAGGGGCGAGGGTGAGGTTTTTCGTGCCTTGGCTGAGCAACTCGCCCCAGCTCGGGGTGGGCACAGGCAGGCCGAAGCCGAGAAAATCTAGTGCGGTGAGTGAACCGATGGCGCCGGCCACGGTGAAAGGGATAAAAGTTACTAGGGTGGCGGCAGTATTGGGTAGGATGTGATGCAGGATGATGCGGGCGTCCCCCGCGCCTAGCACGCGGGCGGCGGCGGCGTAGTCGCGGGCCTTTTCCTTGTAGGTTTCGGTCCGCATGTAGTAGGTAAGGCCCATCCAGCCGAAGGCTACGTTAATGGCCACGAGCCAACCGAGTCCGGGTTTGACCAAGGCCGCTACGATAATGACCAAGTAAAGGAAGGGAATATTCGACCACACTTCGATCACCCGCTGCACCAGCAGGTCGAATACGCCGCCGTAGTAACCCATGGCACAGCCGAGAAGCACGCCGAGGCCGTAGACCCCGGCGACGAACCACACGGAGAAGATCAATGCGTGGCGAAAACCGTAAATTAGGCGCGCGAGGATGTCGCGATTCTGGGTATCGGTCCCGAGGAAATGGCGGCGGGCGAAGTCGGGCGCACGGGGCTTAAAAAACTGCTCAGGGTAACAGTTCTCGATCGGGCCGTAGGGCACGAACGGCAATAGCACGAAATCGCCGCGGTTTGAGGCGACACGGTCGGAGTGAAGGCGGGCCTGTAGGTCGCGGTAATCCGTCTCCCAATCGTAATCTAGGCCGAAGGTCCGGCCGGGCAGAATGCCACCGTAGGTAGGGAAAAACCATCGGCCTTCGTGGCGCACGACGAGGGCGCGTTGGCTGACGAAGAGCTCAGCTACGCAGGCGAACACGACCAGCCCCGTGAGCATTAGAAACGACCAGTAACCGCGTCGCAGCGAGCGGAAGCGCCTGAGCTTTTTGCGGGTGATCGGATCTAGGCGGAGGGGCATGGGACGGAAAACGCGGAAACGTGGAAAACGGAAACGCGAAAAATGGGTCAATTGAACCGGATGCGGGGATCGAGGGCGGCGACGAGTAGGTCCGAGATCAAGTTACCCAAGAGCAGCAGGCCGGAGGAGAGGAGCAGAATGCCGAGCACTACCGGGTAGTCGCGGTCAACGAGTGATTTAAAGCCCAGCAGGCCCATGCCGTCGATATCGAAGACCACTTCGATCAGGAAGGAACCGGTCAGCACGAGGCCAAGGTTTTGACCAAAGGTAGTGGCGAGCGGGATAAGCGAATTCCGCAGGGCGTGCTGAAATACGGCGGTGCGGAAGGGCACGCCCTTGGCGATGGCAGTGCGCATGTAGTCGGCGGCGAGGTTGTCCATCAGGTGATTTTTCATCAGCAGCGTGGTGAAGGCGAAGGACCCCACGAGGTAGGCGCTCAGCGGCAGCACGGTGTGGCGGGCGAGATCGAGGGCCTTGGCGCCGAGACTGAGAAAGGCGAAGTTATCGCTCACGAAACCGCCGAGCGGGAACCACTCAAGGCGGGCGGCGAAAACAAAAAGCAGGAGGCTGCCGAGCACGTAGCCCGGCACGGCGTAGCCGGCGAAAACCACCACGGATGTGACGTTATCGAGCGGAGTGCGGTGGCGCACCGCTTTGAGCACCCCGAGAGGCAGGCAAATGGCGTAGGTCAGGACAGTTGAAAGCAGGCCGTAGTAAATGGAGATGGGGAACTTTGACGCGATGATCGTCCAGACCGGTTGGTGATAGATGTAGGAGGAGCCCAAGTCGCCGCGCACTACTTTGCCTAGCCAGGCGGCGTAGGCGGCGGGCCAGGGTTTGTCGAAACCGTAGAAGTGCTCGAGTTGTTTGATCTGGTCGGCGGAGAGGGCGGTATTGGCCCCGACGCTGGCGCGGGCGCCAGTGTCGGCCTGGCGGGCGGCGGCGAGGGCGCGTTCCACGGGGCCTCCCGGGACGAGCCTCGTGAGGAAAAAGACGATCAGGGTGATCCCCAGTAGAGTAGGGGGAATCAGAAGAAAGCGTCGGATAAAATAGTCCCGCATGAGGAGTCGGCGGACGGAGCCGAGATTTAGCTTGCGGCAGGTCGGCGATGGGGGACAGCGAGAAATCAGGCCCGTGCCCAGGAAACGAGGCCAGGCTATTCTCCTTCTCCGGCGGGCACGGTCTTCGATCAGCCGACCCAAGTGCGGGCGTTTTGGAATAGACGTAGCCAGGGGGCTTCGTCGCGTTCGCGCCAAGCGCGCGGGGCCCAGCTTTGCTGTGCCACGCGGAAGACCCGTTCGGGGTGGGGCATGAGGATGGTCACGCGGCCAGTCGTGGTGGTGAGCGCGGTGATACCGAAGGGGCTGCCGTTGGGGTTTAGGGGGTAGAGCTCGGTCGGGCGGTGGTGGTTGTCCACGTAGCGGGCGGCGACCAGCCCGGACGCATTACACGCGGCACCGGCCTCGGGGGACGCGAACTCGGTGAAGCCTTCTCCGTGGGCGATGGCTATAGGTAGAACGGAGCCCTCCATGCCGGCGAGCAGCACGCTGGGGGATTTCTCGATGCGCAGCGAGGCCACGCGGGCCTCGAAGCGTTCGGACTGATTTTGCACGAAACGCGGCCAGTGAGTGGCGCCGGGGATGATCGAGTGCAGGTTACTCATCATTTGGCAGCCGTTGCATACGCCCAAGGCGAAGGTATCTTCCCTAGTAAAGAAGGCGGAGAACTCGTCGCGGGCGCGGGAGTTAAAGAGGATACTCTTGGCCCAGCCTTCGCCGGCGCCGAGAACGTCGCCGTAGCTAAAGCCACCGCAGGCGGCGAGACCGCGAAAATCGCGCAGGCTTACACGGCCGGCAAGAATGTCGGTCATGTGGACGTCGACGGCCTTAAAACCGGCGCGGGTGAAGGCGGCGGCCATCTCGACTTCGCCGTTTACGCCTTGCTCGCGAAGGATGGCCACCGGCGGGCGATTGTTAACCACTGAGGGGACAGAGATGGCAGAGAAGGGCTTTTGCTTTAGCTCGGATTCCCTCTTCTTGTGATCCGTTTTCTCCGCAGTTAAATCGCTAAAATCAAAGGTGACTTTGGGACAGAGACCGGGATTTGTGTGATCGAGGCGGAGGGCGTGTTCTTGGGCGGCGCAGGCTGGGTTATCGCGTAGGGTCGCCATGCGGCGGGTGACATCGCTCCAAGCATCGCGCAGGTTGGTGAGCGATGTGTCGAGGAGTGGCTCTGTGGTGCCCGCTTTGGTGACGCGGAAAGTGAAATCGGGGTTCAGTGTGCCTATGCGACTGCAAGCGGTGCCGAGCCCGTGGGCGGCCAGGGTGGCCAGAACGGTGGCGAGTTCGGGGTCGCGAACTTGGATGACGGCGCCGAGTTCTTCAGAGAAAAGCGCGGCAAAGGGCTCGGTGGTGGCGGGTAAATCAAGTGTGACGCCCACGTGGCCGGCGAAGGCCATTTCGACTGCGGTGACCAGCAGGCCGCCGTCGCTGCGATCGTGGTAAGCCAGGATATTACCTTGGCGGCCGAGTGCCTGAATGGCGTTCCAGAAAGCCTTTAAGTCGGCGGGGCTATCCACGTCGGCCGGAGCTTGGCCGGTCTGGCTGAATACCTGGGCGAGGATGGAGCCGCCGAGGCGATTCTTGCCGTGACCGAGATCGATCGCCACTAGCGTGGTCGGGCCGGAGTCGGTGATGAGCTGCGGTGTCAGCGATTGGCGGATGTCGGCGACTGGGGCGAAGGCGGAGATGATTAGCGAGGTCGGGGCGGTGATGCGTTTGGATGCGCCGGTGGTGGAGTCGGACCACACGGTGGACATGCTCATGCTATCCTTGCCGACCGGGATGGTGATGCCGAGGTCGGGGCATAGCTCCATGCCCACGGCCTGCACGGCGGCATAGAGGTCGGCGCCTTCGCCCGGCAGGGCGGGCGCGGCCATCCAGTTGGCGGAGAGGTTTACCTTGCCGAGGTCGCCGATCTGGGCAGCGGCAAGATTGGTCAGGGCTTCGCCCACGGCGAGGCGGGCGGAGGCGGCGGCACTGTTGACCGCGACGGGCGTGCGTTCGCCCATGGCCATGGCCTCGCCGGTAAAAGTGTCGTAGCTGGCGGCGGTCACGGCGCAATCGGCCACGGGCACCTGCCAGGGGCCGACCATCTGGTCCCGGCTGATCAGGCCGGTCACGGTGCGATCGCCGATGGAAATCAGGAAGGTCTTGTCGGCCACGGCCGGGTGCCGCAGCACGCGGTCAACGGCCTCGGCGAGGGTGACGCCGCCGAGGTCGAGCGGGGCGAGTGGCCGCGTTAGGGTCTGATCGGTCCGGTGCATTCGGGGCGGTTTGCCCAGTAGCACGTCGAGGGGGAGGTCGATCGGACGGTTGTTAAAATGTGAATCGTCGAGCACGAG
>RGVP01000126.1 GCA_010027235.1 bacterium
GTATCCTAGTTTGAAGCTTCCCGTTGAGGTCCGGGTGAAGTCGGTGATGGTTGCGCCCCGTAGGGGTTTTTGCGCGGGGCGGACTGACTTGGCGCGGGGCTGCGGGTCTACCTGGCCTTCGCGTTCGGTTACCTCGCCATGGAAGCCGCCGTTTAAGTAGGGGTAGGTTTTGGAGGCGTGGTAGTGGTAACCGAGCGCGTTGGTGGTGTGGCCATTCAAGGCATCGAGGCCGGTTGCCGGCTTGCCGTCCGGCTCGGCAAGGCCGTAGAGGGGGTAGCCGTCGAGCGCGTAGGCCAGTGGCAGTCCAGCGCCCACCTGCTCCTGCAAATGGAGCGGAGCTAGGTGGTAATGGTAATCATCGGCGCGACCGGCGTGGCCGCCGAATTCATCGAGTTCGCCGGCGAGGAAAGTATCGGTGCGGCCGTCGTTTTTGATCGGGTTGAAGATCGGCACGCCATTTGCGGCGATGGCGATAGCACCGCGGAAAAAATGGTCCTTGGCCGAAAGTGGTTGAGCGGCGGGACTGGGTTGGAGTGGGAAGCGCCAGGCGTTTTCGCCGAGGTAGGCTTGCGGTAGCGGCACCTGTTGTTGCCAAGCGGTGATACCGACCATCAACCGGTGGTCGGGTAGGCCATCCGACTCGACGTAGAAAAATTCCTTGTCCCAGCGGGTGGCGACCTTCGGCGCAAAAGGCGCGAAGGTCTGGGCTTGCGATGGGGTTTTGGCGGTGGGCTTGGTTTGGCGGGCTGCAGGGCTCGGGGTCGCGGCGAGCAAGCGGGGCGGCTCGATGCGCGCGTCGTAGCCGGCGATGAGCACACCGGCATCGTCATGATCCTGGAGCAAGTGGGCGCGCAGCGGGGAAGTCGTGGCGAGCGCGGCCAACAGAGTTGCCATGACTAGTGCGGTGCGTGGGGTGGGGGACATGGTGCGAGTAAACCTGATGAACATGAAGGCCGCCCGATTTTTTTCGTTAAAAGATCTTCATCTTTCATCGCTTGACCCGTGGCCCTTCCGATTCGCGGATGGAGGGGTGAAAGTCCTGCTCGTGGAAGACGACGGAAAACTCTCCGGCCTCGTTCGCAAGGGGCTCGAGGCACGCGGCTTTGTGGTCGACCAGTGCGACAACGGCGACGACGGCCTGTTGCTGGCCACGACGCGGGTCTACGACGCTCTCGTGCTCGACATCATGGTGCCGGGTCGGGATGGGCTGAGTATTTTGCGCCAACTACGTGAAAGTCGGGCGACAGTTCCGGTGATTTTGGTCACCGCTCGCAGCGCGCTCAACGAGCGATTGGATGGCTTAGGGCTCGGGGCTGACGACTACCTCACTAAACCTTTCTACGTCGAGGAACTTGCCGCGCGTCTGCAGGCGGTGTTGCGACGCACCATCGGAGCGCCCGCTGGCGTGCTGGCGGCGGGCGATCTCAGCGTGAATCTGCTGACTCGCGAGGTGCGGCGGGCGGGCGTGGTGGTCGAGTTGACCGCGCGGGAGTTTGCCTTGCTTGCCTACCTCCTGCGTTCGCCGGGCCGCACGTTCACCCGCGCCCAGATTTGCGAGCAGGTCTGGAACTACCACTTCGATCCCGGCACCAATTTAGTGGACGTCTACGTGCAGCACTTGCGCAAGAAACTCGGCGATACTGATCAGACCCTAATCGATACCGTGCGCGGGGTGGGCTATCGCATCTGCGCCGAATCAGCCCCGTCCGCCTCCGGATGAACGCATCGTCCTTCCGCTTCCGTTTCGCTTTGCTTGCTGGTCTGGTCTCGACCGTTCTGTTGCTGGTTTCGGGCGCCGTTTTCTGGCGACTTACCCGCGACTTTGCGCTCGATCGGCTCGATCGCGAAATTCGCAACCTTGGTCAGGCCAATCTCGAGCGTGTGGTTGGTCCGAGCCACTGGGCGCGTCTGGAAAATGCCCTCGGCTTCGTGGCTGGCGAGGAACGAGCCCCGGGCTATGTCATCTGGGCGCGGGGTGCGGACCGCGTAGTCTACCGTTCCGCGGCTTGGCCGGCAGGCTTGGCGCCGGAGCGGTTTCCGCATTTAAATAACGTCTTCGCTGTGCCAGACACGCCACCTCTTCCGCGCCGCGATCGACCCATCTCTCGCGAGAACCCTGCCCTGCCGTTGCTTGTGCCGCGATTTTTCACCGTCAAGGCGGAGGGCCGCGCTTGGCGGATCGGGCTGATGGGCAACCCGTATGTCACCCTAGCCCTAGGCGCAGATCTGGCTGAATTTGATGCTGGGTTAGCCCGCCTAGGCGCCGCTTTTGCTGTGACTATGGCAGGGGCTTGGTTGCTCGTAGTCGGCGGGGCTTGGTGGCTAGCGCGCAGCGCGCTTCGACCTGTGGAGCGTTTGACTGAGGCGGTGGAGGCGATCACCGCGCGCGGGCTCGACCAGCGGATTGCGGCGCCGGTCGATGATCCCGATTTTCAGCGTCTGGCGGCGGGGTTCAACGCCATGCTCAACCGGCTCGAGCGTTCATTTCACCAAGCCACGCGTTTCAGCGCTGATGCTTCGCACGAGTTAAAGACCCCGCTGAGCCTGCTGCAGGGCGCGCTGGAGCAAACCATCGAAGCCGCCCCGCCCGGTTCGTCCACCCAAGCGGCCTGCGCGAGTATGCTTGAGGACGTGCAACGGCTGAAGGCCATCGTGCACAAATTGTTGATCCTCTCTCTCGCCGATGCTGGTCGCCTGTCGCTGCATCGTGCGCCCTTAGCCCTGACTGCATTGCTGCGAAATGTGGTGGAAGACCTGCGCGCTCGCGCCCCAGAGGTCGTGGTCGGGTTTCAGGTCGACGCGGACGCTTGGGTGGCGGCTGACGCTGATTTGCTGGAGCAGGCCTTCCAGAATCTCGCGACCAATGCCCTCAAATACAATCGTCCGGACGGGCGCATCGAGTTGGTCGTGCGGGTGATCGAAGCTTGGGTCCTGATCGAGGTGGGCAACACTGGTGCGGGCATCGCCGCCGCTGACCGTGCGCAGGTCTTCGAACGTTTTTATCGCGGCGCGACGGTTCGGGCCGACCGAGCCTCTGGCACTGGCCTGGGCCTAGCACTCGCCCGCGAAATTGTGCGGGCTCATGAAGGAGAAATCCTTTTACTAGAATCGGTTGCGGATTGGACGGTTTTTCAGGTTTCCCTGCCTCTGGCGTCCAACTAGGCCGAGGCCTATGGTTTTGCGCCTAGGTGGTCATTTTCCCGCCTGAGGGTGTGCCTCAGTTCACCTAATAGCCATAGTTAGCGCCAGTCCTGTTCGTCCGCCACCCTTTACAAGCGCTGGAGTGAGCCGTTAAGTCCATGTTCGCGTTCGTTTTTTCCCGCGATTCAACACACCGTTTTTACCCGCCCCTTGCGATGAGTCTCCTTGCCAATCTTTTCCAATCCTCGATCGGCCGTAAAGTCCTGATGGCGGTCTCCGGCCTTATCCTGACCGGTTTTGCTTTCGGGCACCTTGTGGGCAACCTCCAGATTTTCGGTCACCCTGACCAAATCAACGGCTACGCCCATTTCCTGCAAAGCCTGGGGCCGGCCTTGTGGGCGGTTCGCCTCTTCCTGCTTGCTGCGGTTGCCGTGCATGTCTGGGCGGCGGTCGCGCTGAGTCTCGAAAGCCGCGCGGCCCGCGGCCCCCAAGACTACGGCGTGCACCGCTGGCTCGCCGCCGCCTGGGCCTCCCGTTATATGCGCATGAGTGGCTTAGTGGTGTTGGCTTTTATCGTTTATCATTTGCTGCATTTTACCGTCGGATTGACCGATCCGGCTAATTTTAAGGCCTCCCTCCCTGAGTGGATCATGACCGAGGACGCGCGTGAATTTGGCCTGCCCCTCGCCGCTAAGGGCGCCGTGGTCCATGACGTCTACAGCATGATTTTCATCGGATTCAACTCCCCTTGGATCGCCGGGTTCTACATTCTCGCGACCGGCCTGCTCTCGGTCCACCTTCTGCACGGCGTTGAGTCGATGTTCCAGACTCTGGGACTGCGCAACGCCAAGTGGTCCTGCTGCCTCCGCAAAGTCGTCGCCCTCTTGGCCCTCGGTTACTTCCTCGGCAACCTCGCTATCCCTGGTTCCATCCTGACGGGCCTTTTGCGACCCGCGCCCGGCACCGCCGCAGCTGAGCGGTCCGCTAGCACTTCTTGCTCGTCTTGCGAGTCGGGTCTCGCCCGTTGAGCTAAGTCTAACCTAGCCCTTCTAACCCCAACCCTTTTTCGGACATGGCCACCCTCGACTCCAAGATCCCCTCCGGCCCGCTCGCCGACAAGTGGCGTAAGCACAAGATCGACATCAAATTGGTCAATCCGGCCAACAAGCGAAAATACCACGTTGTCGTGGTTGGTGCGGGCCTCGCCGGTGCCTCCGCCGCCGCCTCCCTGGCCGACCTCGGCTACCAGGTGACCTGCGTGGTCTTCCACGACTCGCCCCGTCGCGCCCACTCCATCGCCGCCCAGGGCGGCATCAACGCCGCCAAGAACTACCAGAACGACGGCGACAGCGTGTATCGGCTTTTCTACGACACCATCAAGGGCGGCGACTACCGCGCCCGCGAGGCCAACGTCCACCGCCTCGCCGAGGTGTCGGTCAACATCATCGATCAGTGCGCTGCCCTTGGCGTGCCTTTCGCCCGCGAATACGGCGGCCTCCTGGCCAATCGCTCCTTTGGCGGCGCTCAGGTATCCCGCACCTTTTACGCCCGCGGCCAGACCGGCCAGCAACTCCTGCTCGGCGCCTACTCCTCGCTCTCTCGCTGCGTCGGCCAGGGCACGGTTAAACTCGTCACCCAGCACGAGATGAACGACCTCGTAGTCGTGGACGGCCATGCCAAGGGCATCATCGCCCGCGACCTGAAGACCGGCAAACTCGCCCGCCTCGCCGCCGATGCCGTCATCCTCGCCACCGGCGGCTACGGCAACGTCTTCAACCTCTCCACTTACGCCCGCGGCTCCAACACCACCGCCATCTGGCGCGCCTACAAACGCGGCGCGTGTTTCGCCAACCCCTGCTTCACGCAGATCCACCCGACCTGCATCCCCGTCTCCGGCGATTACCAGTCCAAGCTCACGCTCATGTCGGAGTCGTTGCGCAACGACGGTCGCATCTGGGTGCCTAAGAAAAAGGAGGACGTTAAAAAGGCCCCCTCCGCGATCGCCGAGGCCGACCGCGACTACTTTCTCGAGCGCATCTATCCCAGTTTCGGCAACCTCGCCCCGCGCGACGTGGCTTCCCGCGCCGCCAAACGCATGTGCGACGAGGGCCGCGGCGTCGGCGAGACCGGTCTCGGCGTCTACCTCGACTTCGCCGATGCCATCCAGCGCTACGGCAAACAGGCCGCCGCCCGCGCCAACCTGCACGACGCCTCGCCTGCGAAAATCCTCGAACTCGGCGAGGCCGCCGTCGCCGAGCGCTACGGCAACCTCTTTGATATTTACAAGGAGATCACCGACGAGAGCGCCTACAAGCAGCCCATGCGCATCTACCCCGCCGTCCACTACACCATGGGCGGCCTCTGGGTGGATTATAACCTCATGAGCAACGTCCCCGGCCTCTTCGTGCTTGGCGAGGCCAACTTCTCCGACCATGGCGCCAACCGCCTTGGCGCCTCCGCCCTTATGCAGGGCCTCGCCGACGGCTTCTTCGTCGTTCCTTACACCATCGGCGATTACCTCGCCGGCCAGAAATCCGGCAGCCGCCCCTCGACCGACCACGCCGCTTTTGCCGCCGCCGAGAAGAATGTCGCCGACCTCGTCGCGAAGCTGCTCTCGATCAAGGGCAAGGAGCCCGTCGCCCACTACCACAAGCGCCTTGGTAAGATCATGTGGGACTACTGCGGTATGTCGCGCACCAAGGAAGGTCTCACCCGCGCCATCGCCGAGATCCAAGCCCTTAAGAAAGAGTTCTGGAGCAACGTGAACATTCCAGGCTCCGCCGAGTCGCTTAACCAAGCCCTCGAAAAAGCCGGCCGCGTGGCCGATTTCATCGAGCTCGGCGAACTCATGTGCCGTGACGCCCTCACCCGCGAAGAGAGCTGCGGTGGTCACTTCCGCGAGGAACACCAACATCCCGACGGCGAGTGCAAACGCGACGACGAGAAGTTCGCCCACGTCGCCGCCTGGGAGTTCCAAGGCGAAGGCAATGAACCCCTCCGCAACGTCGAGCCCCTCAACTACGAAACGGTCAAGATGAGCGTCCGCTCCTATAAATAATCGAAGTAGCGAGTAGTGGGTAGTGAGTAGCGAGCATCTCGCGAATCACCACCAGCCTGCCCGCTCCGTTTCAGACCTACTCGCTACCCGCTACTCACCACCCGTTACTTTTATCCTCTCCGCCATGGTCGCCACCGCCCACACCGCCCCTTCCACCACGCCGATCAGCATCACCCTTCGCGTCTGGCGCCAGGCCGGCCCGAACCAGCCCGGCAAGTTCGTCGAGTATCCCGCCAAGGACCTCAACCCGAACATGTCCTTCCTCGAGATGCTTGATGTGGTGAACGACGGCCTTGAGGCGAAGGGAGAGGAGCCCATCGCCTTCGCCCACGACTGCCGTGAGGGCATCTGCGGGACTTGCTCGCTCGTCATCAACGGCAAGCCCCACGGCCCTCACCGTGGCATCGCTAGCTGCCAGACCTATATGCGCTCGTTCAACGACGGCGATGTTATCGTGGTGGAGCCTTACCGCGCCAAACCCTTCCCGGTCGTCCGCGACCTCATTACCGACCGCTCTGCCTTCGACGCCATCCAGCAGGTCGGCGGTTTCATTACTGTTCGCCCCGGCTCTGCGCCCGACGCCAACGCCATCCCCGTGCCGAAGGACGCCGCCGACCTCGCCATGGACGCCGCCCAGTGCATCGGCTGCGGCGCCTGCGTGGCCGCCTGCAAAAACGCCTCCGCCATGCTCTTTGTTTCGGCCAAGGTCGGGCACCTCGGCCTCCTCCCGCAGGGCCAAGCGGAGCGCGATAGTCGCGTGCTCAACATGGTCGCGAAGATGGACGAGCTCGGCTTCGGCAACTGCACCAACCAATACGAGTGCTCCGCCGCCTGCCCGAAGCTCATTAGCCATGACTTCATCGCCCGCATGAACCGCGACTA
>RGVP01000127.1 GCA_010027235.1 bacterium
CCGCCCTTCCCGCCCTGACCATGTTACATAAACTCACCCGCTCCGAGCGCGACGCCGTGCTCGTCCTCGCCACGCTTCTCGTTCTGGGGGTGATCGGCGTCTGGTGGCTGGGTTAAACTTCCCCCACCCCGCCATGCACCTCCGTCTTCACCACCTCCTGCGATTCTTCGCCCTCGTCGCGCTGGCGGTGGGTCTCGCCTGGATCGGCCTGCTCCGCCAACAACGCGACCTCGCTCGGCTCGAGACTCGCGCCCTGGAGGCCGAAAACCACGCCCTTCGCCAGCAACTCGAGGCCGAGCACATCCTCGCCGCCGCCCTCGCTCGGCGCGAACCCGCGCCCTCCCCACACCCCTAAAACGGTCTCGACGCTTTTTTTGCCCTCCCCAACCCTCCTTTCCTTATGGTCATCAAACCCAAAGTCCGCGGCTTCGTCTGTGTCACCGCCCACCCCGCCGGTTGCGCCGCCCACGTCCAGGAACAAATCGCCCGCGTCCAGGCCGGCGGCCCCATCGCGCAAGGCCCCAAGAAGGTCTTGGTGATCGGTGCCTCCACCGGCTACGGGCTCGCGTCCCGCATCTCCGCCGCCTTCGGCTCCGGCGCCGCGACCATCGGCGTGTTTTTCGAGCGCCCATAAAACCGCCACCCCCGGTTGGTATAACACCGCCGCCTTCACCACCGCCGCCCGCGCCGCCGGCCTCTACGCCCGGAATTTCAACGGCGACGCCTTCTCCGACGCACTCAAGACCGAGGTGCTGGCCGCCATCAAAGCCGACCTCGGCCAGATCGACCTCGTCGTCTACTCCCTCGCCTCCCCACGCCGCACCCACCCGAAGACCGGCGTCACCCACAAGTCCGTTCTAAAACCCGTCGGCCAGAGCTACACCAATCAGACGGTCGATACCGATAAAGGCATCGTGAGCACCATCTCCATCGAGCCGGCCAACGAGGCCGAGATCGCCGACACCACCGCCGTAATGGGCGGCGAGGATTGGGAAATGTGGATCAACGCCCTCGACGAGGCCAAACTGCTCGCCCCCGGCGCCACCTCCGTGGCCTACTCCTACATCGGGCCCGAGCTCACCTGGCCAATCTACAAGAACGGCACCATCGGCTTGGCCAAAAACGACCTCGAACGCGCCGCCAAGGCGATCAATGCGACCCTGCGTTGCAACGGTTACGGTCGCGCCTTCATCTCCGTAAACAAGGCCCTCGTCACCCAGGCGAGCTCCGCCATCCCGGTGGTGCCGCTCTACATTTCGATGCTCTACAAGATCATGAAGGCCAAAGGCAGCCACGAGGGTTGCATCGAGCAGATCGACCGCCTTTTCCGCACCCAACTCTACGGCGGCCAAGGTCTGGTCTTCGATGAGGCCGGTCGCGTGCGTATCGACGACTGGGAGATGCGCCCGGACGTGCAAGCTGAGGTCGCCGCGCTCTGGCCACAGGTTAACACCGAAAACCTGGCCGCGCTGACCGATATAGCCGGCTACCGCACCGAGTTTCTCAAGCTCTTCGGCTTCGGCCTGCTCGGCATCGACTACGACGCCGACATCAATCCGCACGTCGAGATCGCTGGCTGATACCCGGAGCCCGAGTCCGCTAGTCTTTGGTTAAAAATCGGTTCCTAGGCTCCAAGGCGTCAGAACAACTCGGGCTGGCCGTAGCGTTCCCGCGCTTCGGCGAGGGTCGTGCGCATATCCATCTCGGCTAAAAAAGCCGTTAGCCCCGCCAGATCGGCGGGCCCCTGCTCCAGCGGCGGCAGGACGTGGGTGAGGTTGAGGGTCACAAGGCGCCGATTCAGGCGCAGGCGCGCCGCCGACTCGGCGAGGGGAGCACGGAAACGCTCGGGCTCGATTGCGCCCGCCGCCGCGAGGATGCCCTCGAGGTCGCCGTGGCGCTCGAGCCACTTGATCGCGGTCTTCGGGCCCACGCCGTTTAGACCGGGGATGTTATCCGAGGTATCGCCGATCAGGGCGAGGTAATCGACGACGCGCTCCGGGCCGACACCGAACTTGTCCTTCACCCCGGTCGCATCGAGCAAGCGCCAGCCAAGGCGCGGCTGGGCGCTGGGCGGGGGCAGGAGCACGCGGATGCGCTCGCCGACGAGTTGGGCGAAATCCTTGTCCGAACTCACGATCAACACCTCGTCTCCCTCGGCCGCCCGCTGCGCCGCACAGGTGGCGAGCAGGTCATCGCTCTCGATGCCCTCAATCTCGACCGCCGCCAGGCCGAGCAGGCGGGTGAGCGTCTTCACCCCATCGATCTGGCGAGAAAGGTCCTCGGGCATCTCCGCCCGCTGGGCCTTGTATTCGGGGTGAAGTTCGAGCCGTTCGCGGGAACCGCCGAGATCAAAAAACACCGCCGTGTGCGCCGGTTTTTCCTGATCGATCAAGCGCCAGAGCGATTTCACCCAGCCGTGCAGGGCGTTGGTGGGAAACCCATCGGCGCGGGTGAGCGCCGGCGTGGCGTAGAAACAGCGGTAGGCGAGGTTAAAGCCGTCGATCAAAAGCCAGCGCGCCATGGGATTGGGAAAGGAGGTTCAAAAAAAGTCCCGGCCGTCAGAGGCGGCCGGGACGAGAGCGGGGCGGGTGAGGCCTCAGAGCGCCGGAGGGGCGTAATCAAGCTCGATCTTCAAGGGGCCAAAGCCGTTGGTGATCGGCGCCAGACCGGCGGGACGCAGCCAAGTGAGATCATTACCGATCATCGGGAAATCGACCTCGGACGGCGTAGCCTCATCGGAGAAGCGGATGGCACCGGCGAAGTAGCCGAGAGGCTTCTTGGCGTAGGGCCGGATGTAGAGGCGATAGTCGCTATCTACCGAGCCGGAGACCGAACCGGTGATCTTGACCCCATCCTTGCCGACTAGGGCCACCGAGAGCACACCCGTGTTGGCCACGGTAAGCGTGCCCGAGCCGGCGGTGTCAGGATAATAGGGCGCATCGGAGACATCCAGCAGACCTACCTTGTAGCTACCCTGCCAGGGCGCGGGGGCGGCCTTGGTGAAGTTGAACACGCGGATCGCATCGCCCGCGGCCACCGGGGCCACGTCATCGCCCTCGGTCACCGAAGTGGAGAGCGCGCCATCGATATCAAAGAAGAGACCGACATCCAGCGTCGTGAGGGGGGCCTTGCGCTTGATCGGGGCCTGTTCGCCAAAGGCGGTGGAGACACCGTCCTCGTCAAACACCACGGAGAGCACCCCCTTGAAGGAGTAGGTGGCGCCATCACGGTAAACCAGCGTGCCGGTGTAATCGGCGGTGCCTGCGACCTTCACGGTGAGTTTACCAGCGGGCAGACCGTCTTCGTCAACGAGGAGGGCCTCGCTGGCGCCGATGAACTTAGCCTCGAGCGCCTCCACCAGCAGGATGCGGGTAGTGCTGGCGCTGCGCACGCCCTTGTTCTGGCTCCAGTAAGTGATGGCATAACCCTTCACCACCGAGGGCAGTCGGCCACTGATCACACCGGTGGTGCGATCCATGGTGAGGCCCTTGGGCAGACCTGAGGCGTAGTAGGTAGTGCCAGCGACAGACTCCGTAGCCGTTTCGATGGAAACCATCGTGCCAGCCGCGAAGGGCGTATCCCCTTCGAAGTAGTAATCGGCAACTGCCGCGAGCGACAAGCCGGTCAAGGCATCGATTTGTGCAGCGGTGGGCTGCTCGTTGCCGATGAGCAGGATGGCCCCAGCCACGCGCAGGCGGGCGAGCAGGGTCGCATTGGGCTGCAAGTTGGTGACTGCCGTGACCGCGCCACCCGTGGTGTCCACGGAAGTAACGGTGGCCTTACTCACCGTGCCGAAGTTGGCATTAATGAAGTTTACCACCGCTTGGCCGGCGCTGCCACCGGTGCTGATGGTGGTAAAGAACTGCTTTGCCACCGTATTTGTGGTCGCGGCCTTGGCCGGAGCCTTGCCGTAGAGGTTGGTGTAGATCCGCACCGCGAAATCACGCACCCGGTTGTATTGAGTGGGATTCGTTGTGCTCAGATCCGCGATGTCACCATAGAGTTGCTTATAAGAAGCGGAGGCGAGGATGGCGTCGATCAAGCCGGCCAACTTCTTGGCCTGCAGATCGGCATAATCCGAGTTATTGGGATAGGTGCCCCAGACCGCGAAGTGGCTTAGAATGAGCTTGGCCTGGTTATCGCGATAATCGGAGGACTGCAGGATGAGTTCCGCCACCTGGCCGGAGGTCAGATTTACCCCGTTACGAGCGAGGGCCGATTTGGTCTCGGCACTGGTGGAGGAACGATCCAACAGGGCTTGGTAAGCACGGTCGATGTTGGCGAGAGTCGCATCCGGTGCGAGGCCCTTGACCACCAGCGTGCGGGCTTGGGACAGGGTCGCATTGCCCGCACTGTCGGTGACGATCGCGTAGATCTCGTAGCTACCGGCTGAGGGCGCGGTGAACGCCAGGAGGTAAGGGGCGAGCGGCGCCGTGGAGACGAGCGTGCCATTGGCATAGAAATCGACCTTGGTAATATTAACGCCCACCGCCGAGGTGGCGATGGCCACGAGGTTGGAGGTGAGGCCGAGGTCGATAGACGCAGGGGTTGGCGCTGAGAGCGTTACCACCGGAGCGGAGGCCGTAGCCTGAGTGACCGTGACGGCCGAGGTGGAGGAAATGGCGGTGTTGCCTTGGTTATCCGTGACTCGGGCACTGAAGAAATAGGGCCCGACATCAAAATTGCGAAGATCCAAGGAGGTGCTCCAAGGTCACGACGCCGTTGGCGACAACCGCCTCGGCGACGGCGCCCACGCCGTTGCCCACAATCTTAACTTGGGGGGCGTAGAGGTAGCCCGAGCCACCTCCGGCGGCGCCTCCGCCCGCGCCAGAGCCTACGGTTATGGTATTAACCGCTCCATTAAGGAGTGTCGCTACACCGCTCGCTTGCTGGCCTCGAGACATGAGGAACTCAACTTTGCTGACACTGCCGTCGGCGTCATTGGCCTGAGCCGAAAGGAAGAGCGCAGAGTTATTGGAGATCGCAAGACCGCCGCCAGTCGTGCCACCAGCGCCGGTATTAGCGGGGGAAGTCAGCGAAACGGTCGGGATTACACCGGTCTGGGTCTGCACCGTGATGGTGCGGGCCGGAGTAAGAACCGCCTGCCCAAAGCTATCCACCACCCTCGCGGTGATACTGTAGGTCTTGGCGCTCGCGGGACGCCAGGTGCTGAGCACATAGCGATTGCTGGTGCCGACCTGCGAAGCGATACCCACGGAAGCACCATCGGCATTGAACTCAACGGTGGAGACGGTGGCGCCTGGCGTGAGCACGGAGGCTTCCGCTTCGAGCAAGACCACTTGGCTTACCACGCCAGTTGAGCCGGTTAGCGCGGGACGAACCAGATTGATAGTAGGCGCTATATTGCCGCCCACGTAAACTGGCAGAGCAGGCGATACCCCTTGATTACCGACAGAGTCGGTGACCACCGCTACTACATTGTATCCGCCCACGTAGCTCGGCACCCAATTGACGATAAAGGGCGCGGCAGTATCAGATCCGACGCTCTCGCCGTTGGCGAAGAATTCAACCGAGGCGACACTTCCGCGAACAACGGTGGGATTAAGGGCCAACTTCACGGTCTGACCGGCCGGCACGCGCTGGCCAGCGACGTCGGCAGTTGCCGGGGTGCTTACCACGTTACCGGTGACTGGAGTAGTAAGGGCAGCTGGCTTTACTGTAACCCTTACTAATTCTGAAGTTTTTGCATTACCATCATTATCCCGCGCCACCGCGCGGAAGTCGAAGGAACCTTCGCCATATTTCTTGAAGTTAAACGGCGTAGCAAGACGCCAGACGTCGCTATCGAAGTCGCGCGTGGCAAAGCCAATGGACGTATTTTCTACAAAGCCCCCCCCGACCAAACTGACGGTGGTAGCCGAAGTATAACCAGAGCCTTTATTTGTTAAATTGATACCGATGACTACGCCATTGCGTATTTCAGCCACGGCTTCCGCGTCTTTCCCCGGACCGGAGAAGATTACTTTGGGAGACTCCAAATAGCCAGAACCGCCGTCGACAACATCGACTCTATCGATGGTTCCTTGGAGTGACACTTGAGTAGTCGGATTGGCCGTATTTTGTGCAGTAGCAAGGGTAACTTTAGCTGTCGCCTGTTTACCAATACTTAATACGAACTCAACCGAGTCAACAGTGCCATCGCTGTCCAGCGCGCTCGCAACAAGATTGATGTCGCTGTTAGTGGTGGAGGTTAAGCTTGAAGTGGCCCCAGTGTTAGCCGTTGCGCCAGAATTTGGATGTATAATTTCAACAAAAGGCAACGCACCAGTTCGACCAACAACCTCTACTGACCGTTCGGAACTTACTCCCACCCTAGTGTAATCATCCTGAACTCGGGCAGAGAGTATAGCTGATCCAGTTGTGGTAGGCGTCCAGCTTATACGGTAATTACCAAGCTCACCCTGACGTTCGCCGTTTCCAATTAGGGTGCCATTGGCAAAAAACTCAACTTTCTCAACTTTACTTCCAGTCCCCACTGTGACGGAGGCTTCCACCGGCGTTGTTTGTCCAACCACCACTTTAGTGCCAGCACGCGGTGAAACAATTTCGATATCAGGGTTTGTGTCCGACGGGGTCACTAAGATGGATAGTGAATTCGATACAGATTCGTTCTGATTATTATCCCTTGCCGTTGCAGTAATCGTATAGCTTCCCGGCTTCAAAGGCTGGAAATTATAGGCATAGGGAGAGACCACATCAATAAAGCTATCCGCAGACGAACCGTCAGAGTAAATGACATTGAATACTATTTGATCGATTGTCCCATCCGTATCTTTCGCGGAGGCGCTGATCGTTAATATGGAGCCAACCGCGACTGTGTTAGAAGAAGTTGAAATGGATACCTCAGGCGGAATCTGTTGGATGGGCATTACAACTGTCACCGCCATAGGCGTGGTCACCGTGGTCGCGCCCTGCGCGTCGGTGATCACGAGGACCAGGTTGTAGGCTCCCGCCACCGTCGGCGTCCACGCGGCCGTGAACGGCGCGGTC
>RGVP01000128.1 GCA_010027235.1 bacterium
AACAACGGAGGCGCCGGCAACCTTGGCAACGGCACCATCACTCTCAGCGGCTCCGGCGGATTCAGCGTCCGGCGGCAAGGAAACTTGACCCTGAGCAACACCGTCACCGGCGGCAGCAGCGGCACCGTCAGCTTTCAGTTGAATGGTTCCGCCGTGGTCACCCTGGCTAAGGCTGCTTCCTACAGCAACCCCACCAGCCTGAGCCCCACTGGTGCGAACGCTATTGGCACCCTGAGGCTCGGCATCGCGAACGGCCTTCCCGCCAACACGCCGTTTACGATTACAAACAACGGCACCTCGGTGCAAACGTTCGACCTGAACGGCTTCGCGCAAACCCTCGCCACGCTGTCCACCGGGGCTGGGGGTAATAGCACCAACTCCTTGGTCACCAACTCGGGTGCACGAGCGCCCCTGACCCTTTCCGGCTCGGCCACGAGCACCTATGCCGGAACCCTCTCCGGCGCGCTTGACCTCGCAAAATCTGGCAGCGGCAGCCAGTCGCTCACCGGCAGCCTGACCTACACGGGCGACACCACGGTGCTCGGAGGCACACTTACACTCCAGAATGTGAACCCCAATAACGAGACATCTTCTGTAGCTATCGCCTCCAGCCTAGCCACTCTCCAGCTCAACTTCACTGGCACCGATACGGTGGACAAGTTGTTCATCGGTGGCGTCCAGCGAACGGCCGGAGTTTATAAAGCGCTCGGCAGTCCCGTTGCCGGCGTCGCAATCGCGCAACTCGCCGGCCCGGGCACCCTCACCGTCACCAGTGGCCCGCCCGCCGCCTACGATACTTGGGCCGCCGCCAAGGGCCTGACCGCCGCGAACATGGCCATGGGCCTCGATCCCGACGGCGACGGCCAGACCAACTTGGCAGAATTTGCCTTCAACGGCGACCCGCTCAGCGGTGCGGATTCAGGACTTCGTCTCGCCCTCGAAGACACCAATGGTAACACCCTAGCCGAGCTCACTCTGACGATACCCGTCCGCAACAGTTCCGGCTCACCGGTCTTCAGCACTGCGCCTTCGCCGACCGCGAGTGTGGATGGCATCACCTACACTATCGAGGGTTCGTTGGATCTTGTTTTCCCGAACAGTGCGGTCAGCGAAACCGCTCCGCCCACCGTCCTCCCGGTCTTGCCATCGGGTTGGGAATATCGCCGCTTCCGCCTCGACGCCTTCGAAGGCTCCGCCATCCCGCGAGCCCTTAAACAATGAAAGGGGCTTTACGTGACTCCACGCGCGGGGCTGCTCCCCGGCCCGACGAGAAATTCGGTTGTAGGGTGTTCGCTTGCGAATTCCGCCTCCTCGGCGAGCGGGTGGACGGCGGGGAAAAATCGTAAGTTTTACGCGCACATGACTATGGTTCTGCCGTCCCGATACAAATAGATTGCGGTATGCACTTCGGCACTTCGGCTCTTCACCACTTTAGGTCAACCTCCATATTGGCCATTTGTATTTCGTTATTCATTGTTGGTCAGGGCCGGATCGCGGCAGCAAACTTGACTTGGGACACCACCATCGCCGCCAATAGTTCGATCGGCGAGGGCGCGGGGACTTGGAGCACCGGCGCGGTAAACTGGAACAACGGCACCACCAGCTCGGGCATTACCTTCGCCAACGGAGACAACGTCACCATCGGCGGCGGCTCTTCCGGCACCGCCGGCTTGATCACCTTGGGAGGAACGGTTTCGCCGGGAAGCATTACGTTCAACACTCCTTTCGCAGGTGCCTACGATATCGGCGTAGGCTCGACTCCCGCCGTGTCCATGAACGGAGGCACAATCACCGCCAACTCGACCCAGACCCCGAAATTTAATGCTCGGATCGACGGCTCCTTCACGCTCGCTGGAACGAAGACCATTAGCCTAACAAGTAATGGCAACCAAACTGCGGCCAATACGGTTACTATCAATTCAGGCGCTACCCTCACACTTGGAAACAACTCCAGCGCAGGTAGCGTGGGGGCGGCAGCGATTATCAATAACGGCACTCTCATTTGGCGGCGAGCCAGCGCGCAAACGATTTCCAATCCGGTCTCGGGCTCCGGCTCCGTGAGTTATCAACTTCGCTCTGCAAGTTTCACCTTCAACTCCACCGGGACCCAAAGCTACTCGGGCAGCACCACAATCCAGCCTACCGGTGCCGACGCGGGGAGCAGCACCTTGGTTCTAGACCTTAGCAACCGACTGCCCGTCACCACGGATTTGACGATCAACTACAACACGGGCTCGACTATCAAGCTCGACCTCAATGGCAAGGACCAGACCTTAGCTTCAATCTCCGCCGGAGGCAGCGTTCTCGATTCTATCATTACCAACAACGGTGCCACCCGGAGCATCCTGACCTTGGCCGGGACCAACAAAATCAAAACCTACGAGGGCCTGCTTTCGGGGAACATGGACCTCATCCTTAACGGCTCTGGCAGCACGCTGACGCTCGATGGCGCAAACACCTACACGGGCACCACCACCCTCTCCGACGGCACCTTGAAAATCGGCGCAGCCGGATCGGCCGCAAATTCACCTGCTATCCATGTCGCCAGCGCCGGCACCTTAGATGTCTCCACGGTCGCCAATTTTATCGTCGGTGCCACGCAAACGCTTTCAGGCACCGGTCTGATCAATGGCTCGCTCACCATCACGGGCACGGTCTCGCCCGGCGCCAGCGGCATCGGAACCCTGAATTTCAATGGCGCTCTCACCCTCGCCGGCACTACCACCAGTGACGTCCAGAAAACTGGTGCCTCCATCACCGCCGACCTGCTCGCCGGGGCCTCCACGCTGACTTACGGCGGCACCCTGCAAATTAACGCCACTGGCGACGCCTTGGCCGATGGCGACCTCATCGATCTCTTTGATGCGAAGTCTTTTGCCGGAGCCTTCACCACCCTCGCCCCGGCGACACCCGGCCCCGGTCTCGTTTGGGACACCAGCGCGCTGGCCACCTCTGGCATCCTGAGGGTGCGTTCAGCCATCCGCAGCACGACACTCTTTGTTGCGCCCACCGGCTCGGCCGCCAATCCCGGTAGCGAAGCCTCTCCCATGACGCTGCAACGCGCCGTAGAGTTGGCCCAACCCGGCGATACCATCCTCCTACGCGGAGGCGTCTATCGAGAAACCATCACGCCCCTTGCCTCCGGCACGAGTGGCGCCCCCATCACGTTCCAAGCCTATGGCAACGAGGATGTCACGATCAGCGGTGCCGATCTCCTACCCGGACCTTGGACCGCGGGTGCGAACTCCATCTACCAAACCACCATGCCTTGGACGCTAAACACTCCGACCCAAGGCTACGACCAAGTTTTTATAGACGGTGAGATGATGATGGAAGCCCGCTTCCCCAATACCCCTACACTGAATCACACTCTCCCCGTCAAACTCGTGGCAGAGTCTGCATCCCACACCGTCACCGCCGCAACTGTATCAACCGACATCTCGACCGGAACATTCTTCAATGCCCAGCTCACCCAGCCGCCAGGCTATTGGGTGGGCGCCAGCATAACCGCTACCTTCGGTAAAATTTGGGTGGCCGAAACATCCACTGTAACCGCCTCGGGCCTAGGATGGGTTACCTTCACCTTCCCCACTCCTTCCGACAAGGATAAATCCAACTACCTGCCGACCGCCGGCAATCCGTTTTTCCTCTTTGGCAAGCCCGGTGAGTTAGACTCCGGCGGCGAGTGGTTTCGCGACGCTTCCTCACAGACTCTTACAATCCGCACTCCGCTTAGCACCTCTCCCGCCGGCCTCACCGTCGAGGCGAAGCGTCGCAAGCTCGCCTTCAACCTCGATAGCCGCTCCTGGATTCAGGTGAAGGGCATCAAGCTCTTCGCCGCCACCATTACCACTAATGCCAGTAGCTCCCAATGCACTTTTGACGATTTGCAGGTCCGGTATCCGGCCCACTTCACCAAGCTGGCGCGCTGGGCTACCGGCGTCACCGATGCAGATGCCGGGATCATTCTGCGCGGCAGCGGGCACGTTTTAAAGAACAGCATCATCTCCGATTGCGCAGGCAGCGCTGTGGCTGTGATCGGAAGCGGTTTCGAGGTAACCAATAACTACATCCACGATGTTAACTACTCTGGTGGTAACGGGGCCGGCGTCAATTCGGGTGATGGCTACAGTTCGACCACAGGCAGTCACCGGCACTCCACCTCGAATACAAAGATCACCTACAACACGATCACTCGCAGCGGTCAGCGCTGTATCGACTTCACCGGCATGACGGGCAGCGTGATTATGTATAACGACGTCTCCCAAGGCGGCATCCAAGTCACGGATGTCGCCCCGCTCTACGTGGTGGGCACCAACTCGCAGTCCACCGATGGCACATTCCAAGGCCCGTCCAATGGTCCCAAGACCCGCGTAGCCTATAACTTTGTGCATGATTCGGACGGTGCTCTGAGCGGCCTCTCTGGAATCCCCCAAAACAATGTAAAGGGCATCTATCTGGATAACGGCTCCCGGAACTTCGTCGTCGATCACAACGTGATCATCGGGGTCCATAGCGGCATCGTCCTCAACATTGATTCCTCGAAGCCTTCGTCTGATAATATTATCCTCAATAACACCGTTTTCGGCAATGACCGGAGCATGGGCTGGAACACCAACCCGATGACGGGCACGATCATCCAGAATAACATTTTCCGCAAGGGAACTAGCACCGGGCCCAACGCGTCGCTAATCACCAACATCGCCAGTGGCACGGCCCCGCTCCTCACCGATGAGGTCAATGGCGATTACACCCTCCAGGTCACCTCCCCAGCGATCAACACCGGCACGGCCATGCCACCCTACACCGATGGCTCGGTCGACCTGCCTGATCGGGGAGCCTTCGAATACGGCCTGCCTGCCTGGCGGGCCGGCTCCGACCGGGTCGGTTCACAAGCGTGGAACCGCGTGGCCAGCGGCGGCCTCTGGGGCCATGTGGCCAATTGGGAAAACGGACTTGTCCCCTTTGGAGCCGAAAGCAGCGCTGATTTTTCCCAGCTCGATATCACCACCGACAACACCGTCCTGCTGAACGCGCCCCGCACCGTGAATCAATTGGCTTTCGGCGACCTCACGCCCGCCTCGGCTGGTTCGTGGATCCTTTCCAATCAAGGCGCCCCGGCAAACATCCTCACGCTCGATGGTCTCAGCCCCGTCATCCGGGTAGATGCCTTAGGCACGGGGAAAAGCGCCACGATCAGCGCCACCATCGGCGGCGCTAACGGATGGACCAAAACAGGGGCCGGCACCTTGGTCCTTTCCGGGGCTAACACCTACACCGGCTCCACCCAGATCACGGCCGGCACGCTCATCTGCACCAGCCCCTCGGCGCTCGGAACCGGTGCTCTCTCCATCGGCCCGGGCGGCGGCGCAAAGTTACAGTTGACCTACACCGGCACCCGCCAGATCGCCTCCCTCTTGCTCGGTGGCACAGACCCGCAGCCGAACGGTTCCTACGGCTCGTCTGCCTCGCCGGCACGGTTCAAGAACGACACCTACTTCTCCGGTGTCGGCACCGTGACCGTCGGCCCGCTCAACAACGCCCCCGTCGCTGGCTCTCAAAACCTCACCACGCCGGAAGACACCACTCTTCCGCTCACGCTCGCGGGCAGCGACGCGGACAACCACCCCCTCACCTTCACCGTCGTCACGCCACCCTCGCACGGCACGCTTACCGGCACCACGCCGAACCTGATCTACACCCCAGCGGGGAACTACTACGGCCCGGATGCTTTTACGTTCAAAGCAAACGATGGCGAAGCCGACTCCGCTCCAGCCACCGTGGTAATCACGGTCACGCCCGTGAACGATGCACCCATCGCTCAGGCCCAAGCGGTCACCACCGCTGAGGATACCATCAAGACGATCACCCTCGCCGGTTCCGATCTCGATGGCGACGCGCTCAACTACACGGTTTTGACTTCGCCCGTCAGGGGAACCCTGGGCGGCACACCGCCTAACCTCACTTATACTCCACAGGGAAACTACAATGGTGCGGATAGCTTCACCTTCAGAGTAAATGATGGCATCGCCGATTCCGCTCCTGCCACGGTGGAAATCACGGTGACACCCGTCAACGACGCGCCCGTTGCGGCGAATCAGAGCGTGGAAACCCTTGCGGGCGTGGCCAAGGATGTCCTCCTCACCGCAACTGATATCGACCTGGATGTGCTGACATTCGCCATCGTCACGCCGCCGGCCAATGGCATTCTCAGCGGCACCCCGCCCAATCTCACCTACACCCCGGCACCCAGTTTCCAAGGCACGGACAGCTTTACTTTCAAGGCGAACGACGGCGTCGCCGACTCCGCGCCCGCGACCGTGACGGTGACGGTCCGGTCCATCACCTTCATCTACACCAACAGCACGAGCAACAGCGCCCCCGGCACCCCTTGGTCCGATGGCACGCTATGGAACTCCATTCCCGTGGGCGGAGCCAACACCACGCTGATTTTTGGCAACGGAACTTCGCTCGCCGCAAGCCAAACCATTTTTGCCAATAACAACATCGTCGGAAACTTCGCCCTGAATCGTCTCAACGTCACCTATGCCGGCCCTGCCAGCGGCACGGCTCCGGCTGTGACCCTCGCCGGAAACGCGCTCGAGCTCGTTAACGATGGCATCATCCCGCCGACCTTACTCTTTCAGACCACTGGAAGCGTTAAACCCTCCATTACCCTTAACCACAATCTCGTTTTCACTCATGACGCCACGCTTACGACCGCCACCGATGCGCTGGTCGGCGGTGTCTTCTCCGGGGCCGGCGGCTTCACTAAAACCGGAGGTGGTATCCTGCGCTACCAAGGCAATAGCCCGGCTTACGCGGGCAACATCGGCGTCAACGCGGGCATCCTGCAGGTCGGCAACAACGGAGGCGCCGGCAACCTTGGCAACGGCACCATCACTCTCAGCGGCTCCGGCGGATTCAGCGTCCGGCGGCAAGGAAACTTGACCCTGAGCAAC
>RGVP01000129.1 GCA_010027235.1 bacterium
CCCAGCGAGAGATGGTCTACATCGGCGGCGGCGCGGGCATGGCGCCTCTCCGCGCCCACCTGTCGTGGCTCTTCGAAACCGCTAGCACCGCCCGCCGCGTCTCCTTCTGGTATGGCGCGCGCTCCAAACAGGAAATTTTCTACGAGGATTATTTCGACCGTCTCGCCGCAAAGCACCCTAACTTCGCGTTCCACCTCGCCCTCAGCTCTCCGCTGCCCGAGGACCACTGGACCGGCCACACCGGCTTTATCCACGACATCGTATTGGAAAAACACCTCCGTGCCCATACCAACCCCAAGGCAGTCGAATACTACCTCTGCGGCCCGCCTCAGATGATCAAGGCCTGCGTTAAAGTCCTGACCAACCTCGGCGTCCCCAACCACCAGATCGCCTACGACGAATTTTAAAGCCTCCACCCGACACACCGGCGCAGCCCAGTTTACCAGCCAAGCCGAGGTCGCCCTACCCTCCAAAACCACCTCCCTCCTCCCTCCATGCCCGCACTCCCTCCTCCCCGCTTAGTGCAAATGGCCGCCCTCTGGTCCCTGTGGGATTACCCTTCCGCCAAAGCCGATTGGTCCCTTGAAAAGAAATTCGCCGCCATAAAAGCCGCCGGCTTTGACGGCATCGCCACCGCCATGAACGCGGAATTGGGAAAACTCGCCGAGAAACACGGACTATGCTCCGTCGGCTACATCTCCTCTGGCAAACCCGCTGACTTTCGACGTCTCATCCTCGAAAACCGCGACGGTGGCGCGAAACGCATCAACGTCCAGCTCGCCTACCACGATACACCCGTCGAAAAAGGGACCGCCTTAGCTATCCGCATCGTCGAGCTCGGTGACAAACTTGGCTGCCCCTGTGATATCGAAGTCCACCGCAACACCTGCACCGAGACGCCCGAAAAAGCCTACGCTATCGCCGCCGCCTTCCAAAAAGCCACCGGCAAACTCCTCCCCCTGACTTGGGATTTCTCGCACGTCTCCGTCGTCAAACACCTCGAACCACCCTACTGGGAACGCCTCCTCGTTGCGCCCAAACTGGTTCAGCACTCCCGGCATTTCCACTTCCGCCCCTTCAACGGACACCACTGCCAGATTCCCGTTACCAACGGCACCGGCAAACTATCCGTCGAATTCACCCAGTGGCTCCCCTTCCTCGATAAAACCCTCGAAATGATGCTCTCCGCCAAAAACGCCGGCGGCGATTACTACGTCGTCCCCGAGATGGGTCCAGCCCGCGGCGGCTATAACTTCGCCCAACTCCCCAACAGCTGGGAAGACGCCCAAGTCCTGCGCGGTCTAATCGAGAAGGCTTGGAAAAAAACTCTCGCCGCGCACTCGAGAGCTTAATCGGGCGTTTAGACTAAAAGGGCAGGCGGGCGCGCCTTAGATTCAGGAAATCGGTGCACTAACTCCACCCTGCGAGGCGATCACCTGAAGCATAATTTTGGGTATGTCCAAACCCGCGAAACAGGCTTCTTGGCAAGTGCTGATGCCACCCTCGCACACCACCGAGCTGACCGATCAACAGACTAGAACTACGAAAGCAGCCCGACCAACTCCGAACCCACCCCATCAGCCAGTAAACGCCCCCGACGGGTAAGGCGGGGAGCATACTCGCCGCCCATCAAAACCGACTCAGGCTCAATTAAGCCCTGCTCCGCCAGTCGCCGAAGCGTAGCCCGAGGCTCAGCTAAACCGGCCGGAATACCAAAACGCGCCTCTAGCGCGTCGAGATCAACCCCTCCGTTAAGACGCAGACCGAACAAAAGCGCGTCCTCCAAAAGGAGCCCCGGAGTCAACGCCACCCTATCCTCTCCCATACGCAAACCATTCGCCACCCGCTGGCCCCAGAGCTCCAGATCGGCGGGATTAGCCCCACGCCAGCCGTCATGCTGACCCGCCGCCGATGGACCCACGCCAACCCACTCGTGCATGTTCCAAGTATTCAGGTTATGGGCACAAGTGTGGCCGGGCCGGGCGAAATTGGAAACCTCGTATTGCGCGTAACCAGCCGCCGCCAGCTCGTCCCAAGTGCGCTCGTAGAGCCGCGCCTCAAGCACCGGATCCAGCTTCACCTTGCCCCCCGAGAGCTTCACCCAGAGCTTGGTGTCCTCCTCGAAAGTAAGGCAGTAGGTCGAGAGGTGGTCGGGCGCAAGAGCCACCGCCTGGACTAGGTCAGCTAGCCAGGCCGCCTCGTCTTGACCGGGAAGCGCAAACATAAGATCTAGGTTCACACTCGAAAACCCCGCTTCACGAACCCGCTCATAAGCCCTAAACACCTGCTCACGGGTATGCTGACGGCCGAGCGCATCCAAAAGACTGGGATCGAAACTCTGCACCCCAAGCGATACACGGGTAACCCCGAGTTCTCGCAAGACCGCGAGTCGCGCGTCTGAAACTGACGCCGGCGCGAGCTCGACCGTCCACTCCGACGGTGTCCCGCCACAGGCCGCGAGCACCGTATCACCAAGCTTTTGCAGATCCTCCGGCCCCAGCAAACCGGGGGTCCCTCCACCCCAAAATACCGTATTCACCGGCCGCCGCCAGCGCACCAAAGCCAACTCACGGCGGATATTGTGTAGATAAGCCTCCACCCCAGCCCGCGTCGGAGTCGTCTGATAAAAGGCGCAGAAATCACACGTGCTGGCGCAAAAGGGCACATGGACATACAGACCTAGAGGGCTGTCCGAGAAAGCCGCGCGCACCCCGTCCGGCGGTTCACCGACAAGCGGACCGGTGGTCATTTCGTGCGTTGCCAAGGGAGGGTAAGCCATTTTCGCTATCCAAAATAGATAAACCTAATCGCGATGCACCACCAACCTGTTTTCTCCCTGCCCCGCCTGTTTCGCACCGTCTTCTGCGCCGCTGCCCTGCTCCTCCTCGCAGGCTGCGATCTGAAGGTGGTCGATCTCACCCCCAAGGTCCTCCCCGAGAATCCCTCTCGGATCTACACTTTTGGCCTACGCGTGACGCCCAAGAGCACCAAGGTCGTTGTCTCGAGCATCGAAGCCCGCATCGTCATCGACGGCCAGATCCACCCGATGACCACCGGCACGCTCGGCAAGGGTGTGTTCGAGTATGAGTTCCAGCTGCCCGCCGGCCGCGACGAACTGGCCTACTATTATCTGATTAATTACTCAGTCGAGAACGACGCCGGCATCGTGCGCCGCGAGGATTACACCGATATCACCAAGACCCGCGTGGTCGGTCGCTACGTGCTGACCATGGAAACCAACCGCGGCCCAGTTGGCGCCCGCATCAGCGTCGTCGGCCGCGGTTTCGGCAGTGCCGACGTAGTCAAGTTCGACGACCAACCCGTGCGCACCGTGAACGAGTCCAGCAACGCCCTGAGCTTCTTCGTGCCCGCTGTCACAACCGGTAAAAACTACCGCGTCACCCTTGAAGGCGCAGCCGGCAGCTCGCCGGTCGGCACCTTCCGCGTCGACCCTGCCGTCCTCGACGTCTCACCCGCCCGCCTCGAACTGACTTCGGGCGGCATCCAGCCCCTCACGTTCACCGTCCCGAACGTCGCCTCCTCCGGCGGCCAGTTGCTCGACGTTACCACCGACGTGCCCGACAGCGTAATCATGCCTGAGGTCATCGTGCCCGAAGGCGCCAACTCCGTCACGGTCGACGTGAAGGGCGGTAAACCCGGCGCCGGCAACCTCTTCCTAAAGGGCTACGGAAGCTCCGGTGAAATTACGATCCCGCTGGTCGTTAAGTAAGCCCCTCCCGCTGCACGCCTGCCTTCTTCACGCGGAGCCCAACCGGGCTCCGCGTTTTTCTTGGACGCGATTCAGGCAACGCGCGCCAGAATGAAGCGGTCGCGACCGCGCAGATCCAACCGCGACTCACCGGCCGTCAACCCCGCCGCCGCGACCGCCGCGAGCAGAGCCGCATGTTGGGCAACGCCAGTCTCCAGAGCCAGCCAGCCCCCCGGGGTCAACCGGACCGCGGCGCCCGCGATGATTTTATTTAAATCAGCCCGCCCCTCGTCCGGCGCCACCAGCGCCGCAAGGGGATCATGCAGCCGGACCTCAGGCTCTGCCGCCGCCACCTCCTCATCGGTGAGGTAGGGTGGATTACTGACGATGAGGTCAAAAGCAGCTCCCGCCGGGAGCGCGGAAAACCAGTCGGATCTTAAAAAATCCACCCGCTCGGCCAGACCAAGCAAGGCAGCGTTTTCCCGCGCCAAAACGAGAGCATCCTCGCTCGCATCCACTGCCGTCACCCGCGCGTCAGGCCAGGCCTTGGCCAGCGCCAGAGCAAGCGCGCCGCTCCCCGTGCCAAGGTCGAGCACTCGGCGCACGACGCCTCCGCCTGCCCGCGCCAGCACCAGTTCCAACAGCTCTTCTGTTTCAGGCCGGGGAATAAGCGCGCGGCGGTCTACCTTTAAGGTGAGGCCGCCCCACTCCACCGTGCCGACGATATGCTGCAACGGTTCGCGCTGCGCGCGGCGTTTTACCAAAGGACGTATTTTCTCCAGCTCCGGCTCAGTAAGTAACCGCTCGAATTGCAGGTAGAGCTGCATGCGCTTGAGACCCAAGGCGTGCCCGACGATCTGCTCCGCATTCAATCGCGCCGGTTCAACCCCGCGCGAGGCGAAGAAATCGGTGGTCTTGGCGATGATCTCGAGCAGGGACAGCATGACGTTACTCAAGAAAGGTATTGCCTACGAAACACACGAAGTAACACGAAAAGAACGCCATGATGAATTCCGGCTGATTGGCCTTTCGTTTCATTTTGTGTGTTTCGTGGACCGAAAGGTTTTTAATCCTCATCATCGTCCCCGGACGCCGCGCGCTTGAGATCAAAGGGCTGGCCGGTGAGCTCGGCCAGCTTTTGCTCGAGGTCGGCCTTCTGCAGCGCCTCGACCACCGGCTCGATCGCGCCCTCAATCACCTGCGGCAGGCTGTAGAGCGTCAATCCGATGCGGTGGTCGGTGAGCCGATTCTGTGGAAAATTATAGGTGCGCACCCGCTCGCTGCGATCGCCAGTGCCGATCTGGCTCTTGCGCTGGGCGGCGTATTTGGCGGCCTCCTCGTCCTGTTTCCGCTGAAGCAGACGCGCGCGGAGCACGGACATTGCGCTGGCCTTGTTTTTGATCTGCGAACGCCCGTCGGCGCAAAACACCATCAGCCCGGTCGGCTTGTGGATTATGCGCACGGCCGAGTCGGTGGTGTTGACCCCCTGCCCGCCCGGGCCGCTGGCGCGCTGCACAGTGATTTCCAGATCCTGCGGATCGATATGCAGGTCCACTTCCTCCGCCTCAGGCAATACGGCCACCGTGACCGTGGAAGTATGGATGCGACCATTGGCCTCCGTGCTGGGAATGCGCTGCACGCGGTGGACTCCGCTCTCGAATTTGAGCTGCTTATAGACATCTTGCCCGCGCACCAGGAAACTGACCTCGCGGAAGCCGCCGCGCTCGGACGCAGAACTGCCCATGGGCTCGATCGTCCAGCGCCGGCCTTCGCAATAACGCTGATACATCCGCGTGAGCGTCGCGGCGAAGAGCGCCGCCTCCTCCCCGCCGGTGCCGGCGCGGATCTCGACCACGGTGTTGCGCGAGTCGGTGGGCTCAGGCGGGATCATCTGGCGGAGCACCGCCGCATGCAGTTCATCCGCCCGACGTTCGAGGCCGGGCAACTCCGCTTCGGCTAACTCACGCAATTCAGCGTCGCCCGAAGCATCACGCAGCAGGGTGCGCATCTCCGCGATGTCTGCGTGGGCCTTAGCCAGGGCCGCGTGATCCGCAAGGAGCAAGCCGAGGCGCTGATGCTCGCGCGTCACTTGGGAGGCGGCACGGGCGTCAGTGTAGAAATTTGGCGAACGCATCTGCGCATCAAGCTCATCGAGCCGGCGCTGGAAGGGGGTAATTTCGGGAAGATGGACCATGAAAAGGGAAAAAGTTTCGGGAAATGGAAGGGAAAGATCGGCGGGCAAAGCATCAAGCGGACGTCTGCGCACTTGCACGCTGCCGAGTCGTTAGCTTGCTTCGCGGTCACGCGTCGCGAGCGGGGGCTGCTTTTAACCCGCGCTAATGATGCTGATCCGCCATGGCCACGACCCTCTTCACGCAGAACACCATCGCCTGCATCTGGGACTTCGACAAGACCCTTATCCCCGAATACATGCAGTCGCCGCTTTTCCGGCGCTACGGCATCGACGAACCAGGTTTCTGGAACGAGACCAACAACCTCGTCGGCCACTACCGTAAACGCGGCTACTCCCTGTCGCCCGAGATCGCTTACCTAAATCACCTGCTCACCCACGTGCTGGCCGGCAAGCTCCCCAAGCTGAGCAACAAGATCCTGCGGGAGTGCGGCGCGGAGATTAAATTCTACCCCGGCCTGCCCGACTTTTTCCGCCAGTCCCAAGGCTACGTCGCCGAGAAGGAGGCCTACCGCAAACACGACATCCGCCTCGAACACTACATCGTAAGCACTGGTCTCGCCGAGATGGTCCGCGGCAGCGCCATCGCCCCCTTCGTGGACGGCGTCTGGGGCTGCGAATTCATCGAAAATCCGCTCCAACCCGGCTTCCTGAACCAGCGCGACCTGAACATCGAGGCGGAGGCCGTAATCGCCCAGATAGGCCTGGTCATCGACAACACGACCAAGACCCGCGCCCTTTTCGAAATCAACAAGGGCACGAACAAAAACCAGGCCATCGACGTCAATGCCAACATCGCCCCCGAGGATAGGCGCATCCCGTTCCAAAACATGATCTACATCGCCGACGGCCCGAGCGATGTGCCCAGCTTCTCCGTAACCAAAAAAGGCGGGGGCAAAGCCTACGGCGTCTATAACCCGAACCGCCCGGACGAGTTCGCCCAAAATGATCGCCTACGGTCCGCTGGGCGTATCGACCACTACGGTCCCGCCGACTACCGCCCCGATAGCAGCACCGCGCAATGGCTGCGCATGCACATTCAAGCCATCTGCGACCGCAT
>RGVP01000130.1 GCA_010027235.1 bacterium
ACGTACCTGCATCCAAAGGGCAATCAAGGAAGTGATTGCCGTAATCAAGGAAGGCAATCAAGGAATCTACTTAATCACTCGTGATTGACGTACCTGCATCCAAAGGGCAATCAAGGAAGAACAACACTCAACAGTCAGAGGCCAATCAGCAGACAATCAGGGTGCACTCAGTCTGGGCATCGTGACGACGTACTCTTGTCCGAAAGACAGGTGTGCCGGGGCGTTCACGTCGGGCGGGAAGGCGGCTTGGTGAGCGCGGAAACCCTCGCGGAGGCGGCGTTTGGCGCGGGCGCGGGCGACGGCGTTGCCGACGGCAGAGCGGGAGGCGACGAAGCCGGCGCGGGCCGGCGCGGGTGCGGTTGGAGGGGGGGCATCCGTCGTATTCACTGGAGTCAAAGGCGGACGGCGCGGGGCGTAAAAAACCGTAAACGCGCCGCAATCGAAGCGCCGGCCGACGTTTCGGATATGGTCGAAATCCCCTTGGCGGCGGAGGTGCTGCTCGGGACGGAAGCGCATGACGGGCGGCTGGTAAAACACGAAACCCCGAGCGTGGGCCCGGGGTTTCGCTGAACGCCAGCCGGGTGATAGCCGGGAGGCGGGAGGGATGTCGCCGGACTTAGACGACGGTGAGGCGCTTACGGCCCTTGGCGCGGCGGGCGGCGAGCACTTTACGGCCACCTTTGGTGGCTTTGCGGGCGCGAAAGCCGATCTTGCGGGCGCGTTTTTTACGGTGCGGGCGGAAGGTGGGATCCATGGTGGTCTGAGGAGTTAAAGGTTAACGGAAGTGCGGGACGGCGGGGGCGGTGTCAACACAGGTTTCTTAAGGGCGACGATTTTAGTCGGTTGAGAGGGCCCTAGATAGCGTGCAGAGCGGCTTTAGAAACAGCGAGGGCGGCTTCCTTGACCGCCTCGGACATAGTCGGATGGGCATGGATAGTGCGGGCGAGGTCCTCGGCGCTGCCTCCATATTCCATGTGGGTGACGATCTCGGAGATGAGTTCGCCGGCATTGTGGCCGAGGATCTGGGCGCCAAGGATCTTGTCGGTCGTGGCGTCGGCGATGATTTTCACAAAGCCGTCGGTGGCGTCGGCCGCAATGGCGCGACCGTTGGCGGCAAAGTTGAACTTACCGACATTGACGGCAATGCCCTTGGCCTTGGCGGCGTCCTCGCCGAGGCCGACGGAGGCAACTTCGGGGTCGGTGTAGACGATGGCGGGCACGAGGTCCCAGTTCACGTGGCCGTGTTGGCCGGCGATCCACTCGGCGACGGCGACGCCGTCCTCCTCTGCCTTGTGGGCAAGCATGGGGCCGGCGACGACGTCGCCGATGGCCCAGATGCCGGGGATGTTGGTGCGCAGATGGGCGTCGACCGCGATGCGTTTTTTCTCGTCGAGGTTGATGCCCGCGACTTCAAGGCTCAGGCCGTCGGTATAGGGGCGGCGGCCTACGGCAACGAGCACGACGTCGGCGGGGAAGGAGAGTTTTTCCGCGCCGCGCTCGGCGTTGAGCAGGCCGGCGTGGGTGTCGTAGCCGGTAACTTTGGCACCGACCTCGATTTTCAGACCCTGTTTCTGGAGAATGCGGGTGAAGGCGCGGACGATATCGTCGTCGTAGGCGGCGGCGATCTTGGGCAGGAACTCCACTACGGTCACTTCGGCGCCCAGGCGGGCCCAGACAGAGCCGAGCTCGAGGCCGATGGCGCCGCCGCCGATCACGGCGAGACGCTTCGGGACGGAGGGCAGGTTGATGGCGTGGTCGGACGACACGATGGTGGTGCCGTCAAACTTCAGGAAGGGCAGTTCCACCGGCGCGGAGCCGGTGGCGATGACGATGTTTTTTGCGGTGAGGCTCTGATCGCCGACCACGATGGTGTTGGCGGCGGTGAATTTAGCCGAGCCAGTGAGCACGGTGATCTTGCGGGCCTTGGCGAGAGCGGCGACGCCGCCGGTGAGTTTGGTCACGACGTCGTCTTTTTTCTTCAACAGGGCGGCGAGGTCGAGGCTCACGCCATCGAATTTGATCCCGTGGGCGGCGGCGTGGGTCTTGGCGAACGCGTAGTGTTCCGAGGAGTGAAGCAGGGCCTTGGACGGGATGCAGCCCACGTTCAGGCAAGTGCCGCCAAGGGTAGGGCGTTTATCGATGAGGGCAACCTTGAGCCCGAGTTGGGCGGCGCGAAAGGCGCAGACGTAGCCGCCGGGGCCGGCGCCGATGACGATGAGATCGAAGGAAGACATGAGGAGTAGCGAGTAGTGAGTAGCGGGTAGCGAGTAGGTCGGAAGGGCGAGACTGCGGGTGGCGAAAGGAGACTTGAATGCTCGCTACCCACTACCCGCTACTTCATCAGGCTCCGATCAGGAGCCGAGCGGGGTCTTCGATGGCTTGTTTCACCTTCACGAGAAAGGTGACGGCTTCTTTACCGTCGACCAAGCGGTGGTCGTAACTGAGAGCGAGATACATCATCGGGCGGATGACGACCTGACCATTCACCGCCATCGGGCGCTCATTGATGGCGTGGAGGCCGAGGATTGCGCTCTGGGGGGCGTTGATGATCGGGGTGGACAGCATCGAGCCGAAAATGCCGCCGTTGGTGATGGTGAAGCAGCCGCCCTCGAAGTCAGGTAGGCCGAGTTTGCCGTCGCGGGCTTTTTTGGCGACCTCGCCGATGGCCTTCTCGATGCCGGCCATGTCGAGTTTGTCGCACTCGCGCACTACGGGGACCACGAGCCCCTTCTCGGTGGAGACGGCCATGCTGATGTCATAGTAGTGGTGTTGAATGACCTCATCGCCGTCTAGTTGGGCGTTGATGGCGGGGACTTCCTTTAGGGCGTGGACGACGGCCTTGGTGAAGAAGGACATGAAGCCGAGTTTCACGCCGTTCTTCTTCACGAAATCGTCTTGGTATTTCGCGCGCAGGGCCATCACGGCTGACATGTCGACCTCGTTGAAGGTGGTGAGCATGGCGGCCTCGTGCTGGGCGGCGACCAATCGCTTGGCGATGGTCTGGCGCAGCTTGGTCATTTTCACGCGGGTTTTCTTGCCGGCGGGTGGGGTCGAAACGACGGGGGCGCTGGCGGGAATACTGGTGGCGGGCGCGGCGGCGATGGCGGCGGCGACTTCCTTCGGCGTAGCGGCGGCGGCGAGCATGTCGCCCTTGGTAACGCGGCCGGCTTTTCCGCTGCCGGCCACGCTGGCGGGATCTATGCCGGTGTCGGCGGCGAGGCGGCGAACGGCAGGGGAGGCCTCGGCGATGGCCGCTGCTTTCGTTGCTGGAGCGGGCACCGCTGCCGGAGTGGCGACAGGTGCGGCGGCGGCTGGTGCCGAGCCGGCGGCGGCGGAGTCGATGGTGGCGACAACCTCCCCGATTTTTACTTCGGCGCCGGTAGCGACCTTTAGGGTGATCACGCCGGCGGCCTCGGCGACGCCTTCGGAAGTGATTTTGTCGGTCTCCAGTTCGAACAGGGGCTGGTCCTTTTTCACGGGGTCACCGTTTTTCACGTGCCATTTAGCGAGCACGCCGGAGCTGATGGATTCGCCGAGGGGCGGGATTTTGACTTCGATTTGGGACATGGTTGGTTTGGAAGTAGCGAGTAGTGGGTAGCGGGTAGCGAGTAGGCGGAATCGAGGCAGCGGGTGTCAGGTGGAGTAGCGGCTTGGAATGCTCGCTACCCACTACCCGCTACTCGCACCTTTTCAGGCTTGGAACGCCTGTTTCAGGAAGGCGTTGAGCTCTATCTTGTGGAGAGAGAGGGCGCCGACGGCAGGGGAGGCGGCGGCGTCTCGACCGATGTAGGCGGCTTTGCGGCCGAAGAGGGTCTCGAGTTCAGGTGCGATGTAGCTCCAGGCGCCCATGTTTTGCGGTTCCTCCTGGACCCAGACCAGCTTGGCCTTGGCGTGGGTTTTGGCGAGTTCGGCGAGGGTGGCGCGGTCGAGTGGGTAAAGTTGTTCGAGCCGGATAATGGCGGTATCCTCGATACCGTTGGTCACGCGGTAGTGGTGGAGATCGTAGTAGACCTTGCCGGAGCAAATCAGCACGCGTTTGGCCTTTTTTGGGTCAGGCAGGTGGGTATCGGGCAAGATGGCCTGAAAGGAACCGGTTGCGAAGTCGTCGAGTTTGGAGATGGCGAGCGGGTGGCGAAGAAGGCTCTTCGGCGACATCACGACCAGCGGTTTCCGGAGGTCGCTCTTCATCTGGCGGCGGAGGGCGTGGAAATAATTGGCGGGGGTGGTGATGTTGGCCACTTGGATGTTATCCTCGGCGCAGAGCTGGAGGAAACGTTCGAGGCGGGCCGAGGAGTGTTCGGGGCCCTGGCCTTCGTAGCCGTGGGGCAAGAGGAGAACGATCCCGGACACGCGCTGCCACTTCGACTCGCCGGAGACGATAAACTGGTCGATCACGACCTGGGCACCGTTGGCGAAGTCGCCGAACTGGGCTTCCCAAATGCACAGCATCTGGGGGTAGTCGAGGGAGTAACCGTAATCGAAACCGAGCACGGCGGCTTCGGAGAGCAGGGAATTGTATACGCAAAAGCGGGCCTGGCCCTCGGCCAGATTGAGTAGGGGGACGTATTTTTCGCGCGTCTCGGTGTCGTAGAGGACGGCGTGGCGGTGGCTAAAGGTGCCGCGTTCGCAGTCCTGACCGGAGAGACGGACGGGAGTGCCCTCGGCGAGGAGGGTGCCGAAGGCGAGCGCTTCGCCCATGCCCCAGTCGATCGGGGCGCCGGTCAGAGCGGCGGCGCGGGTCTCGAGCAGGCGTTTGATTTTGGGGTTGGGGGTAAAGGTCGCCGGGACCTGAGTAAGGCCGCGGATGACTTTTTCGAGCGTCTCGCGGGTGGCCCCGGTGGAAACCGGGGCGTGGGTGTAGCCGGTTTGAAAAACGGGATTCGAGTCGCGGAAGGGGTCACCTTTTTCGCCGGCGGAGTGGCGCTGGAGCTCGGCGCGCTTGGCCTTCTCGAGTGAGGCGTCCATCGCGGCGGAGTATTCGGCCTTGATGGCGTCCGCGTCGGCCTGGGTATGGGAGGAGGCGGCGATCAGGCGGGTGGTGTAGAGGGTGGAGACTTGGGCGTGGGCAGCCACCTTCTTGTAGAGGGTGGGTTGGGTGAAGGCGGGTTCGTCTGCCTCGTTGTGGCCGTGTTTGCGGTAACAATACATGTCGACCACGGCGTCGCGATGGAACAAACAGCGGAATTCGAGGGCGAGGCTGGTGACGAAGCACACGGCCTCGGGGTCGTCGCCGTTTACGTGGAAGACGGGGGCCTCGATCATCTTGGCGACGTCCGTGCAGTAGCGGGTGCTGCGCGAATCCTGGGGCAGGGTGGTGAAGCCGATCTGGTTATTGATGACGAAGTGCAGGGTGCCGCCGGTGCGGTAGCCGGGGAGCTGAGAGAAGTTCAGGGTCTCGGCTACCACGCCTTGGCCGGCGAAGGCGGCGTCGCCGTGGATTAGCAGTGGGCATACGCGTTTGCGCTCGGCGTCGCCGCGGATGCGCTGGCGGGCGCGGGCCTTGCCCTCGACGACGGGGTTGACGATCTCCAAGTGGGAGGGGTTGGCGGCGAGGCGGACCTCTACGGTCTTGCCCGAGGTGGTGTTCAGGACGGCCTCGTAGCCCAGGTGGTATTTCACGTCCCCATCGCCGGCCACGGTATGGGGCAGGTAGTTTTCGGAGAATTGTTCAAACAGCACCTCGAACGGTTTGCGCAGGATGTTGGTGAGCACGGAGAGCCGACCGCGGTGGGCCATGCCCATGACGATCTCCTCTACCCCGAGGTCGGCGCAGTGCTCGATGGTGGCGTCGAGCGCGGCGATCATGGTCTCCCCGCCCTCAAGCGAGAAACGTTTCTGGCCAACAAACTTGGTGTGGAGGAACTTCTCGAAAAGCTCGGCCTTGTGCAGGCGGCGGAGGATACGGGTCTGACGCTCCTTGGTGAAGGATGGGACGTTTTCGACCGCCTCCATACGGCTCTGCAACCACTCGCGGGCGTCGTAGTCCTGAATATGCATATACTCAACGCCGATGGTGCCGCAGTAGGTGCGTTTCACTGCGGAGACGATGTCGCGGAGTTTCCTTTGGCCGCCGCCCTGAAAGTTCGTGAGGGTGAAGCTCTCGTCCAGATCCGAGGTGCCGAGGCCGAAACTCTCGAGGGTGAGTTTGGGGTGTGCGGCGGGTTTTTCCCCGAGCGGGTCGAGGTGGGCCTCAAGGTGGCCGTGGGAGCGGTGGGCGTTGATGTAACGGATGATCTGGGCTTGCTTGTAGGAATCGACCACGCGCACGCCGGCGGCCTGCGCGGCGGCGGCGGTTGGTGCGGCGCCGGGCGCAGCGACAGAATTCCCCAAGGTAAAGCCCTGAAAAAAGGCGCGCCAAGTGGGGTCGACTGAGTCGGGATTATCGAGCCATTGGGCGTAGGCGGCCTCGATCAGGTCGGTATTGTCGCGAGCGGCGAGAGGGACTGAGTTCATGAAGGGTTTTGAACGGGAAAAAGGAGCGGGCGTTGGGCTATGACTGGCGTTAAAAGAATGATCTTTGCGCGTTTTCGCCCCGCGCTCAAGGGAGGAAGGTGCGGAAGGGAGAGGTTTGAGTTTTGCTAAACGTCTGCCGCTATGACGTTAATTAATCAAATAAGCCGCCATGGAACCCGAGATCAAAGCCGCTCTTATCGCACTCTTGGATGCGATTAAAAATATTAATGCGACAGTCGTGGCATCAGAGATGGCCAGGCTGGATGATTTTGCGGTGCGTGGGGCGGCTAGTTTGCATCCGCAACTGGTTCATTTTCTAGAACGTAGAAGCTATGCCAAGGCTTTGATGTTCCTCGGTGGTGAGTCTGATATCCCGGTCGGTTTGTGCGGTGGGCGGGCGGCGCGTCCGGAGGTCGGGGCAGGG
>RGVP01000014.1 GCA_010027235.1 bacterium
CCTACCCCGCCGCTCTTGCCGAACTCGCCGGCCTTCGGGTCGAGACGCCCACGGCGCCAGTTGCGCGAACCGCCCCCGTCACCCCCAACCGCCTGCTCGGCCTTGCGGCCGGGCAACGTCCCCGCGAACGCGCCCTTAGCCTCGGCGTCGCCGCGCTCGACGACCTCGAACTTACCGCCCTCATCCTGCGCAGCGGCACCTCCGGCCTCGACGTGCTCACCCTCGCCGAACGCCTGCTGACGGAGGCCGGCTCCCTCCACGCCCTCGCTCGCTGGCGCGAACCCGATTTCCGGCGGCTCAAAGGCATCGGTAAGGTCAAAGCCGTCCAACTCTGCACCGTTTTCGAAATCACCCGGCGCGTCCTTAGCGCTGAGCGGAGCCTCGCCCCCGAACTTTCCGACCCTGAGTCGATTTACGCCTACCTGCGTCCGCGCGCCTTTGGCCTAGAGGTTGAAAAATGCTGGGTCCTCACCCTAAACAGCCGCAACCGTCTGCTCCGCTGCGCCGAACTCACCTCCGGCACCGCCAACCAGACCCTGGTCCGCACCGCGGAGGTGCTGCGCGAGGCCGTGCGCGAGGCCGCCACCGGCTTTGTCCTCGCCCACAACCACCCCAGCGGCGACCCCGAACCCAGCTCGGCCGACTTGCGTATCACCCGGCAGCTCCGCACCGCCGCCGATACCCTGGAAATCCGCCTGCACGACCACCTTATCTTGGGCGATCCAGCCATCGATCGGGCCGGTCTGGGCTACTATAGTTTTAAGCGCGGCGGGCATTTGTGACGCCTCCGACAAAAAACTCCTTGAATTCCCTCGCGACGCTCGCGACCTTCCACCCTCCCGTTTTGGTGCGATATCCAAGTGGCTAAAGGACGTTGACTGTAAATCAATTCAGCTTGCTGTTCGCTGGTTCGAATCCGGCTCGCACCACCACTTTAAAACCCCGGCCGCCACGCCGGGGTTTTTGCTTGGCCAAAAGCCCCCCCACGCCGCTTGCGTCCATCGTCCCGCCCCACCCTAGTCGGAACTGACGACCCATGCCCCTAGCCGAAATGATCCTCGACCCCGTCGTCACTGACCTGGTGAAGACCAGCCTCTGGTCGCACGTCTACACCATCGGCGGCCTCCTGCTGGGGCTCTTCGCCCTAGCCCGCCTGCTGAGCGAACGCCGCCAACCAGCCAACACCCTCGCGTGGCTGTTTGCTATCATCCTGCTGCCGTGGATCGCGGTCCCGCTTTTCCTGCTCTTCGGCGGGCGCAAGATCCGCCGCCTCGCCACCCGCAAACGCCGCCTCCGCCTGCCCGCGCCCCTCGCCGAGCGCCCCAGCGCCGCCACCCTCGCTCATCCCGTTACGCAGACCATCCGCACCAACGGGGCCGGCGAAGCGGTCGGCGGCAATGCCGTGCAACTACTGACGAGCGGCGAGGAGACCTTCGCCGAATTGGAACGCCAGATCCTCGCCGCCCGCCACACCATCCACATCGCGACCTATATCCTGGGCCGCGACCACGTCGGCAAACACCTGATCGACCTCCTCGCCCGCCGCGCGCGCGAAGGCGTGCAGGTGCGCCTGCAACTCGACGCGCTCGGTTGCTTTTTCTCCAGCGGTCGCTTCGTCGAGCCCCTCCGCCAAGCCGGCGGCGAGGTCGCGAAATTCCTGCCCGTTCTGCCGCTGTCGTCCCGAGGCTCCGCCAACCTCCGCAACCACCGAAAAATCGCCGTCTTTGACCGCCACACCGCGCTGATCGGCGGTCACAACCTCGCCCGCGAATACCTCGGCCGCCAGCCTTGGCGGAAACGTTGGACAGATGTCGGCGCCGTCCTGCGCGGCCCGGCCGCCGTCCTGCTGGACGAGATTTTCGACGCTGACTGGGCCTTCGCCACCGGCCGCCCCTCCGGGGCCGCCGAACCCGAGACGCCCGTCGCCGAGACGAGCGCGGGGGCGAGCGACGTGCAGATTGTCGCCTCCGGACCAGACGTGTCTGGCGACCCGCTCTATGAAGGCATCCTCGCGATGATCCAGGAAAGCCAGCGGAGCATCTGGATCGTCACGCCTTATTTCATCCCGGACGAAGTGCTGCTGCGCTCGCTCGTGGTCAAGGCCCGCGCCGGGCGCGACGTCACCCTCATCCTCCCCGCGCGCTCCAACCACCCGGTCACCGACCTCGCGCGCCGCCCCTACCTGCGCCAACTGGTCCGGGCCGGCGCACGCGTGCTCGCTTACCAACCGCGCATGTTGCACGCCAAGGCCATCATCGTGGACGAAGAGTTCGGCCTCATCGGCTCGGCCAACGTCGATATGCGCAGCCTGTTCGTAAACTTCGAGATTGGCGTGGTGCTACACAGCGCGCGCGACGGTCGCGCCCTACAGAACTGGGCGGGAGAACTCGCCGCCGAGTCCCGTCCGCTCACCCTTTCCGACCTCAAGCGGCCACGCTTCCCCGCCAACCTCGCGGAGGACCTCAGCCGCCTCCTCGGACCGCTGCTCTAGGCAACCGGCGGCATCGGCTCGGCCGTCACGACCTCGACCGTCTCGCCCGCCAGTCGCCAGCGGAGGTTCCAACCCGCTATGGTCATGCCATAAATCCGCCCGGCGTCCGTCGCCTGATAGGCCGGTTGCAAATCGAGAGAGAGCAGCTCGCGCGCGAGCATGGCCACTTCCTCCGGCAACGTAGCAGCAATGGCCGGGGGGATGTAAATCTGCTCGGCGGCGCGCACACTCGGAGCGGCCTGCGCCCAGTCGGCGCGGGCCTCGGGGCGAGCCTCGCAGTAAGGCAGGTAGGGCTTCACATCGTAGACCGGCGTGCGGTCCACGCAATCGATCCCCGCGACGCGCAAAACTCCTGACTCAATCGCGAGCAAGCGCACCAAAGAGAGCCCGAGGCCATTGGGCCGGAGCGGTGAACGCGAGGCGAAGACGCCCACACGTTCGTTGCCCCCGAGACGCGGCGGACGCACCGTGGCGGAACCGTCCCACGGCGGGTTTTTGTGAAAGCCCGTCAACAACCAAACATGGGAAAAGGCCTCCAGTCCCCGCGTAAAATCGGGAGCAGCAAACTCAGGCAGAAACTCCACCCGCCCTTCCGCCGCCGGAGCGAGCCCGGATTGGCGTGGCACACCAAACTTCTCCGCGAAGGGCGTGCGGAGAACGGCGACGGGGTGGAGCGGGTGTGAGTTAACCACGAGGGGCACGAAGACACGAAGCGAAGCGAAATACGAGGCTCGGAAACTTCGTGGCTTCGTGCCCTTCGTGGTTAACCATCCTTCTCAGGCTTTTGCCGCGAGGACGTGGAAATTGGCCATGCTGATGCCGCTGAGCATCGCGCCGACGATGCCGAGGAAACCTTGGTCTGTCCCGGCGAGGTAAAGGTTGGCCAGAGGAGTGCGCCCGTCGCGGATTTTCACCGGCGATCCGTAAATCGCCCCGCCCAGATGGCCGGTGAACTTGGTGATGGTGCGGGGAGTAAACATGTCGGTCGCCACCGTGGCGCGGCCCAGCGCGTCAGGCGTCGGTAAGGGCGGCAGGAACCGCAGCGCGCTGCGTTGGATATCGCCATACCAACGCTGTTTCTCCGCCTGATAAGCCGCCTCGTCAGGCAGGCGGGTCCAGTAGTCGTAATTAGCCAGGCAAGTGCAGCGGAAAAGGCCTTCGGGCAGGTCCGCACCGTCGGGATAGGCGAAGTTGTTGGGCAGGCAAATGACCCCGCTGCGGGCATCCACCGGCCCGGCGATTTGCTCATAGGTGAAGCGCGAGGAATCGTTGAAAAATACAATGGTATCGTCACCCCAGCCGAGGGCGGCCGGCGGGCGGTCAAGCACGGTGATGGTCTCGCAGTAGCTAAGCCGGCCGACGGGGTGATGGGCTTCCATCGCCGCAGTCGCGGCGCTCAAGCGTTCCGTCTCGGCTGCGCCGATGGTGCTGATGACATGGGTGGCGGTCACCTCCGTGCCATCGTCGAGCACGAGGCGGTCGGCGCGGTCGGCGGCGGCGATGATTTGTTTAACGCCGCACTTCATGCGCCGCTCGCCGCCGGCGTGGCGGTATTTCTCCAGTAGCACGCGCAGGATTACGCGCACGCCATCGAGCGGCCGGGCAAAGCCCTCGAGGAAGAGCGCCTTGAACATGATCACGAACTGACCGAACTCCATGTCCCGCTCGGTGGCGCTACCGTAATACATCACGGGGCAAAACAGCATGTCCTCCAGCAGGGGATCGGTGACGTGGCGGCGCACCAGGGCGCGGGCGCTCTCGGGTTTCGCGTCGAGCGAGACATCATCGTAAGTGCGAACCAAGCCAACCAAGGTGCGAAAACCGTCAATCTGGGCGGGGAACTTTTGCGCTACCTCGGCTTCGAGCACGGCGAAGTCGTTGGTAAAGGTAAGAGAGATCTCGCCGGCCGGTCCGAAGGCGATGCGCGAGCGTTTCTGGGGGTGGAGGGCAAACTCGTCTCGCTCGATACGGAGCTGGCGGAGCAGCTTGGTCAAAGGCGTGCCCTTGGCGCCGGGCGGCACCCAGTTGGTCATGGCATGCAGGCCGACGTCGTATTTGCGGCCGTCGAGCGCGTAAAACGAGTTGAGCCCGCCAACGGCGTTGTGCCGTTCAAAGATGCACACCCGTTTGCCGAAGTGGGCCAGACGGATGCCGGCGGCGAGCCCGGCCATGCCCGCCCCGATGATGGCGACGTCGTAGTGCGAAGAGGTATTCACAATCAAAGAGGCCGATTGAAGCGCGAAGACGCCAAGTCGCAAAGATCAGACCGTGAAGAACGACTTGTTTTCCGACCTTTACGCCTGCGTGTTTTGGCGTCTTTGCGTTTTAAAAAATAAAAAGGCCCGACACGAGGCCGGGCCAGAAAGAGAATGAGTTCGCGAGGGCTTACTTGCCCAGCGCTTCGAACTTTGGGGTCAGGTAGTCGGCGCAGCTGTCGAGCGAGGCCAGGTGGATATAGTCGGCCTCGGGCACCTCGATGCCGTGCTGTTTGCGGAGCTCCATGACGATATCAAGGAAGTCCATGCTATCCAGCTGCATCTGATCGCGAAGCCGGACTTCCGGCTTCAAGTTGGAGAGATCCTCGTCCGGGGCGATGTCGGCGATGATATCGAGGACGATTTGCTTGCAGGCGTCTTTGGTCATGAGAATCGAAACGGGAGTAAAGAGTCCGGATTAGGCAACAAAGCGCTTCACAATCAACGTGGAATTAATGCCTAGCATACCGAAGGAGTTGTTCAAGATGGCCTCCACCTTAGCCACCTGGCGCGGCTGATTGAGCACGAGGCCGTCGATGGCGCAGAGCGGATCGAGGTCGTCCACGTTAATGGTGGGGTGGACCACGAGGTCGTCGAAGCTGGGCAGGTTGCCCGCCAACTCGAGCGCACCGGCGGCGCCCATGCAGTGGCCGATGTAGCTCTTGGTGTTGTTGATATTTGTTTCGGGACAGCCTTGGCCGAAGACCGCGCGAATGGCCTCGCACTCCTGAATGTCGCCCATGGGGGTCGCGGTGGCGTGGGTGTTGACGATATGGATGTCGGCGGCAGCGAGCTTGGCGTTGACCAGAGCCTTGCGCACGCACTCGGCCTGACGACCGGGGTTGGGCAGAACGTAGTCGGAGGCATCGCTATTGACGCAGTAGCCGGCGATCTCGCCGTAGATTTTCGCGCCGCGGGCGAGAGCGTCGTCGAGGCGTTCAAGGGTGTAAATGCACCCGCCCTCGGAAACGACGATGCCATTGCGGGCCTTGTCGAAGGGCCGGGAGGCCTTCTTCGGATCGGCGTGGGTGGCAAGGGCACCCTGAGACTTGAAGCCGGCGAAGATACCGAAGGTGTGGATCGACTCGCTCACGCCCCCGCAAAAGGCGAAATCAACCTCGCCGAGGCGGAGCATCTGGGCGGCGTGGATGAGGCCGAGGTTACCCGCCGCGCAGGCCGCGCCGATGGTGTAGGCGGGACCGGTAATGCCGAGGGCGAGCGAGATCTCGCCGGCGGGGTTATTGGCCACCGTGCGGGGGTTGTGGTAATGCGACCAATACTTGGTGTCGTAGTTAAACTTCGAGATGGCGTAGATCTCGTTCTCGGTCTCGACGTTCCCGTGCTCGGTGCAGCCAAGATAAATGCCCACGCGGTCCTTGGGGACACTATCGAAGGCGAGGCCGCTGTCCTTCAACGCCTCGTGGGCGCAGTAGATCGAGATGGATCCGGCGCGGGTGCCGACGCGCAGGCCCTTACGCGTCTGGTAGCGGAGCGGATCGTAGTGGCAGACGCCCGCGATAAGACGGCCCATGTAGCGCACGTCGAAAGGCTCCACTCCGGCCACCCCGGCGAGCAGGTTTTGGCGGAATTCGGACAAGGAATTACCGTTCGGCGCGGTGAGGCCGATACCGGTGATAACGATGCGGGCGGGCTGAAACGACATGCGGAAAGTAAAAGCGCTAGCCAAGGCGGGCGGGTTGGCAATACAAGCCTCGCTCCGTTTTTCACCCAGTCTTTTGCTAAGCACCCTGTCCACCACCCTATCATGAACGTTCTCGTCGTCGGAGGCGCCGGCTATATCGGCTCCCACTGTGTCCGCCAATTAATCGCCGCCGGTCACCAACCCGTGGTGCTCGACAACCTGGTCTTTGGCTACCGCAAGGCCGTGCCCGCCGACGTGCCGTTCTACTCGGTCAACCTCGGCAACGAGTCCGAGGTCGGCAAAATCATCAAGAAGGAGAAGATCGAGTTGGTCATGCACTTCGCGGCCTACGCCTACGTCGGCGAGAGCGTTACCGATCCGCTCAAATACTATTTCAACAACGTCGCCGCCACCCTCCACCTCCTGCGCTGCATGTTGGGCTGCGGAGTAAAAAAGTTCGTGTTCTCCTCCACCTGCGCCACCTACGGCGTTCCCGAGAAGATGCCGTTGGTCGAGGGCATGCCCCAGGCCCCGATCAACCCCTACGGCCAGACCAAGCTGGATATCGAAAACGCCCTAAAATCCTTCGCCCACGCCTACGGTCTGAGTTTCGCGGCCTTCCGCTACTTCAACGCCGCCGGTGCGGCCGAGGATGGCACCATCGGAGAGTGCCACGATCCCGAGACCCACCTCATCCCGCTGGCGATCGACGCCGCCACCGGCAAGCGCCCTGCGCTCAACGTCTTCGGCACCGACTACCCCACCCCGGACGGCACCTGCCTGCGCGATTACGTGCATGTGGACGATCTCAGCCGCGCCCACATCGCGGTCTTCGATAAACTGGAGACGCCCGGAGCGCAGTTTTTCTACAACCTTGGCACTGGCACGCCCACCTCCGTGCTCGAGGTCATCCAAGCGGTCGAGAAGGTCACCGGCCTGAAGGTCCCCTACACCACCGCTCCCCGCCGCGCAGGCGACCCGCCCGCGCTCTACGCTGACTCGTCCAAGGCCAGGACCGAGCTCAACTGGGAACCGAAATACGCCAGCATTGAGCCGATCGTCGCCACGGCTTGGAAGTGGCACTCCACCCACCCCGAGGGCTACGGCAAAAAGACCGGCTGAGCGCGGGCCTTCGTCCGTCGCCTCCTGGAAGCGGAAAACAAAACGCCCGCCGGAAAAAATCCGGCGGGCGTTTTTTAAAAAATAACCCGGCTGAGGCCGACTAGACTCAGGCGTAGACTTCGTCGGCGTGGAAAAAGCGCGCGATCTCGATCAGGCCGTTTTCCTCGCTATCGGAAGCATGGACGACGTTCTTCATCATCTCGGTGCCGTAGTCGCCGCGGATGGTGCCCTTGGGGGCCTTGCGGGAGTCGGTCGGGCCGAGGAGATCGCGCACCACGGCAACGACATTTTCGCCGCGGAGGGCGAGCACGATGACCGGGCGGGAGCTCATGAAAGCCTCGATTTCGGGATAGAACGGCTTGCTGGCCACGTGCGCATAGTGCTCGCGCAGTTGGGCGGAGGTCAGGCGGGTCATTTTGCACCCGATGATCTCAAAACCGGCTTTTTCAAAGCGGTCCACGACATTGCCAACATGCTTTTGCTCAAGGCAGTCGGGCTTACAAATAATGAGGGTTTTCTGCATAGAACCGCCGAACAAGAAGAACGTGCGACCGAGTTGCAAAGCCAGATTTTGGGTAGCCGCCCAAAAGCGGAGACGCGGCCAAGTCCTCCAAACCGACTGGGATTTCGCGTAGGCCCACAAAAAACGCCGCCCGTTGCCGGGCTGCGGAAACACTGGGGGCGTAACGAATAGGCCAGCCGAACTCAGGAAGAAACGCCGGTATCCGCGCTGGGCGAGGACGCGCTGGGATCCTGGAGGGTGAACTCTAGAATCTCGCCGTTGCGCACCACCTTGAGATGCTGCCCGTCGGTGATCTCGCCCTTGAGCAAGGACTCGGCGAAGGGATCCTCGAGGTAGTGCTCGACCGCACGGCGCAGAGGACGCGCGCCCATCTTTTCGTCGTAGCCTTTCTCGATCAGCAACTCCTTCGCCTCAGGGGCGAAGGTCAGCTCGATCTTCCGCTCAGCGAGGCGCTTGGTGAACTTCGCGAGCTCGATGTCCACGATGCGGAAGAGGTCCGTCTTGGCCAGCGGACGGAAGAAGATGATGTCGCTGATACGATTGAGGAACTCGGGTTTGAATACGCGCTTGGCCTCTTCGAGCACCTTTTCACGCATCTTTTCATGGTCGCCGAAGGCGCCGGAACCGGCCGCGGCGAAGCCCATCGAAGTCTGGCGCATAAGGAGCTGCGCGCCGACGTTCGAGGTCATAATGATGATGGTGTTGCGGAAATCGATCTGGCGTCCGAGCGAGTCGGTGAGGCGTCCGTCCTCAAGAATCTGGAGCAGGAGTTGGAGCACGTCAGGATGCGCCTTCTCGATCTCGTCGAAGAGCACGACGGAGTAGGGCTTGCGCCTGACGGCCTCGGTGAGTTGGCCGCCCTCGTCGTAGCCAACGTAGCCGGGAGGCGAGCCGATGAGGCGAGAGACGGCAAACTTCTCCATGTATTCGCTCATGTCGATCTGGATGAGCGCGTCCTGCTTACCGAACATCTGGGCGGCGACCTGCTTGGCCGTCTCGGTCTTGCCGACGCCGGTGGGGCCGACGAAGAGGAAGGAGCCGATCGGGCGGCGCGGATCCTTGAGATCGGCGCGGGAACGGCGCAGGGCGCGGGCGATGGAGGTCGAGGCGAGGTCCTGGCCAATGACGATCTTCTGGATCTCCTTCTCGAGGCCGAGGAGTTTCTCCGACTCCTTTTTCTCCATGCGGGAAAGAGGGATACCGGTCCAATCGGCGACGACCTTCATCATCAGGTCCTCATCGATGGTCACGCGTTTCTCCTCGCGGGTCTTTTTCCACTCTTCGGTCACCTGTTCGAGGCGGGTGCGGAGTTGTTTCTCATGGTCGCGGTGTTTGGCGGCCTCCTCAAAGTGTTGCTTGGCGATGGCGTCCTCTTTCTGGGCGCAGACCGTCTCGATTTCCTTCGCGAGTTCCTCGAGCATGGGAGGACGGGCCAGCGAGCCAATGCGGGCGCGTGAGCCGGCCTCGTCCATCACGTCGATGGCCTTGTCAGGCAAGAAGCGAGCGGTGATGTAGCGATCGGACAGCTTGGCGGCGGCCTCCAGGGCGGCGTCGGTGAAGATCGCCTTGTGGTGGTCCTCATACTTCCCGCGGATGCCCTTGAGGATGATGATGGTGTCTTCGATGGAGGGCGGCTCCACCTTGACGTTCTGGAAACGGCGGTCGAGGGCGGAGTCCTTCTCGATATACTTGCGGTATTCGTTCAGGGTAGTTGCGCCGATGCACTGCAACTCGCCGCGGCTGAGGGCGGGCTTAAAGATATTGGAAGCATCCATCGCGCCCTCGGCGGCGCCGGCACCCACGATGGTGTGCAGCTCGTCGATAAAGAGGATGATGTTCTTGGCGCGCTTGATCTCGTCCATCACGGCCTTGATGCGCTCCTCGAACTGGCCGCGGTATTTGGTGCCGGCGACCATCAGGGCGAGGTCGAGGGTGACGACTTTTTTATCGATCAGGATCTCGGGGACGACGCCGTTGACGATCTCCTGTGCCAGGCCCTCAACGATGGCGGTCTTGCCCACGCCGGCCTCGCCGATGAGGACGGGGTTGTTCTTAGTGCGGCGGCAGAGGATCTGGATCACGCGCATGATCTCATTCTTGCGCCCCACCACGGGGTCGAGTTCGCCCTTGCGGGCCAACTCGGTGAGGTCGCGGCCAAAGGCTTTAAGGGCGGGCGTCTTGACCTCTTTCTTGCCGTCGTCGGAACGGGCCGGACCGGAGCCGGCCGAGGCTTCCTCAGCGCCGGCGTTTCCACGCGCGGGATTATCGCCGCCAGCGGCGCCCTCGCCGGAGCCCGCGCCCTCCTCGCCCCCGGAAAATTGGGGATCGAGTTCACGCAAAATCTCATTGCGGCTGCGCTCGATATCGATGTCGAGCGACTTCAGGACACGCGCCGCCACGCCCTCGCCCTCACGGAGCAGGCCGAGCAGGATGTGCTCGGTGCCGACGTAGGAATGGCTGAGGGCCTTGGCCTCTTTGCCGGCGAGGGCGAGGACCTTTTTAACGCGCGGGGTGTAGGGGATGGAGCCCTGATTCTTGGTCTCCTGGCCGGTGCCGACCTGCTTCTCGACGGCAGCGCGCACGGTTTCGAGGTCGAGGCCCATTTTCTGCAGCACTGACACCGCGACGCCTTGGCCGAGCTTGATCAAGCCCAGCAGCAAGTGCTCGGTGCCCACGTAATTGTGGTGAAAGCGATCCGCCTCTTTGCGGGCGAGCGCCAAAACCTGCTGGGCGCGCGGGGTGAAGTTGTTCATCGGTTCCATAAAGTTTTTTATTTTAGAGGGGTATGGGCTCGACCGCAAACTCAGTCATCCGGCCCGGGCGAAGGAGTTATTCTTTCGTATGAAGAGTGAAATCAGGCCGGGCCACGGCGGCAAATTCATTGCGGATTTTATCGGCACGGAGGGCATCGCGCTGAACCGAGTCGAGGTCGTGGCGGGCCGCGGCCTGAATGTGGCCGGGCTGGGCCTCGATAAGCAAACGGTCGGTGACGGCGCGGATGGGTTCGGGAAAGAGGCCGAGGTCGATGCCGAGACGAAGCAGAGACAGGAGGTTCATAGCCTCGCTGGAGCTAAGCTGGTGGCAATTTTGCAGGATGCCGTAGGCGCGGCCGATTTTATCGAAGAGTTTGGGGGCGTCGGCCTCGATGAGTTTTTCGCGGGCATTCAGCTCGTGCTCAATGATGGACTGGAGGACGCTGCCGAGGCGCTTGAGGATGGCGTCCTCGGATTCGCCCAACGTGGTCTGATTGGAAATCTGGAAAATGCTACCGGAGGCGTCCGAGCCCTCGCCAAAGAGACCGCGCACGACCATGCCGAGTTGGTTCACCGCGCGGACGACCTTCTCCATCTGTCCAGAGATCACCAGGGCGGGCAGGTGCATCATGGCCGAGGCGCGCATGCCGGTGCCGAGGTTGGTCGGGCAAGCGGTGAGGTAGCCGAGCCCGGGATCGAAGGCATAGTCCAGGCGCTCCTCCAGCTCGGAATCGAGGGTATCGATCTGATTCCAAGCCTTCTTGAGCTGGAAGCCGGCGCGCAACACCTGCACGCGGAGGTGATCCTCCTCGTTGATCATCACCGAGACGGTCTGGTCGCGGTTAATCACGAGGCCGCCGCCGTGCTTCGAGCCGGAGAGCTCGCGGGAGATGAGGTGGCGCTCAACCAGGATCTGCTTCTGGAGATCGGTAAGCTCGGCGACGGGGACATTAACCGAGCGGCGCATGGCCGCGGTGGCGCCGAGGGCTTCGCGGCAACGGGCGAGCACCTCGTCGCGCTGGGCCTCGCGGCACCAGCCGGGGAAGGCGGCGCCGGCGAGGTTGCGCGCCAAGCGGATGCGCGTCATCAAGACAACAGCGCACTTAGAGCTCGCCGTGTCGGTGAGCTCGCTCGGGTTGGCTAAAAGGGCGGCGACAGTCATGGGCGGAATCAGCGGCGGGCGGCACCGGCCGGAGGGATGGCGGGAACGGGGTTAGCGGCAGCACGGCGGGCCTCCGCGAGTTCGTCGCGCAGGCGGGCGGCCTCCTCGTAGCGCTCGGCCTTCACGGCGTCGGCGAGACCGGCCTCGAGGCCGGCGACGCGCTCGATGAGCGAGCGACGCTCAAGGGCCTTGACGGGGACCTTACCGGCGTGGCGCACGCCCTTGTGCATGTTCTCCAACATAGGAGCCACCATGCCGGCGAAGGTGCGGTAACACTGCGGACAACCGAAGCGGCCGTGTTTCTTAAAATCGCCAGGCGAGAAGCCGCAGCCCGGACACTCGCCGCTGGAGCCCGCCGCGGCGGCCTCGGGTGCGAGCGAGGCCTTGACCAGTAGGTCAGCGAGCGAAAAGCCGCCCGGATCAGTCACGCCCTTGGCCTGGGCGCAGGCCTCGCACAGATCCACCTTGTGCATCTTGCTGTTGACGATCTGCGTGAGATGGACGGTCGCGGGCTTGCCGCAAAGGTCGCACTGGAGAGGACTGGCCATGCTGTTAAGATGAGGGTGATCGGGAAAAACTCGAACGCTACGTGACAAAAAGGTGGCGATGAAACCACGCAAGGTTTGCACGGCTTATGCCAGCGTTAATTGCGGCAGAACAAAACCCGTCCCGCCGCAGGGAGCCAATGCCGCGCCGGCGACGCGCCGTAGGCCTATGACTAGGGGACGGGAGCGCCAAGCCGTCGCGCCCGCGCGGAACGAGCCGGGACATTTCGTCCGCCCGGCTTCGCTCCGTAAACTCAAAGCCGGGTGCCTTCGACGAGCACGCGGCGGCGGAAGGCTTCAAGGATGCGGGCGGTGATCGCGCCGGGCTTGCCGTCGCCGATCACGCGGCCGTCGAGCTTGACCACCGGGATGACCTCGGCGGCGGTGCCGGTCAGGAAGCACTCATCCGCACACCACACATCGTAGCGGGTGAGATCGCCCTCGTGCATCGGGATGGAGAGCTCGGTCGCGATGTCGAAGATAACGTCGCGGGTGATGCCCTTGAGTGCCCCTTGGGAGGCAGCGGGGGTGATGATGACGCCCTTGCGCACGACGAAAAGGTTGTCGCCGGTGCACTCCGCGACGTAACCTTGGTCGTTCAGCATGATGGCCTCGAGGCAACCGGCCTGGCGGGCCTCGATCTTCGCGAGGATGTTGTTTAGGTAGTTGAGGGACTTTACGGTCGGAGGCAGCGCGGCCGGGCTGATACGGCGGGTGGCCACGGTGCAGATGTTCAGGCCGCTGGTGTAATGCTCGGCGGGATACAGCGCGATCTTCGCCGCGATGATGAAGATGGAAGGCCGGGGGCAGAGCCAGGGGGACAGCCCGAGGTCGCCCACGCCACGAGTCACAACCAGGCGGATGTAGCCGTCCAACAAGCTGTTCTGACGGCAAGTCTCCAGCGTAGCCTCCGCGATCTCGGCGCGCGACCAAGGCAGGTCGAGTAAGAGAGCCTTGGCGGACATCTCCAAGCGTTCCAAGTGCTCATCCAGGCGAAAAATATTACCTTGGTAGAGGCGGATGCCCTCGAACACGCCGTCACCGTAAAGGAGGCCGTGGTCGAAAACTGAGACTTTAGCGTCCGCCTGATCGACGAACTTCCCATCGAGATAGATCTTCATTCGGGTGCTATGTTTTGGGGTGACCGTAAAAAAGTCGAGAGCGCGCCTAAATTTCTGCTTGTAAAGGAACGGAGCGGGCACTGAATTATCTACTCTGCACTCCCCTATGACTACCTCCACCAAGCGCCTCCAAAAAGGCTTCACCCTCATCGAACTTCTGACGGTCATCGCGATCATCGGTATCCTTGCCGCGATCATCATCCCCACCGTGGGCAAGGTGCGCGACACCGCCGCCAAGTCGGTCGCCGCCAGCAACCTCCGCCAAATCGGCCAGGCTGCCCTCATCTACGCGTCCGACAACAAGGACCAACTGCCCAAGTGGACTGTCGTTGCAACTGGCGCCACCTTCGGCACCGCTAATGCTACTGCACTTGGTGAGACCGTGGACGGCTTCGCTGCTGCTCTCTCGGTAGGCGGCGGCTTGAATGATGCCACCATCTGGGTCGTTTCTAACGACAAGAACGGCACCACCACCACAGGCGCTTCCACTGTTTACACTCCCAACGGGACCAGCAAGGGTTTCACCACTGGCACTCCCCAATTCACCGATCTATCCCTCGCCTTCGGCGTGGTCCTCGGTCTAACCACGTCTGATTCCTCCACCACCCCGATCGCCTACACCCGTGGCATCACGGCTGCCACTGCTGGCACCTGGAGCGACACCCTCGGTGTTTACGGCAGCGATGGCTGGTAACAAGACCAACGACATCAAGAAGACCATCAAGGCCACCAAGAAGATTGTTGAAGAGACTCCCGCAGGCACCGGCGGCACCGCTGTTGCTGGCACCGGCGTCTAATCACGCATTTTCTACAAAAACCCAGCCTCGCAAGGGGCTGGGTTTTTTTGTGCCTGCCTTCTAGCCCGTGGGCTACGGAAACGCACGAGGCCGGTCGCGGCGCAGACGCCGCCGGGCGGCCTAAGGGGCAAGGGTTTAAATCTTTTTCACCCCGGATCTTACGGGGGAAAGCCAGCCATGTTTCAACCCGGGCACACGGTTGAGCACGGATCGCTCCGTTTTACCGGAGGTGATCGATGCGAGCGGTGGTTAAAAACCGATTCCGGTGGCCTAAAGGTTCAACAGGGCCGCGCGATCGGGGCAGGCGCAGGGAGCTCAAGGCCGTCCAAGATGGGAGGGGGATCATGCAGCGGTCAGGATCGCCTGCACTTTTTTTTCGAAATCTTTAATCTCAAATGGCTTTTGCAGGAAACCAGCCACGCCTTTCCCGGCGAAGCGGGTCATGACTTCTTGCCGGTTATAGCCACTGATCAGGATAACCCTTACGTCTGGCCGCAAGTGATGGATGCGGCGGAAGACTTCCTCACCATCGAGGTGCGGCATAGTGAGATCGAGCAGGACGAGCGCATATTTCTGCGGGTGGGCGGAGAACATATCCACCGCCTCGCGGCCATCGCAGGCTAGTTCCACGCTAAAGCCCATGTGCTCCAAAAGACAGGCGGTCAGCACCCGCACGCATTCCTCATCATCGGCGACGAGCACCGTCCCGCTGCCTCTCCAGTTCTTCACTTTAACAGGTTCCGCGGGAGGCGCAGGGCTTTCGCAGGAGCTCAGGCAGGGAAACAATAGGCGGAAGGTGGAGCCCTTACCTGCTTCGGAATAAACTTTAACCGCGCCCTTATGCCCACGAACGATGCCGAGCACCGCCGCCAAACCGAGACCGCGACCGATGAATTTGGTGCTAAAAAAGGGATCGAAAATGCGGGCCAGATCGTCTGGCAGCATGCCACTGCCGTTGTCACTGATCTCAATAAATACATAGTCGCCCTCTTTCAGGGTGTCACCGTTCGCCATACTCCGGAGGCAAGCGCAGTTGGCATGAGTGATGCCGGAGTCGATCGCGATGATGCCGTCGCGCTCGGCGATGGCCTCGGACGCGTTGGTAATGAGATTTATCAAGATTTGCCGAATCTGGGTGGCATCCGCCTCGACCGGTGGCAGGGGGTCGGTGAGTCGGAAACGCAAGACGCAGTGCTTGCCCATCGAGATCTCGAGAAGCCGGGTGGTATCACGAATGATCTGGTTGAGGTTGACGGGCTGAATGACGAAGCGCCCCCGGCCAGAATAAGCCAGCATCTGCTTACAAAGGTCGGCCGCACGGCGGGAGGACTGCTCGATTTGCTCAACCAATGCTAAGTTAGCCGCTTGATGCTCAAGACTGTTGCGGAGCAGGGAGGCATTGCCGAGCACGGCGGTGAGGATGTTATTGAAGTCGTGGGCAATACCGCCGGCGAGCACCCCCAGACTCTCGAGCTTGGCAGTGGCCGCGATTTTTTGATCCAGGCTCGCTCGATCGGCGGCAATTTTATGAGCGAGCGAGAGATCCTGAATCACTCCAAGGTAACCGTTAACGCCACCCCGGGTATCGCGCAGACACGTCACGGAAAGATTGGCAGGGAACCGAGCGCCGTCGCGGCGGATCAGGGTCCATTCATGGTGATCGGGCGCACCCGTCTGGCGGGCCTTGGCGATGAGTGTTTCAAATCCCGGCGAGACCGTCCGCCCTAGTTCGGTGGTCAGAGCGGCGGCGCGAGTGGCCAACTCCGCCGGATCATGCCACTGGGCCAGAGTATAACGGCCAACCACTTCCTCCAAACGGTAATCCAAAAAATCCTCGCCCGCACGATTTAAGCGGGTGATCACGCCGGCGAGATCTGAGGCGACGACGACATAATCGGTCGAATCCAGAATCGCCTCCAGCAACCCATTCGCTTGCAACAGCTCGGCGGCGGCCCGTTTTTGCGAGGTAATATCAGTCTGAATGATGACGTAGCGCTGCGGCCGACCTTCTTGATCATAGAAGGGAGCCATCGTGGTAGCGACCCAGTAGAGAGCGCCAGAGCGGGAACGACTGCAAATATCACCTCTCCAAGCTTTTCCAGCCACAAGAGTGGCAAATATCTCTTGAAAAAATGCTTCCGGATGCACGCCGGAATTCACCAAACGGTAGGTCTGACCAATCAATTCCTCTTCGGCATAGCCGCAAAGTTCCTGAAACTTGCGGTTGGCTTGAACAATAACGCCATCGAGATCCGTCATCGCCACGATGGAATGTAGATCGAGTGCGAAATGCTGTCGGTTGACTTGTTCGAGCGCTGCGCGGAGTCGCTGGTCAGCGTGCTTCCGAAGCGTCACATCGCTGGTGAAGCCGTGCCACAGTGTGCTGCCGTCGACCTCACGTTCGGGCACGGACTCGCCGAGCAGCCACCGCTCGGTGCCATCCGGGAAGCAGATGCGGTATTCCAAACGCCAGGTCTCCAGCCTCTCGGCCGAAAGCCGCATCGAAGCGGACAACGCCTCCCGATCATCCGGATGCAGCAAAGCCAAAACCGAGGAGGCATAATCTATCACATCCTCCGGCGCTACGCCATAGATCTTGCGAATGCCCTCGCTGGCATAGGGGAAACAACTGGTGCCGTCGGGCCGAAGCCGGTATTAGTAAATAACACCGGGTAGACGCGCGGAGATTTTTTCCAGTCGCTCGACCAGCATGTGCCTTTGAACGCCGGCGTGATGCGCTGCCAGCTGAGTAATAGCCAATTCTGAAAAATCCTGCATCACAGCGATTTCCTCATGATGCCAGGCGCGGACCTGCACGCCCATCACGCAGAATGATCCAACCACAAATCCATCGGCCGTGCGCAAAGGAAATCCCAAGTAGCTACGAACACCGAAATCTTTGACCAGCAACGATCCACAAGCCAACGTATCGCTCAGGGCATCGTTGATTACCAGCGGGCTCGAGCTGCCGAGCAGATGCTGGCAAATAGACTGACCGCGAGGCATGTCCCGCTGCTCGGCCAATCCGCCTTCAAGACCAAACCCAGAAATGATGTGAAACTGCTCATCCTCGATGAGGGCTATAAGCGAAATCGGGGCCGATAAAGAACGGGCGGCGAGCCTGGTGAGACGATTAAAATCCTCGCCAGCAGAGACTTTCCCAGGCACTGACCTAGGCGTCTTGACTAGGTTTGGGGGGGGCGATGAGGGAAGTCACAAGTAGATGTGATAAATGACATACGTCACCTTACCGTTACAAATAAATAATTCCGCTTACAGCATATCCAGCAATCTACGGAACTCGGATAAAGCCGTGTTCGCAAGAAGACGTATTAATCGCCAAACCGAACCCCAGAAATGTATAAGACTCTTCCCCTTGGGGAAAAAGTTTTTATGGGTTTATTTTACTCTCTTCGGGACGTGATCACCCTAACTGAACTACATTAAGGCTGACTCACACGCAGACGGATAAAAAGCCGTGGCGCGGAGGAGTCGAACCCGAGAGCCAGTCGCTCCAGCGTGGCGGTGGTTGATTCAACGGTCGGTGTGCCGCTCAGGCTGGTCCAAATTGCTAGATCGGAAGAATTTTCGACGATGGTGGTAATGCCGGCCGCCGCGCGGTTGCGAGAATAACGGGCGATCCAGTGCCCCGGGCGATCCGTCGTAAGAGTGAGGTCCTCGCCCGCCGCTTCGGAGCGGGTCGGCTCGGTGCCGAGGCTGTATTCGAGTAAATTAGGCCGCCCATCGGCGTCGGGATCGGCTCCAAAGGCGGCCGCCGCTCCCGATAAGTTATTCAAAGCCAACCAGGTGGTGAAGCCGGGAACGAGCGTGACGGTAGCGGTGGCGCTGACGGCGGAACCGGCTGAATTCGAAACGCGGACCCAAAACGAGGTGGCGGCGAGTAGGGCCGGGCTGGTGAAGCTGGCCGCGTTGGTGCCGACCGGGGTGGAAATATCGCCGGACTGGCCTTGAAACCACTGGTAAACGAGGGGCGCGGTGCCGGTGGCGGCGACGGTGAGCGTGGCGCTTTGCCCGCCGTTCACGGATTGGCCAAGCGGTTGGGTGGTGATGGCAGGTGCGACTGCCGTCGGGGCATCGGCATTGGTGGTGCGGAGCCAGTTGGCCTTGGGCCAGACGAGGCGGCCCGCGCCGGCACCGGCCTGGAGAATTTGCGGCAAACTCGCGGGGTTATCCATAGGCGGGGCGGCGTAGGGCGCGGAACCGTCAGCCGTATTCCACGAAAAGGGAATGGCGGGAGCCTGGAAGGGGCCCATGGGGCTGCCGGCGTCGGTGCTATCGCCACGGATCGTAGTGGTGGTGCCGTTGGTGTTGAGAAACTGGTAGATGGTATCGATGGACTTGATCTTACCAGTATAGACGGGGTTGGCGGGATCAGTCTGGTTATTGCGCAGCGGGGTAAGGCAATCGCGGTAGAAGGACTTCTCAACGAGGATCGCGGAGCCCTCGGTGGCGATGGAGCCGTTGAGGAAAGGATTAAAGCTGTAGGTATTCTCCAAACTGAGCTGGGCGGCGGAGCTCATCGCGGCCTTGCGGGTGTCGCGGAGGCGTTTGGCCACGAGGGCACGCGAATCGTCCACGTAGATGTTGTAGTTATGGACTTGGCCACCACGTAGGCGGGGCACGCAACGATCCCAGATGTTCTCGAACCACTGGTGATGAAAGGTGGCGGAGAGGACATCGTTTTGGGCGTCGAGCTCGGTCGCGCCCATCAGGTGGCACTTATCGTGCCCTTGGATGATCTGGATAATGTCCTCCGTGCTGAAACCATTGTTGCGAAGAAAGTTATAGAAGGCATAGGAAGACCGTGATGCCTCCAAGGCGGCGATCTGCTGGCGCACGAAACTATTGGGATTGGTGGCGCCGTCATCGCCGACGTAGCGACACCAAGAGAACGTGACATATTGGGTGCCTTTTTTTAGGTCGACGATGCCGTCGTAGGTTTTGGTAAACGTGCAGTGGTCGATCCAAACGTTGCTGACCACGCCACCGTTGCTGAGGTCGATAAAATCCCAATCATTCGAGTCGTAGTTGCCTTTGCTAGCCTCGTCCCACTCCCACATTTCATCGAAGCGGAGGTTGCGCAGGATGACGTTGGAGGTGCCCTTGATATTCAGGCAGGAGTGCCGGATAGTGGCGCCATTGGCGGAGAAGATGGTCAAGCCGCCGCCCTTGGGCACGATATCAACAAGGCTCACTCCAGTCGTAATTAGTCGAGGGTGGAGCTTGGGCGTGGCGTGTTCCCGGAAATTGCCCAACAGGCGGGTGGCGGCATCGACCTCGTTGTAGCCGAGGTCCAGGTCGTTGAGGATCTCGATCACGCGCACGGCCCCGGCGGTTTTGGAGGAATCGTAGATGGCCTTCACGAACTCGTAAGGGGTGGAACACTTGCGATAGGCGGCGTCGGTCTCGGCGACGACCCCGCCACCGGTGGTGCCAGTCCCGAGTTTGCCAAAGCCCTGCAAGTCGAAGGCGGACCAAGCCAGCTCGGCGGTTACGGTCAACGTGGCCGCCGCGCTAGTGGTTGAACCGAAGGCATTGCTCACGACTACGTCGATCACGGCACCGGAGTCGGAGGCCTGCAGGTTACTAAGCGTCAAGGAGGCGCCGGTGGCGCCGGGGATACTCCCCCCACCCCGACGCCATTGATAAGCCAGCGGCGCGGTGCCGATCGCGTTGACGGAAAACGTGGCACCGGCGCCGACGTAGGCAGCTTGGTTGAAGGGGTGCGTCGCGATGCTTGGGGGACCATTGACGGTGAGCGTGACGGTCGGACTGGTGGTCGTGCCGCCCGGCCCCTGAACGACCACATCATAGGCGCCGGCATCGGCGAACTGGACATTGCCCAAGGTCAGCGTCGCGGTCGTGGCCGTGGCCCCGGAGAGCGCAACCCCGGCCTTACGCCACTGGTAGGTGAAGGGCCCGTCGCCCGCGGCGACTACGGAGAAACTCGCGGAAGCGCCGGTCAATGCGGTCGCGGCCGATGGCGGGGTGGCGAGGAGCGGCGGCAGCAACACCGTGAGCTGCGCGACGGCACTGCTAATGGAGCCGGCCGAGTTGCCAACCGTGACGGAGTAGGCGCCCGCGTCGCCGGCAGAGACGCCGGGTATAGCCAGTGTGGGGGAGGTGGCCCCAGCGATGGGCGCGACGCCCTTGAACCATTGGTAGGATAGCGGCGCGGTGCCGGTAGCGACGACCGTGAACGTAGCGTTGGCGCCGACCGCGACGGAAAGGCTACCCGGTTGGGTCGTGATGGCGGGCTTAACGGCGACACTTGATACGGTCAGGGTAGCGGTGGCACTGGTCGCCGAGCCAATCGAATTCGTGGCCACCACGGAGTAGTTTCCGGCGTGGGAAGCATTGGCACCGGGAATCGAGTAGCTGGCTGCGGTGGCGCCGGAGATGGACGCCCCGTCCTTGAACCATTGGAAAGTCGGAGCGGGGCTACCCGAGGCGCTGGCAGTAAAGGTTACCGTATCACCGAGAGACGCCGACTGGGAGGCGGGCTGTAGCGTGAAGACCGGCGCGCTGTCCACCGCAAGGGCGGTGGCGGAAAAGACCACATCGTCGATCCCGAGGATGTCGTTGGAATTCGTGGCGGTGGTGGCGGTGTTGGTGAAGGTCCAGCGGAGCCAGAGCGTCGCGCCGTTGGGCACGCTCACGGGCACGGCGCTAACCGAGCGGGCGGTCGAGACGGGAGCGGAGCCATTGAGTGTGGAAGCCGTTAGCGCGGGCAGTTCGGTCCAGCCCGAGCCGGCTGGCAGATCGGCGGCCACCGCGCCGACCCGGTAAAAAACCGCCACGGCAACGGTGCGGGCGTTGGTTGACTCCTTCCATTGCTCGGCCGCGTAGGCCAGGGAGAAGGAGGTCAGCTCGCGGCCGGAGGCGTTGACGAAGGCGAGGCCGAGGTGGGTGGGCGCAGAGGCGAGCTGGGTGTGGTAGGCGAGCGCGCGGTCGGAGCTCGCGGCGTTACCGACGTTGATAATAACGAGATGGGCGGGGTTGGTGGCGGTGCCATTGACCGTCACGGCGGAGGCGTTGAAGGACCCGGTGGTATCCGACGCATACCAGCCGGAAAGAGTGGAATTGTTCGCCCAGGTGAATGCACCGGTGAGCGGCAGCGAATCGAAACTCTGGCGGTGGCCGGAGGCTAGCAGGGCGGCGTCGATAGTGATGTCCGCCCAGGCCTGCGGAACGGAAAAGAGCGAAAGCAGACCAAGACAAATTCGGGTCAGTGCGGCGTAGGGGCGAAGAGGCATGGCAACGGGGGCTAAGCGTAGAGGAATAACCCAAACGAAAAGGGATATCCCACCTGCGTGATTTCACAAAGGGGCAAGCCATGAGGCTCATAACGGTGCCCTCGAGCGGGCAATCTGAGCTAAGCACACATCGTTGCGCAAAATCACCAGAATCCCCCTGGAGACACTGGACTGGACCGATGGGAACCCGACGCTTTAGTGCTGCCCAAGGAGATAATCGGGATTCAGTTTATGCAGGGACTTGGGAATGAAGAGGCCATTCTTACGAATCATTTTGCCGTCGAACCAGACCTCACCTCCGCCGTATTCGGGTCGCTGAATATTCACCATATCCCAGTGGACTTGGCTCTTGTTACCATTGCCCACCCCCTCATAGGCCTGACCAGGCGTGAAATGGAAACTGCCGGCAATCTTCTCGTCGAAGAGGATGTCGCGCATCGGTTCGCGGATATGGGGGTTAAAACCGAGGGCAAACTCGCCTACATAACGGGCACCGGGGTCGCTATCGAGAATCTCATTAAGACGCTTAGTGTTGTTCGCTGTGGCCTCGACGATGCGGCCCTGCTTAAAAACGAGGCGGATATGCTCGAACGAGGTGCCGAGATAGACCGAGGGGGTATTGTATTGGATGACGCCCTCGACCGAGTCCTTCACCGGGCAGGAGAACACCTCGCCGTCAGGGATGTTGCGCTGACCGCCGCAGGCACGGGCACCGATGCCCTTGATGGAAAACGTGAGATCGGTTCCCGGACCCTTGAGTTGAACGCGGTCGGTCTTGGTCATGAGGGCGGCGAGCGCCTTCATACCGGGAATCATACGGGCATAGTTAAGGGTGCAGACGCGGAAATAGAAATCCTCGAAGGCTTCGGTGCTCATACCGGCTTGCTGGGCCATGGCGGCAGTCGGCCAGCGAAGCACGACCCACTTGGTCTTGTTCACGCGGTGGTCGAGCACGGGCTTCATCAACCGGGAGTAGAGTTGCACACGGGCAGAAGGAACGTCGGAAGACTCAAAAATATTATCGGAACCACGCAGGGCGATGTAGGCGTCCACTTTCTGCATACGCAGCAACTCGACCTCGGCCTGAGGTGCAAATTGAGCCTCTTCCGCTCCAAGCATCAGCTCGCGGGTGATGCGAGCGCGGTGGAGCTGCACGATGGGATGGGCGCCGCGGGCGCGGGCAGCGCGGACCAGCGCCACGACCATCGCGTCGGGCACATCGAAGGCATCGATCAAAACACGTTCGCCTTTTTTTAATTCGCAGGAAAAGCCGGCGAGACCGGTAGCAAGTTGTTCAAAACGGGGATCGGTGATCATGGTTTGAAGGGATGCGCAAAGAGGGATTTGCCCGGCCACTAAGGCAAGCGCGAGCCGATCACGGCCGTGGTCGCCGCTGGACTCGGCAGCGGATTTTGAGCTGGGAAACAAATGCGCCCGACCGCGTCGTCGAAGCCACTCGCCCCGCGCAAAATCTCGATCTCAAGGCGAAGGTAATAAATCGGCACCGGGCAAGGCATGCCATCGGGTATACGAACCGCGTCTTTTTCTGTGGTTACAATAAAGTCTACCTCTTGCTCAAGCGCCTGCGAAAAAATCTCCACGAAATCTTCGTAACTAAAGCGGTAGTGATCGAGAAAGCGCCGAGTAAACTCGATCCGCCCGCCAAGATCACGCACGAAAGCCTCGAAACTCTCCGGCACCGCGATACCGGAAAAAGCCCCCACCCTCCGTCCCTCAAGCTCTGTCAATGGACGCCGTTCGTCTGTCCCCAGTCGCTGGAGATACTGCGGACGGTGCGCGCACTCGATGACGTTGACGCCCGGATTATACCGCTGAATCAGCTCCTCCAACTCGGGGTCTCGCTCCCCGTCAGACTTGGTTAAAAGCACATAACTGGCCCGCTTCAGGTGCTTAATCGGCTCGCGCAGGATGCCTCGCGGCAGGAGTTCGCCATTGCCGAAGGGATTCGTTTTGTCGACAAGGAGGAGATTGAGCCGGCCCTTGAGCGGTAGATACTGGAAGCCGTCGTCGAGAATCAGCGTGTCGCAACGGAACTTTTTGATCGCATGGACTCCGGCCTTCACCCGGTCCTTGTCCACCAAAACGACTACGCCGGGTAGATTGCGTGCCAGCATGTAGGGCTCGTCGCCGGCCTGCTCGGAATCAAGCAATACCGACTGCCCGTCGCTCACGATGCGCGGAGGCGGCGCGCTGGTATGGGTGAACCACCACAATGCTTTTTTCCAAAGCGGCGGGGCCTTGCTGCGGTAGCCACGCGAAAGAATGGCGACCTTGCGCCCGCGATCGCGGAGCGCGCGAGCAAACATCTCCACCACGGGGGTCTTGCCGGTGCCGCCGACCGTGAGGTTGCCGACTACCACCACCAAGCAGCCCAGCGGTTGGTCGTGAAGGATGCGTTTTCGATAAAGCCAGACGCGCGTCTGCACGATACCGCTAAACAACCAGGAAAGGCCGTGCAACAACCCCGCAAAAAGCGTGGGCCAGACCCCTTCACGACGACCAAAAATCACATCAATCGTGAATTGCTCGAAAGTATTGAGCGTGCGTTTCAGCCAGTGGGACATGCGAGAGCGAGATACTGGCAAAAAGGCCCGCTGCTAGCGCGGAGGCGAGGGGAAATCGGATTTGACCACTTCGGCAGGTCGCGGATGGTGTCGCTATTCCCGCCCCCGGCGGACTCCTCCCATGAGCTACAAACTCTTCATACCCGGCCCCATCGCCGTCTCCGAAAAAACCCTCCATGCGATGGCCCAAGGCATGATCGGGCATCGAAGCACGGACTTCGTCGCCCTATACAACTCGATCCAGCCCACCCTGCAGGCCCTCTTCTACACCGAAGGCGCTGTCTACCTATCCACCAGCTCCGCTTGGGGCGTGATGGAAGGAGCCATTCGCAATGTGGTGAAAAAGAAAGTGCTGAACTGCATGAACGGCGCCTTTTCCGACAAATGGTATGACGTCTCCCTGCGCTGCGGTAAACAAGCCACCGCCCTCAAGGCCGAATGGGGGCAACCGGTAGACCCCGAAGCCGTCCGCCGTGAACTCGCCACCGGCGCCTATGACGCCATCACCCTGATCCATAACGAGACCTCCTGCGGTTGCATGAGCGACCTTCCCGCCCTCATGGCGGTGATTCGCGATTTCCCCGACGTTATCTCCATCATCGACACCGTCAGCTCCTTCTCCGTGGTCCCGATCAAAAAGGACGAACTCGGCATCGACGTGCTCATCACTGGATCGCAAAAAGCCCTCGCCCTGCCGCCCGGCCTAGCGCTCTTCAGCGTATCCAAACGCGCTCTTGAACGGGCCGCCACTATCACCGATCGCGGTTATTATTTTGATTTCGTCGAGTTCCAGAAGAACCACGAGGCCGGTATGACTCCCAGCACGCCCGCGATCGCGCTGATCTACGCGTTAAAGTCCAAACTCGACGACATCACGGCCGAGGGCATCGAGGCCCGCTACGCCCGCCACGCCCGCTTGAACAAAACCGTTCGCGAGCACATTCTAGCCAAGGGCTTCACGCTGTTCCCCCGCGAGGGCTACGGCTCGGTCGCACTGAACTGTTTTGCCAACAATCTAGGCTACGACCTCGCCGCACTGAACAAGACCCTGAAGAATAAACACCACCTCGTGATCGACGGCGGTTACGGCAAGCTAAAGGGTAAAACCTTCCGTATTTCAAATATGGGCGATGAAACCGACGTCACCATCGCCGCGATGCTCGCGTCCTTCGACTCCGCCCTCGCCGAGTGCCCCAAGGCCACGGCCTGATTCGACTCACGCGATCAGGTTACTACCCCAGCCCGTCGGCCCCGGCCGACGGGCTTTTTCGTCGACCAAGAGTTTGATCCAACCGATTCTAAGCCAATCGGGTAAAGCGCTGATGCTCAGCCCCACGCTCAGTCCTTGCACCCCGCCACACCGCCAGCCATTTTTTCAGGAAACCATGCCGCTCATTCCCAAGCTCACCGATAAACTCCAGCGCCATCCGAAGCGCGTGGTCTTCGCTGAAGGCGCCGATCCCCGTATCCTCCAGGCTGCCCGCCAGTGGGTAACTCGCCGCATGGGTGTGCCCATTTTGCTCGGCGAACGGACCCAGATCAAAGACGTCGCCGCCCGCCTCGATATTAATTTGCAGGGCATAAGGATCATCGAGCCCGCCCGCAGCGAAGAGCTCCCGGCCTTGACCTCCCAGTTTGAGCAGATCCGTCGGCTCAAAGGCATCAAAACCGCCGAAGCCGCCGAGGCCCTCAAAAACAACGGCTACTTCGCCACCATGATGGTCGTCACCGGCCAAGCCGATGCGCTCGTCTCGGGCGGTTCCGTCGCCCCCGCCAGCGCCTTACGGCCGATTTTCCAGATCATCCCCCGGCTAGCCGGCGTTGAAAACGCCTCCTCCTTGATGATCCTCGACTTCGACGAGAAAAAAATCGGCTCCGATGGCGCCCTTTTTCTCTCGGACTGCGGCGTCATACCCGAACCCACCGCCGAGCAACTGTGCGATATCGCCCTGTCCACCGCCAGCATCGCCCGCCACCTCACCGGCGAGGTTCCTCGAGTAGCCATGCTGAGCTACGCCACCCATAGCAGTTCAAACCACTCCGCTTTAGTTAAAGTCCGCCACGCCACCGAACTGGCACGCGCCAAGGCGAAGGCCCTCCACCTCGAACTGGAAATCGACGGTGAAATCCAAATAGACGCCGCGCTCGAACTCGTGGTCGCCAAAAATAAAAACGTCACCAGCTCGGTAGGTGGTCGCGCCAATGTCCTCATCTTTCCCGACCTAAACTCCGGCAATATCGCCTTCAAGCTCGTCCAGATCCTCGCCGGCGCCAATACTTTCGGCCAGATCCTCACCGGCCTAACCAAACCCGCCGCCGAGATCTCCCGCGGCGCCAGTGCGCATGACGTCTTCGGCGCCGCCGCCATCGTGGCCACGCAGGCCATCGACCCGCGCCTATTGCACGGTTCGGCCTGATTTTAACGCAATAGCTTACCGACCGCTCATGCCCGCAGCTGAAACCCCCACCCTAGGCGAGCTGTTTCCCACGCCCAACCCCTTCGACCAGCCCGCGCTGCCGCTGCTCACTACCCCGACTAATAACGTCACCAAGCGCGTCTTCGTCGCCGCCACCCGGATGAACGATGGCAAGACCACCACTTGCCTCGGCCTTTATGGCGCCCTCCAAGCGCATTTCCCCCGCGTAGGTTTTATCAAGCCCGTCGGCCAGCGCTTCGTCGAAGTCCACGGTCAAAAAATCGACGAAGATTCCGTCCTGCTGGACTCGATCTTCCAAGTCCGAGTGCCGATCGAGAGCATGAGCCCCGTCGCGATCGACAGCACCTTCACCCGCCGCTTTCTCGAAAATCCCGAAGGTCTCCTTCCCACCCTAGAGGATCGTATCTGCCGCGCGTTCGACCGCGTCTCTTGGGAAAAAGACTTCACCATCATCGAGGGCACCGGCCACGCCGGCGTAGGCTCCGTCTTCGACCTGTCCAACGCGCGCGTCGCCAAGCTGCTAAACGCCAAGGTCATCTTAGTATCGCCCGGCGGCATCGGTCGGCCCGTGGACGAACTCGCCTTAAACAAAGCCCTCTTCGACCACTACGGAGTAGAGGTGATCGGTGCCATTCTCAACAAGATCGAGCCAGACAAGATGGACATGGTCCACCACTACGCCGGCCTCGGCCTCGCCCGGCTCGGCATCCCGCTACTCGGTGTCTTGCCCATCCAAACCGCCCTGATCGCCCCCAACCTCGCGCAGATCGCCGAGGAGATCGGTGGCAAATGGCTCAACGGTAGACGCGGCGGCGTGAAACAACGCGTGCAACGCGTCGTGGTCGGCGCCATGTCCGCCAAAGGTATCGTAGATTACCTCCAGCCCGGCGTGCTCATCATCACCCCGGGCGACCGCGACGATATCCTGCTCGCCGCCCTCGCCTCCTCGAAGATCTCCGGCGGCGCCAGTATCGCCGGCCTGGTCGTAACCAACGACATCAAGCCCCACCCTAAACTTGCCGAACTCCTCGCCCAGACCGACATCCCGGTCATCGCAACCAAGGAGGAAAGCTACGAGGTCACCAGCCGCATCAACCACATGTCGGTCAAGACCCAGCCGCAGGACCACGACAAGTTTCCCATCATCAAGCAACTGATCGCCGACCACGTCGACCTGAGCAAACTCATCGCGAGCGTGTGAGGGCGGAAAACAGCGAGAAGCGTGGAGTCAGGAACGGGGAATAATTTCCCCCCCATGTCCCCGGCAGACCGCATGGGTTCGTTCTTCTTCTCAATTCCGTGCGCCACCCTCTGCCTGCGTCTTCTAATTTCTAGCTCGTTACTCCTACCTCCACTCGTGCCGTGGATACCGCCGGCTAAGCTCCGTCTTCACCGTGGGATACATATCTCGCCAGAAACTAGTGAGGTCGTCGGTCACCTGAATGGGGCGGTAATTGGGCGCCAGCACGTGGATCTTCACCGGCACGCGCCCGCGCCCGAGGGTGAAGCGCCCCTCGATGCCGTAGAGCTCCTGTATCCGCGCCGCCATCACCGGCGGTCCTTCCTTGGCGTATTCGAGCTTCGCTTTTCGGCCATTGGCCATGGTTAGGCGCTCGGGCAGGTAGTCGTCGAGCACCGCGAGTTGCTCCGCTGTCAACCAGTCGCGCAGCACCGCCATGATCTCATCCTTGCCCTTGTCCTTCACCGCCCGAGCCCCGAGTTCCCCATAGCAAAGTTGTTCAACCAAGGTCGGTCGGTCGGCCTCGGTGAGCGGATTTACCTCCAGCTCGGGAAACCACTCCGCCATGCGGTTTACCCGCAGGATCCACTGCTCGACGGTCTCGTCCCAAGCCTCGATCTTGATTCGCCCCGCCACCACCTCGCGGGTCAACAACAGCGCCGCCTCCCCCAAAGGCGCCTCGTCACCACTCACTCGCGCCTCCAGCACGAGATCACGAAAGCGCCGCTCGCGCCGCGTGATCACTCGCTTAATCTCAGAGTCGTAAACCACCGTCCGCTCCTCGCGATAATCAGCGGGAAACAACTCTTTCAGCCAGGGCTCCTCCACCGCCGTAGCCAACGAGAGCACTTTTATTTTTGCGCTCCACGCATTAGTGATGACAAACACTTTGGAGTTTGCGCGATAGGCAATCGTGCACACGGAACGCCAGCAATCAACATCAGGTGTCGCGGTAGCTAGCGGGGCTTTTGCGATTGTGCTGAGGTTGCGCACGGATGTGGTGTTTGAAGAAATGCGGCAAGGCATTGAAAAGCAAGGGGCTGTGAAAAACAAAATTCCTGCGACCGATTTGGACTGGGTGATTGCCATGCTCAAAGTGGGAAAAAGCACAGGCGCTTTGGAGATGACCCAAGAAATGCTGACGGCTGTTTCCAAACTGTCGAATTTTTCAGAGTCGCGATTGAATTACCTGCAAGCGTTTCACGCCATGTCCTTGCGCGCAGCCTCCAAAGAAACCGAAGCCCGAGAGATGTATCGCAATGTCATGCCCGCCTTGATCGATCAGGTCAGAAACGATGCCGAAAACCAAACCGGTTCCAATAAACAGCAAGAGCGAACGGTCTTGATTTTGGAAGACAACATTTCCATGTTGGCCAAACAGTTCCAGTCGCAACCGCAAGCCAGGCAATTGGCGGCTGAAGCATTCAGTTTGGCGGACTTGGCCAGGGGCAGCAGTGTGCAGCGTGCTTTGAATGCCAGCGCGGCCCGCGCGAACATCAAAGACCCGCAACTGGCCAATTTGGCCCGCAAAGAACAAGACACCCACAGGCGCATTGGT
>RGVP01000131.1 GCA_010027235.1 bacterium
CCAACGGCATCGCCGCCGTGGTCGAGTCCAAGGTCATCACCGTGGACGACATCCGCCGCGAGCTCGCCCCCATCCTCCCCCAGATCCGGCGCGATTCCCGTAACCAGCAGGAGTTTTCCCAAAAACTCGAAAAGGTGCAGGACGAGATCATCCGCAACCTCGTGGACCGCGCCCTAATCGTGAAAGACTTCCGCAAGGACGAAAAACGCCAGATTCCCCAGAGCTACGTCGATAACGCCATCTCCGAGCAGCTCACCACCCAGTTCGAGGGCGACCGAGCACGCTTTCTCGCCTACCTCAAATCCCGCGGCTTCACCCTTCGTGACTACCGCAAGGAGGTCGAAGAGGACATCATCTACGGCTACATGCGCGGCCAGCAGCGCAAGAGCCTTAACGTCGTCAGCCCCGCCAAGGTCGAGGCCTACTACGCCGCTAACCAGGAGCGTTTCCACCAAGAGGAACAGGTCCACCTGCGCCTCATCCAGCTGAACCGTGGCGAACTCGCCGACGACGCGCTCCTCGCCAAGGCCGCCGAGATCGTGACCAAGCTCAAGGCCGGGGCCAAATTCGAAGAACTCGCCAAAGAATACACGGACGACGCCCGCAAGGCCAAGGGCGGCGATTGGGGCTGGCAGAAACGCGCCGACCTCAAACCTGAGTTCAGCGACCCGCTCTTCGCGCTCGCCGCCGGCGCGGTCAGCGCGCCCATCATCCAACGCGAGGGCGTGTATCTCCTCTACGCCGAGGAACGGAAGGCGGCCGGCACCCCGCCCATCACCGAGGTCCGCGAACAGATCGAGTCCACCCTCGCCCAGCAGATGACCCGCGAGTCCCAGGAAAAGTGGCTCGAGCGCCTGCGCAAGGGCGCCTACGTGCGCCTCTACTGAGCCGCCCCCGAACGCCCTCGCTTCCAGCAAACCGGCGACATGCGCGGCGCCTTCAGCGCCCCCGCCGCAAGTGGAGCAACTCGACCTTGAGCGTGCGCTTCTGCTCCTCGTCGTAATCCACCACCGCGCCAGAGATGCGCACGTCGCCCTCCGCGACCTCCAACTTGCGCGGCATGCCGTCGAGAAAGCGCTCCACCACCGGCTTGATCTCGCGCCCCAGCACCGAGGTATAGGGCCCGGTCATGCCAACGTCGCACATAAAACCCGTGCCGCCCGGCAGCACGCCGGCGTCCGCCGTCGGCACGTGGGTATGAGTCCCGAGCACCGCCACCGCCCGCCCATCAAGGTGCCAGCCGAGCGCGATTTTCTCGCTCGTCGCCTCCATGTGCGCCTCCACGAAAAACCCGTCCGCCTCCGCCGCCAGTTTGCGCAGCATCAAATCCGCCCCTAGGAACGGACACTCCGCCTTGAGGCCCATGAAGGTCCGCCCGAGCACGGTGAATACCGCGAGACGGAAGCCCTTCACGTTAACGATGACATGATCTGCTCCCGGACACGCGCCGGGCAGGTTCGCCGGACGGCAAACCTTCGGGAAATCGTCAATCTCCACTTCCCAGCCGCGCTGATCCCAGACGTGGTCCCCCAGCGTGATCGCATCGACCCCGCTCTGGAGCAGGCCCTTGGCGATCCCGCCGTTGATGCCCGCGCCCGCCGCCGCGTTTTCCCCGTTGGCGATGACCGCGTCGAGCTTCAGCTCGGACCGCAAACGCGGCAGACGCTCCATCAACATCTCCCGCCCCGGCCGCCCGACTATGTCGCCGACAAATAGGATTCGTAACATCCAAGAACGGTGCGGCCCGTCCGACGCGCGTCCAAGTCTAAACCCGCCTTAATCGGACGCCCGCGTCCGCTCACGCCCCGAGGTCGTGCGTGCGGACCGGCGCCGCCACCGACTCGTCCGCGGCCACTGGCGTGGAGGACAAGGGATAACGAAAGGTCCGACCTTCGTAATTCCGGAAAACCGCCGCCTCGCCGTCCAGTTTCTCCAAGTATTCGGGATTCATCGGCACCTTTCCGCCGCCGCCAGGCGCGTCGATGACGTATTGCGGAATGGCGTAGCCGGTGGTGTGGCCGCGCAAAGATTGTATGATTTCGAGCCCCTTGCGGACATCGACTTTGAAATGCGATCCACCCGTGATGAGGTCCATTTGATAGAGGTAGTAGGGCCTCACCCGCATACGCAGCAGACGATGAACGAGCGCCTTCATGACGTCCGTATCGTCGTTCACCCCGCGCAGCAGCACGGATTGGTTACCTAGGGGCACACCCGCGAAGCTCAGTCGCTCGCAGGCCGCCTTCAGCTCCGCCGTCGCCTCACGCGGATGATTGACGTGGATGCTCATCCAGATCGGGCCGTGCTTTTTAAAAATCTCACAAAGCTCTGGGGTGATACGCTGCGGTAAAAACACTGGGATGCGCGAACCGATGCGGATGAACTCGACGTGCGGAATCGCCCGTAAACGCCCCAGCAGGTGGTCGAGCTTGCGATCGCTCAGCAGCAAGGGGTCGCCGCCCGAGAGCAGGACATCGCGGACCTCGGGATGGCTCTCGATGTAGCGTAGGCCCTGCTCATATTCGGGGTGAAAGTTATAATCCTGCGCGTTGGAAACTAGCCGGCTCCGCGTGCAATACCGGCAATACGCCGCGCAGCGATCCGTGACCAAAAACAACACCCGGTCCGGGTAACGGTGCACCAGCCCGGGCACCGGGGAGTGTTCGTCCTCACCGAGCGAATCCAGCATCTCCTCGGCGTGCAGCTGCGTTTCCCCGCTGCGCGGGATCATTTGCAGCCGGATCGGACAGTTCGGATCGTCGCGGTCGATGAGATTGAAAAAGTAGGGCGTGATCGCGAGGGCCAGCTTCTGGCTGGCGAAGAGCACACCCGCCCGCTCGTCGGGCGTAAGGGTCATGTAGCGCTCCAGTTCCTCGAGTTTTGTGATGCGGTTCTTGAGCTGCCAAGCCCAGTCGTTCCAGTCACTCGCGGGCACATGTTGCCAAAGCCCCTGCCCCTCGAACCAGACGGCGCGATCTTCCGTATATGCCATGATTATGTGTGTCGCCACCCTGCCTAGCCCGCCCCCCCTGTCAAACCGTGCAGCGTTTACGCCCTGCGACAGTGAACACGTATTGGTTCCGCTTGCCAAAGCGGCACGCAAAGGACTTCCCTATGACGGTCCCACTCCGATGCGTCGCCTGTCCACCCTTCTAGTCCTCTGCGCCTGGCTCCTCGCCAGCGGCGCGCACTGGGACCTCGCGCAGGGCTTCGGTTGGGCGCGCATGGTGGTAAACTACAGCCGCAGCATGCCGTTGGACGCGGCTATCCGCCTCACCTTTTCGCCCGAAAATCTTTGCGGCGTATGTGAATTCGTCGCCGAAGGCAAAACTCGCGACGCCGACGACGGCTCCGCCAAGGGCGCGACGTCAGCGTCTGAGTCAGCCGCCAAGGGCAAACTCGTCTTCGCGTCTGCCCCCGAACAACTTTTGGTGTATGGCTCCGCGCCCGCGCCCTCGTGGCCGGCGGAGCATTTTCTGGCCAACGCCCACGCGCGTCCCGCGCCGCCGGTTGAGCCGCCACGCGCGGCTTGAACAATTCCTTTTTCAGGTAGCGCGGAAAGCCCCCACCAATTGCGGGAGTGCCGCGCCCCCTTTTTTGGGCCGACCGTGTCCGCGCATACCCGGAATGTGCCCCTATCGCAAAGCCTGACGTTCTCACGTCATAGACAGCGCAAACTTGGATCAAACGATCCCGGCCTAAGTAGCCGTGAAACATCATAACTAATTAATCTTCATCATGAAAACTTCCTTCCTTATCTCCGCCGCCCTCGCGGCCCTCGTCACCGGCAACACCGCCTCCGCCCATCTGGGCTTCACCGGTTCGCGCAACTTCGACACGCTCGCTTTGGGCGTGACGGAAACCAGCTCCGACCGGACGGTCGGCGGCGCCTATGGCTGGGCCGACGGCACCGACGCCAACTTCGGCGACAGCCATCGCGAAACCTTCTTCCGTTTCGTTCTGAGCGACACCACCGACGTCACCGTCGCGGTCGCCCGCCGCGATGGCACGCAAACCGGAGCGACCGGCGTGTTGCTGCCCGGCTTCTCGCTCTACCGCATCGGCTCCGGCACCATGCCGACCAGCACCCACGACGGCGCCACCGCCTCGGTAGCCCAACTCACCTCAAACTACGGCACAAACGGCGTGGCGGAGGCGTTCACCGATTCGAACACCGACACCTTCTGGACCCCAGGCGAAAGCTTCACCGATACCAACGGCAACGGCGTTTGGGATTCCGCCGGCTTGGGCAACTCCGGTAAAGAAGGCTGCTTCAACGCTCTAGGTGACTGGAAAATGTTCAATGACGCGGGTGAGCTCGGTGATTTTCGCTACGTCGGTCACGCCGTCGACGGTGGGGCCGGAAACTACGGCCTAGCCTCCGGGATCAACGGCGACGGTGTGGCCGACGGCTTAGTCACTGCCAGCTTCAACGGTCTCGTGGCCGGTGAATACTTCATCGCCGTGGGCGGAGCCACCTACGCCGACCAGATCAACTTCAAAAACAGCGGTCAATTCGGCACCACCGGCGTCACGTATCCGACCTATGGGATCACCGTCTCCGTAACCGCCATCCCGGAGCCGTCCTCCGCAGTCGTCCTCGCCGGAGTGGGCGCCCTTGGCGTCACGGCCCTCCGCCGTCGCCGTAGCGTCTAAAAACGAACGCTTCGTCGCCGTTTAATGCCATCGCGCCGCGCCTTCACCCTGATCGAGTTGCTCGCGAGCATCGCCATCATTGGCCTGCTCGCGGGCCTACTCGTCCCGTTGACCGGCGCGGCGCGAAACAAGGCCCGTGCCGCGCAATGCCTGAGCAATATGCGTCAGGTGGGCGCGGCCACCCTACTTTACGTGAACGAACACCGCGGCCGCCTTCCTTCCATCAGCCATCTGCGATCGGCTGGCGTATCCTACTCTTGGACCGAAACACTTCAGCCCTACGTCGGGCCCGATTTCATCGGACGCTGCCCAAGCCGGCCCGATCATATCGCCAAGGTAACCTACGGCTGGAACGATCTCCTCGTGTCTTCCGTCGGCGAAGGATTGTCCTTCGGAGTCTGCCGCACGCCATCCGCAACCCTGATGCTCGCCGAAATCCCCGAAGGCTACACTACCGAACACGTCCACTTTTCCGGAGCGGCGCGCGGTGTCACGCCCGCCTTTTTCCGAACCAATGTTCGCGTGGATGTCCACGGCTCCGCGTCGAACTACCTCTTTGTCGACGGCCATGTCTCGCTGCTTGGCTGGACAGACATCCAAACTCGTCTCGCTGCCTCTCAATCAACTCTGGTTTACCCATGAACACCTGCGCATTTCCCGTCTCTTTCCGTCGGTTCGTCAGCATCTGGATGGCAGCTTTGGGCCTAGTCCTGCTAAGCCCCGTTTTATCCGCCCACATTCACGTCGACGTGCAAGCCGCCCCCTCGGGCCAGCTCATTTTAGTCGGCGCTACCAGCGAGACGATGGTCTACGTTCCCCCCGGCGAGCCCTTTACGCTCTACGCCCGCCAGTTCCCCGGCGGCTACTACGCCGCGGAGCTCACCTTTTCTTCCGAAGATCCGCTCACTCCGAACGCCCTTCCCCACATCCAGCTGCTTTCCGTTTCCGGACCGGAGGGTGCCGCTTTCGCCTTTTGGGAAGCAGGTGCCACCGCGCCGACCTGGACACGCGCCACGGGCTGGACAGCGAGCGGCAGCGATCACCCTGATTTTATCACTTACGAAGACGAAACCGGAGTAGGCCACATCCACGGCCGGCTTTTTACCGCCACCCATCCGGGCACTTACACCATCGCCTTTCGCGCCATCAACGGCAACACGTCGGCACCCCGAGTCGCGAGCGAGGCCCGCGTCATAACCATAGAGGTTCTAGCCACACCGCCGCTTTCGATCCGTGCCGAAGCCGGCTTGGCGAGGCTCTCCTTTACTAGCCGGACCGACTTCACCTACGATCTGCAATCTTCGCCAAATTTGGTCAACTGGAACAACGTCCCCGCACACCAGTTTATCGCCGGCACGGGCGAGGTGCTCGAATGCAGCGATGCACTTACCAACCGGTCACAAGTATTCTACCGCCTAGTGGAGTATCGCTAGTCCACCTCGATTCGGCATCGTCCCGCTTCACCCTCGTTTCACCGTGCCCTCCCTGACCACGCCGCGTCTCTTGCTTGCCGCCGCACTACTCCCGATGGGATTGACCGGCCACCCAACCGCGCCGGCCGATCTCGATGGGCTCGAAACCCTCGATCCTATCGCCGTCTACGGTCGATCGCTCGACCTTGTTGGCGAGGCCGGCACCTCCTCGCAAGGCAGCGTGAACGCAGCCGAACTCGCCGAGCGCCCCTTCCTCCGTCGCGGCGAAATACTGGAAGTCGTCCCCGGCCTCGTCGTCACCCAGCACTCCGGCAGCGGCAAGGCTAACCAGTATTTCCTACGCGGCTTCAACCTCGACCACGGCACCGACTTCGCCGTCTCGGTCGACGGCATGCCGGTGAACGCCCGCTCCCACGCCCACGGCCAAGGCTATGCCGACACCAATTTTATTATACCAGAGCTGATCGAGCGCGTGGACTACCAAAAGGGCGCCTTCGCCGCCGAAAACGGTGACTTCTCCGCCGCCGGTGCCGCGCAGTTCTCCCTTGTCCGAATCCTGCCCAAGGGCTTTTCGAAAATCGAACTCGGCGAGGAAAACTACACCCGCGCCGTTCTCGCCGAGACTTTCCGGCAACCCGGTGGTTCCTCCGCCGCCACCACCGTCGCCGCAGAGGCGGGCTACGCCGACGGCCCATGGGAAAA
>RGVP01000132.1 GCA_010027235.1 bacterium
TCGCCCCTGGGTAGCCCTCGGAGTGTCCCTTGTCATCCACCCTCGTAACCCCCGCGTCCCTACCAGTCACGCCAACGTTCGTTTCTTTAGCACCACTGGTCCCGCCGCGCCCGCGACCTCGGCCCTTGATCATTCATCATCAGGCATAGGTCATTCCAACGGCTCCGAAGCGCCGCCCGCCTGGTGGTTTGGCGGCGGCTTTGACCTAACCCCTTACTACGGCTACGAGGAAGATTGTGTGCATTGGCACCAAACCGCCCGAGAGGCCCTCGATCCGCATGGTTTAGCGCTATATCCACAATTTAAGAAAAACTGTGACGACTACTTTTTTCTGAAGCACCGCTGCGAACCGCGAGGAATCGGCGGAATATTTTTTGACGATTTCTCCGCTCTCGGCTTCGAAGCTTCTTTCGCCCTTTTGCGCGCGGTCGGAGACGCCTACCTGCCCGCCTACCGCCCCATCGTGGCACGTCGGAAAAACACCCCTACAAACGATGCTGAGCGCGACTGGCAGCTCTATCGGCGAGGACGTTACGTAGAATTTAATCTGGTGCAGGACCGCGGCACGCTATTCGGCCTCCAGAGCGGCGGTCGCACCGAGAGTATTCTCATGAGCCTGCCCCCGCTGGTCCGCTGGGACTACGCCCGCAGCACCACTCCCGGCACCGAGGAACATCGCCTCCACACCGATTTCCTCCGCCCACGCGACTGGGTCTCCAAAAGCTGATCTTATGCTCGCTGCTCGCCATCCACTGCACGCTGCTTCCGCCTGATGACTTCCCGAGACCGCTTCCTTGCCGCACTCGCCTGCCAACCTCTCGAACGCCCGCCCCTCTGGGTGATGCGTCAAGCCGGTCGCTACCTACCCGAATACCGAGCCCTCAAGGCAAAGTCATCCTTCCTCGAAATGGTGCGCACACCCGAGCTCGCCACCGCAGTGACGCTGCAACCCCTCGAGCGCTTTCCCGGCCTAGACGCCGCCATCTTATTCTCCGACATACTCGTGATACCCGAGGCCCTTGGCCAGCCCTACGCTTTTCGCGAGGCCGGCGGCATTCAAATGGCCTACCGCTTGGAAACCCGAGCGCAGATCGACGCGCTCGCCCCCGCCGAAGCCGTTCCCGATCGGCTCGGCTACGTCGGCGATACTCTCCGTCTACTCAAGAAAGAGGTCGCCGCAACCGGTCACGCCCTGCTCGGCTTCGGCGGTTCACCTTGGACCCTCGCCACCTACATGCTGGAGGGCGGCAGCTCGGACGACTTTGCCCGCGCTAAGGTTCTCTTTCATACCGACCGCGCCGCCTTTGACGCGCTACTGGAGAAATTGACTGCCGCCCTTGTATCCTATTTCCGGATGCAGATCGAAGCCGGCGTCGACGCCATCCAAATTTTTGACAGCTGGGGCGGTATCCTCGCCGGTCGTGATTACGAGGCCGCCTCGCTGGCCTGGATACGCCGTATCGTCGCCGCTCTGCCTGCCGGTTTCCCCATCATCCTCTACGCCAAGGGCACCGCGCCCCACCTCGCCGCCCAGGCCGCCTCTGGAGTTCGCGCGATCAGCCTCGACTGGACAGTCGACCTCGCAGCCATCCGCGCCTGCCTGCCGGCCAATCTCGCTATCCAAGGCAACCTCGATCCCGTGCTCATGACCACTGCCCCCGAGATCGTCCGAGTCCAAGCGACGCGCCTGCTGGAGTCGCTACGCGAACGGCCCGGGCATATCTTTAACCTCGGCCACGGCATCACCCCCGATGCGAAGATCGAATGCATGCAGGCCCTCGTAGAGACCGTAACGACCTTCCGCTGAACTGCCCTGGGCGCGACCGATCCCGTCTAGTTAGGCCACTCATAGAGCAATAATTTAAAAATACCGCGCTAGGACGTTCCTGGCTTATTATTCCTATTTTTTCCGTGGGCCAAAACTCCGAACCGTCAAACCGTCTCCCCATCGCCATCCTCGGTGCCGGCATCACCGGTCTGTCCGCTGCTCGCCACCTTGTCCGCGCCGGTCGCCGCGTGACCGTCTTCGACCCCGCGCCCGTCCCGGGCGGTGTCATCCGCAGCGAGCGTCATGAAGCCGGTTGGCTGGTCGAGTCCGGCCCGAATTCACTGCAGGAAACCCCCGCCGTCGCTGCCCTCGTCAGCGAGCTCGGCCTAGGGCCCCGCCGCCAACCCTCCGCCCCCGCCGCCAAAAACCGCTACATTCTGCGCGATGGCCTTCTGCTCCGGTTGCCAACCTCACCTGCCGCCTTCCTCCGCTCAGGGCTCTTTTCCACCCGCACCAAACTCCGCGTCCTGCACGAATTTTTCCGCCCCAAACGCCCCCGTTTGCAGGACCTACCTCTGGCTGATTTTTTTCGCGAACACTTCGGCCCTGAATTACTCGCCTACGCACTCGATCCCTTCGTATCCGGAATCTACGCCGGCGACCCCGCCCAACTCTCCGCCCGGCACGCTTTTCCTTCCCTCTGGAAGGGAGAACAAAAACACGGATCACTGCTGCGCGCCCAACTCGCCGAAGCCCGCGCAAAACGCGTCCGCGGCGAACCCGCCGGACCGCCCCCCATCATCAGCTTCATGGACGGCCTCGCCGAGTTGCCCCAAGCTCTCGCCGCCTCCCTCCCGTCCGGCTCACTCCGCCTCAACACGGTGGTCAAACAACTCACGCCCGGCCCCAACGGATGGATCCTCGACAACGCCCCAGCCGAACGCTTCGACCGCGTGATCTTGGCTCTGCCCGCCCCCGCTCTGGCCAGACTCGGCCTAGGCCCACCCGGCGCTCGGACCTCTCTCGCTTCGCTAGATCTTCTCGAACATCCGCCCGTCACCGCCCTCTTCCTCGGCTACCGCCGCACCGACATAGCGCACCCGCTAAATGGTTTTGGCCTGCTCTGCCCCTCGGTTGAAAAAAGTCCCCTTCTCGGCGTATTGTTCAATTCCACCCTTTTCTCCGGTCGCGCCCCTGCTGGACACGTTGCCCTGACCGTGATGCTGGGCGGGGTCCGCCAGCCCGACCTCGCCCGCCAAACACTCGAATACCAACTCCCCATCGTGGAAAAGGCACTTGCCACCCTGCTAGGCACACGCCGCCCACCGGTCTTCGTGCATCGCACCCACTGGCCCCGCGCCATCCCGCAATACGAGATGACACACGATTCCTACCTCGAGGTCATCGCCGCCGCCGAAAAACGTCTGCCTGGGCTGCATATCGGCGGTCCGGTGCGCGACGGCATCGGCCTGCCCGCGTGCCTCGCCGCCGGAGAACGCCTCGCCGGCGCCGCGTTAGTCGCCTAGGCGCCACACACGCCCCTTGACTCCCCCCCCCATGCACCTAGCCTGCCGCGCCCTATTACAACGGCATGGCGAACGACCTAAAGCACACCCTCAGCCTCCCCAAGACCGATTTCCCCATGCGGGGAGACCTGCCCAAACGCGAACCTGCCCGCCTCGCCGCGTGGGAAAACCTTTCGCTCTACGCCGCTATCCAAGCGAAACGAGCCTCCGCACCCGCCTTTACCCTTCACGACGGCCCGCCCTTCACTAATGGCGACGTGCATATCGGCACCGCCCTGAACAAGTCCCTCAAGGACATCACCCTTCGCTACAAATCCCTGCGCGGCTTCCGCACCCCCTACGTCCCGGGCTGGGATTGCCACGGCCTGCCTATTGAGCAGAAGGTCGCTAAGGAGCTCCAAGCTGCCGGCCTCAGCTTATCCACCGCCGAACTGCGCTCCCGCTGCGACGTCTTCGCCGAAGGCTGGATCAAAAAACAAACCGCCTCCTTTAAACGCCTCGGCGTGCAGGCCGACTGGGCCCACGAATATAAAACCAAGGCCCCCTCCTTCGAGGCTGACATCCTACGCACCTTCGCCGCGTTCGTCGAAGAGGGCCTAGTCTATCGCTCTAAGAAACCCGTTTATTGGTCCATCCCCTTCGAGACCGCCCTAGCTGAGGCCGAGATCGAATACGCCGAACATACCTCCATCGCCATCTGGGTGAAGTTCGCCGTCCCCGTCGCCGAGGCCGCGAAATTCGGCCTGCCGGCCGATAAACCCCTCAGCGTCGTTATCTGGACAACTACTCCTTGGACTATCCCGGCCAATCTCGCCATCGCGGTGCATCCGGAGACCACCTACGTCGCCGCCGACCTCGGCCCAGAACGTATCCTCGTCGCCAAGGCCCTCCTCCCCCAAGTTCTCGCCTCCGCCAAAATCTTGGACGACGCCGCCGATTTCGTCATTCGGAATTCGTCATTTGAAACTCTGGGAGCGCGTCTTGAGGGAATAGCGACCCGCCACCCCTTTATCGACCGCGCATCGCCGGTCGTCCTCGCCGATTACGTCACCACCGACAGCGGCACCGGCTGCGTTCACACCGCCCCCGGCCACGGCGCCGATGACTACCTGACCGGACTGAAATATAGCCTACCCATCTACTGTCCGGTCGGCGACAACGGTCGCTACCTCGACGACGGCCAGGTCCCCGCCGACCTCGTGGGCATCTCCTGCCTGGAAACGGTCGAAGAACTCGCCGCGAAAAAGCCCAGCCCGGCCAACCTCGCCGTGCTCAAGAAACTCGCTACGCCCGACGCCACCGGTCACGTCGCCTTACTTGCCAAGGCCAAATACATCCACAGCTACCCGCACTGCTGGCGCTCTAAAACCCCCATTATTTTCCGCGCGGTCGACCAGTGGTTCGTCGGCCTAGACCGCCCCGGCTCCACCGGCAGTTCCCCGCGCACCGCCGCCCTGGCCGCGATCCGCGACGTCACTTGGTTTCCCGCCTGGGGCCAAGCCCGCATCACCGGCGCGGTCGAGGCCCGTCCGGATTGGTGCATCAGCCGCCAGCGCTCGTGGGGCGTGCCCATCATCGCGTTCTATGACGCTCAGAAAACAGCCCACCTTGATGCTTCGGTCGTCCGAGCCGTCGCCGCCAAAATCGCCGCCCACCCCGCCGGCAGCAACCTTTGGTATGAACAGACCGCCGCCGAGTTACTCGCCGGCGTCACCCTACCCGCTGGCTGGCCACCCGCGTCCGAGTTGACCAACGGGCGCGACACCCTCGATGTCTGGCTTGACTCCGGCAGCAGCCACACCGCCGTCCTGCGCAACCACCAAGGCGGCACCCAGTGGCCCGCCGACCTCTACCTTGAGGGCTCCGACCAGCACCGCGGCTGGTTCCAATCCTCGCTCTGGACCGGCGTCATCGCCCAAGGCGGCGCACCCTACAAAGCCGTGCTCACCCACGGCTTCATCGTCGGCGAAGACGGCAAAAAAATCTCTAAATCCGGCAGCTACGAGAAACCCCCGACCTCGGATAACTTCATCGCCGACTATGGCGCGGACGTCATCCGCCTATGGCTCGCCTCGCAGGACTTCACCCAGGATATTACCCTCTCGAAAAAAATCCTCGATAACGCCGCCGAGCAGTATCGCGGCTTCCGCAACGCCCTCCGCTATCAGCTCTCGATTCTCCACGACTTTGACCCGGTCCTGAATGCCATGCCCCACGCTTCGCTCGACGTGCTGGACCGCTGGGCCCTGCACCAGACCGCGAAACTACTAGCCGAGAGCACCGCCGCCTACGACGCCTACGAATTCCACCGCGTCGTCTCCCTCTGCGCCCAATTCGTATCCAACACCCTCTCGGCCGTCTATAACGACGTCTGTAAGGACCGGCTCTACACCTACGCAGTCGATCACCCCCAGCGCCGCAGCACCCAGACCGCCGTGCACGCCATCCACGGCGTGCTCGTCCGCTTGCTCGCCCCGATTCTGACCTTCACCGCCGACGAAGCTTGGTGCCATGCCCACTTCAAGGCAGATTTCGCCGCCGCCGGAGCCGATACACCCAGCGTGCACCTGGCAGACTGGCCCCTAGCCAACCCAGAGTGGACCGACCCATCTCTCGCCACCGACCTAAGCGAGCTTTTGAAGGTCCGCACTAAAGTCAACGAGACCCTCGAACCGCTCCGCCAAGCCGGAAAACTCGGCAAATCCCTCGACGCAGCCATCACCCTCGAGATCGCTAGCTCGTCGGCTCTCGACCCAATTCTGCGCCGCCACGAGACCTTTCTCCCTGAGTTGCTTATCGTCTCCCAAGTAACGCTCGCCGAAACTGCTGCCGGCGTCGATCTCACTGTCGCCGCTCGCCCGGCGGGTGAACTCGGCCACTTGCGCTGCCCACGCTGCTGGCGCTGGGTCCCCGCCCTGCAAGCCGCTGGAGACCACGAGGTATGCCACCGTTGCGCGGAGGCGATCCAAGCCTAGCCTGCGCCCCCAGACGGCCGGCCAGTTGGCGCCCATTTTCTTACCCCCCCAAAAAAATACCATGGCCAAACCCACCCGCAAGCCCGCCGGCAGCAAGAAAAAGTCCCCCGTGCGGACCTCAAAACCAGCTCCGCGTCGCACCCCCAAGCCTGCTCCGCGCGGCACCTCAGCGCGGCGGCCATCGTCAAGCGCCGCGAACGCCCGCAAGGCGAAGCCGGCTCCACGCCGCACCCCCAAGACACCGAAGTCCCCGCCCAAGGCGTTAAAAAAGAAAACGCCGCCCAAACCTCTCGTGAAACCTTCAAAAAAATCCGTCACCAAAATCGCTACGCCCAAAGCCTCCCCGGCCAAAGCCACCAAAACTGCCAAGCCCGCCGCTAAACCCTCGCGCGCACCAGCCCCGGCAAAAAAACCAGCCACCAAAGCCGCTGCTCCCAAAGCCGCCCCAAAGCCGGCCCCACGCAAGGCCTTGGCCCCCAAG
>RGVP01000133.1 GCA_010027235.1 bacterium
CATCATCGTGCAATCCGCCCGCCTGCCCGCCTACCGCAACGCCCTCGCTCGTCTGCACGAAGCCGGACTCATCTACCCCTGCGACCGCTCCCGCAAAGATCTCGCCGGCGCCCTCGCCGCCCCCCACGAAGGCCCCGGCGATGACGAGCCGCTTTACCCCGCCGCCTGGCGTCCACCCGCCGACGCCGCCCTGCCGCCGCTCGATGCAGCCGGCCTGGCGCGCAACTGGCGCTTCCGTGTGCCCGACGGCGAGACGTTGGCCTTTACCGATGGACGCCTCGGCCTGCGCACTGCAGTCTGCGGGCGCGATTTCGGCGACTTCCTCGTATGGCGAAAGGACGGCCTGCCCAGCTACCAACTTGCCTGCGCCGTCGATGACGCCGCGCTGGGCGTCACGGAGGTGGTGCGCGGCGAGGATCTTGTCCGCTCCACCTTTCGCCAACTACTTCTGCTCGCCGCGCTGCTTCCGCCCAACGCGCCCCTGCCTGCCTACTACCACGCCCCCTTGCTGACCGACGAGAACGGCACGCGCCTCGCCAAACGGCACGATGCCCTCGCCCTGCGCACGCTCCGCGAGCAAGGCGCGGAGCCGCAGGGCTTGCTTACCTAGTTTCGGCTGCCTCGCCGCAGGCGCGCCGCCGCCAGCAGCGCAAGGACCAGCCCCGCGTTGCGCGCCAATGCGGCCACCACGGAGCCCGCAGGGGCATTGCCGAAACAACCGCAGCGCACGTCGATGCCTCTCGCCCAGGCCGAAGCCAGCGCGAGCGAAAAACCCGCCAACAACCCGAGCGACAGCAGCCGCGCCGCCAGCCGCGTTTTTCCCCAGAGAAGGCCGGCCGTCACCGTGAGTTCCAGCCACGGCAGATAGACCGCCAGACCGCCGGCCAGCCAGCCCGACACCAAGCGAAAGGCGGAAATGTCGGTCGCGAAACGCGCTGGATCGGCCAGCTTCAGTGCCCCCGCCACGCCCAGCACGCCCGCCACCGACCACTCGCACCCGTGAGCGATCCAGATTCGCCAGTGATTGGCCGATGTTTTCACGGTTCACCCCCCATCGCCCGCGCCGCGCGCCAGGCATCCCAACCGCCTTCGAGGACCACGATTCTTTCAAAGCCAAGTTCGCGGCGCAAACGAAGCGCCACCGCCTCGCTGGCGTGGCACGAATCGCCGCCACAATAAACCACGATGGTCCGTCGGCCGTCCCATTTTTCCGCCAAGGCGGCGAAACCGGTCTCCCAGTCATCCTCATTCAAAGCCACCGATCCGGGCACCACGCCCGCCGCGCGGACATCCGCCGGGCGGGCATCGATCCAGAGGGCGTCCGGATAATTCCGCCCCGCCTGCGCGACCGAGACCCGCACGATCGCCACCTTTTTTTCGCCCAAGGCTCGCCAGTCGGGCGCGCACGGGTGCAGCCAGCCGGTCAAGGCCGCTGGCGCGATCGGAACCAGGAGCAAGGCGAACACCATCCTCGCCACCGGGCCATGCCGGCCGTCTCTCGCCGTCTCGGTCTTCACGGCAGGTGTCGTAGATAAAGCACGTCCGTATGCTCGACGCCGGCTGCGTCCCGCACCCGCACCCGCGCGGTCGCCCGGGCATCATCCGATGCCTCGCCCGCGTAGCGAAACCGGATTTTCAACATGTCGCCTGCCAGCGCAGGCTGACCTTCAACCACGAAGGCGGCGGTGCGGGAAACGACTTCCAGCAAAGTCACCGGCGTATCCGCCGAATAAGTGAGGGTAATTTCCCGCGGCTCCGGCGCAGGCCCCGAAAACAACAGCAGACGCGGCGCGATCAGCACCCGCAACGGCAAGTCGGCCACCACCCGCAGTTCGTAAGTCTCGCCGTCGGAGGTTAGCACTGTGATCGACTGAACCTGCCGCCCCTGGCGCGAACCGGGATGGTAGGTTACCGGCACGACCCCTCGGGCACCCGCCGCGACCGCCTCCTCGGCCGCCTCCGGCACGGTGCAGGAGCAACCGCTGCTCACCTCGGTCAAGCTTACGGGCGCAGCGCCACGATTGGTAAAATGAAACTCGCCGACGAGCTCACGCTCGCCTAAGCGCGGCTTGAGCACGATCTCATCCGATTCAAAAACCAGCTCCGCGCGCGCCGCCGCCAGTGCGAAAAACCCCGCCAAAACGAAGGCAAAACTCCGGGGTAAAGTTTTGGCCTTCATCACGCGTTGCCCAGAAGCCGGCTCAGACCGCGCGGAAAACCACCGCGGCGTTCTGGCCGCCGAAGCCGAGGTTGTTGCTCAACACGGTCGAAACCCGTGCCTCGCGCGCGACGTTCGGCACGTAGTCGAGGTCGCACTCGGGGTCGGGCTCATGGAGGTTAATGGTGGGCGCGAGCGTCTGGGTCTGGAGGGTCTTGGCGCAGATGACGCTCTCGATGCCGCCGGCACCGCCGAGCAGGTGGCCGGTCATGGATTTGGTCGAGCTCACGGGAAGCTGTTTCGCCCGCCCGCCGAACACGCGCTTGATCGCGAGGGTTTCAAATTTGTCGTTGTAGGGCGTGCTGGTGCCGTGGGCGTTGATGTAGCCAACCTCCTCGGTCGCGACGCCGGCGCCCTTGAGCGCGCGGGTCATGGCCATGCCGAGGCCCTTACCTTCGGGGTCAGGCATGGTGATGTGATGGGCATCGGCGGTCGCGGCATAACCGGCGATCTCGCAGTAGATGCGCGCGCCGCGTTTTCGGGCGTGTTCGTAGGATTCGAGGACGAGCACGCCGGCACCCTCGCCCATGATGAAGCCGTCGCGGCCCATCGAGAACGGCCGGCAAGCGGTGGCAGGGTCGTCGTTGCGCGTGCTCATCGCCCGCATGGCGCAGAAACTGGCGTAGGCGAAGGGAGTGATCGCCGCCTCGGTGCCGCCGGCCACCATCACGTCGGCGTCGCCGCGGCGGATCATGTGCATGGACTCTCCGAGCGCGTGGGTGCCGGTGGCGCAGGCCGAGACCACGCCGAAATTGGGACCACGCGCGCCGAGCTCGATCGCGACAATGCCGGAGCAGATGTTGCCGATGAGGGCAGGAATGGTGAACGGGGAGACCTTGCGCGGGCCGCCGTCGTGGAGCTTTTTCAACTGGGTCTCATAAGTGAACATGCCGCCGATGCCGGAGCCCACCACCACGCCGACGCGGTCGGGGTCCTCCGTCGCCATGTCGAGGCCGGAGTCGGCCCAAGCCTGCTTGGCGGCGCAGAAACCGAAGTGGGTATAGCGGTCGTTGCGTCGCGCCTCCTTCGGGTCCATATAGTCCTCGACGTTCCAGCCGCGCACCTCGGCGCCGATCTGGGTGGCGAAAGGGGCCGGATCGAAGAGCGAGACGCGATCGATGCCGTTTTTACCCGCCACCAGGCTTGCCCAAAAGGCGTCCGCCGTCTGCCCCAGACCGTGAATAACGCCAAGACCGGTGACGACAACGCGCTGGGAATCGGGGAGGTGTGACATAGTGGAAACCGCCCAACAAAACCAAGCGCGCCGCACAGGGCAAGGACGCGTCTCGTTGGCCGCGGGGCCGCTTCCGGCCGTTCCGGACGCAAAAAAACCCGCTCCAGAGTGGAGCGGGGAAATTTGTCCGCGAGGTGCGGAAGGCAGCCTTAGGCCACGCCAGCCTTGGCCTTGATGTAGTCGATGACCTGACCGACGTTCTTGAGCTTCTCAGCGTCGGCCTCGGGGATCTCTCCCTTGATCTCGTCCTTGAACTCCTCTTCGAAGGCCATGATCAACTCGACGGTGTCGAGGGAATCGGCGCCGAGATCGTCCAGAAAGGAAGCGGTGGGCGTGATCTGCTCCTCGTTTACGTTCAGTTGATTAACGATGATCTCTTTGACGCGTTGTTCGATGGTTTTTTGGTCGGCCATAAGGGTGATAAATTTAGCTGGGTGAAAGGCTCACATCGCCATGCCACCGTCAACGGCAAAAACCTGCCCGGTAATATAGCTCGCTTCGTCGGAGCAGAGAAAAGCGACCGCATGAGCCACTTCTGCGGCCTCACCAAAACGCTGCATGGGGATGAGGCCGGTAGCGCCTTTTTGCACTTCTTCGCTCAATTCGGCGGTCATATCGGTCTTGATGAAACCGGGCGCGACCACGTTGACCGTGACGTTGCGCTTGGCGAATTCCTTGGCGGTGGCCTTGGTGAAACCGATCATACCGGCCTTGGCAGCGGCGTAATTGGCCTGACCGGCGTTGCCCATGATGCCTGTGACGGAGGAGATGTTAACGATGCGACCAAAACGCGCGCGGCACATCGGCCAGCCGATGGCCTTGGTCCAGTGGAAACAACTGGTGAGGTTGGTCTGGATGACGCTGTTCCAATCGTCGTCACTCATACGGGCGAGCAACCCATCGCGGGTGATACCGGCGTTGTTCACGAGGATATCGATCTTGCCGAATTCCTTCAGCAGGGCCTCGGATGCCGCCGCCACGGCTGCGCCGTCCGCGACATCCACCGCGAGGGCCTTGGCTTTGCCGCCGGCGGCGAGGATGGCGTCGGCCACCGCTCCGCACGACGCGGCGGATTTGGAAACGCAGATCACGGTGACGCCCTTGGCGGCGAGGGACTCGGCGATGGCTTTGCCGATGCCGCGTCCGGCGCCGGTCACGAGGGCAGTTCGATTGGTGAAGGTCATGGGTTGGGGGGAGGAGTAGCGGGTAGACGGATTGCGGCGGCGAGTAGGAAAGAAGCGGGCGATAGCGTGATGCTCGCTACCCGCTACTCGCTACTTCCGCTCAATACACGTCGCGCTGGTAGCGTTTGTCCTTCTTCATCTGCTTAACGTATTCCTGCGCCTGCTCAATGGGCATGGCGCCCTGCTCGGCGATGATGTCGTGGAGGGCCTGGTCGACGTCCTTGGCCATGCGCTTGGCGTCGCCGCAGACAAAGAAGTAGCCGCCGTTTTTGATCCAGGCCCAGAGCTCGGCCGCGTTGGCGCGCATCTTGTCCTGCACATAGACCTTCACGCCTTGGTCGCGGGACCAGGCGAGGTCGAGGCGGGCAACTTGGCCCTTGGCGAGGTAGTCGGCCCACTCCTCTTGATAGAGAAAATCCGTGTGGCTCTTCTGGTCGCCGAAAAACACCCAATTGCGGCCGGTCGCGCCAGCGGCGACGCGATCCTGCACAAAGGCGCGGAAGGGCGCGATGCCGGTGCCCGGCCCCACCATAATGGCATCTTTGGCGCCGTCTTCGGGCGGACCGAAGTGAGAGTTGGAGACAAACACCGGCGCGGGCGTCTCGTTCACGCGGGCTCGGTCGGCCAGAAAGGTCGAGCACACGCCGTGGCGCTCGCGATGGTTGGTGGTGTAGCGCACCACCGCAACGGTCAGATGGATCTCGGTGGGGAAGACGCGAGAGGAGGACGCGATGGAATAAAGGCGCGGCATGAGCTTGCGCAGGTGATCGACGAATTCCTGCGGAGTCAGCTTGGCGGAGGGGAATTCAGCCAATAAGTCCACGTATTCGCGCTCATCGAGGAAACCGGCCAACTCCTCCTTGGCCTCGGGCTTGAGCAGCGCCTCGAGTCGGGCTTTCTCGCCCGCGTCGGTCGCTTTGGCGAAGAGGGTATTGACGATCTTCGGCGTCGGGCCGCCGAGGGCCATGCGGTGAGAAAGCACCTCGCGCAAGGGGATGGGGGCGGCTAGCTTGAGCATGGCGGGCGACACCAGCTCGTCACCAGTGGCATGCAGGCGCTCGAGCAGTTCGCCGACCTCGACCGGACGATTGGTGGGGAAAACACCGAGCGAATCGCCCGCCTTGTAGTGTAGGTCGCTGCCGGCGAGATTGACCACAAAATGACGGGTCTCTTTGGCGGAACCGGGCTTGTTCAGCAGGCGGTTCTCGGTGATGCGGGCCGGGAACGGGTTCTCTTTGCTGTATTGGGAAGAGGCGGCGGGAGCAGACATAAAGGCCAACAGGTCAAGCAGCCGCCGCGCCCGCGCAAGCCCTTACTTTAAGCCACCACCAGCACGCCCGCGCTTGCTTCGCCCCGCGCTTTCCCGCCAACTGCCGACCCATGCCCGATCCAGCCGTCCGTGTCCAAAAGTTCCTCGCCGACGCCGGCCTGTGCTCCCGCCGCGCCGCCGAACAACTCATCGCGCAGGGCGAAGTGTGGGTAAACGGCAAGGTCGCGGTCCTCGGCCAGAAGATCGATCCCGAGACCGATAAGGTAACCGTCGAGGGCAGTCAGGTCCGCTCCAGCCTGCAACCCAAGATCACCCTCGCCGTCCACAAACCCCGCGGCTTGGTGTGCTCGAACGATGACCCGCACAACCCCGAAACTATCTTCACCCTCCTGCCCCCGCAGCTCGCCAAACACCGCTTCTTCACCGCGGGCCGCCTCGACAAGGATTCCGAAGGCCTGGTCATCCTGACCACCGATGGCGATCTCGCCCAACGCCTCACCCACCCGAGCAACCTCGTTACCAAACGCTACCTCGTGGTGCTGGATCGAGGTTTCCCCCGCGACCGCATCCCCCGCCTGCTCTCAGGCGTCACCATCGAGGGCGAACGTTTGAAGGTCGAATACGCCAACCTGATCAACGTAGGCCCCGGTGGCATCGCCACCTCGATCGACGTGCACATGCATCACGGTAAAAAACGCGAGATCCGCCAGCTCTTCCTCGCCCTAGGCCATCCTGTAAAACGCCTCAAACGCTACCAAATCGGCGCCTTCCCCCTGCGCGGCATCCCCCTGCGCGCCGGCAAACAACTCTCTCCC
>RGVP01000134.1 GCA_010027235.1 bacterium
GCCGAGCTTGCCAAACCTGGCCGCCGGAGTCATTCCCCAACTCTTCCCCTATGAACAAGAAGGCCCTCCTGCCCCTCTCCCTCATCATCGCAGCCGCCAGCTTGAGTGGTTGCGCCCACCAGACCTCCGGTCGCCTTTCGCACTCCAGCTACCTCTTTGGTCTCGTTGAGATCACCCGCGGCGCCTATCAACCAGCCCCGATCACCAGCATCGACGGCAATAGTAACGAGCTCATCGGTAACGCCGGCGACGTGTCCGGCACCCAAGTAAAATTCGCTTGGGGAGCCTTCAGCACGAACGATTACTGAGCAACTCGGCCGGCCTCTCTCTGTCGCCGCGCCCCCACCCGGGCGCGGTTTTTTTGCGCCCGTCCCGCATGACCGCCTCTGCCAACATCGCCCGCCACCTCGCCGCCTACGCGGCTTCCAACCCTCGACAAGTCGCGCTGAAAATCCCCCGCGGCCGCCGCGCGGGCCGGATCGACTACCTCGCACTTTCTTACGCCGAACTATCCGCCGAGGTCGCTGCCCAACGCGCCCGCCTCGCCGCCGCCGGCCTCCGCCCCGGCGACCGCGCCCTTGTGATGGTGCGCCAAGGCCTGCCACTGCTGGCGACGGTGTTCGCCCTATTCGAGCTCGGCGCACTGCCTGTAGTGATCGACCCCGGCATGGGCCGGGAAAATTTTCTGCGCTGCGTCGCCCGCAGTCGTCCCCGCGCTCTGGTCGGTATCCCCGCCGCCCGCCTCGCTTCGTGGTTATTTCGCGGCTCATTCCGCTCAGTCGAGATCCGCCTCGCGGTGTCAGGCACCGCCACCGCCCGTCTGACCGCCCCGGGCGCAATCCGGCCGGCCTCCGCTCCAGAGGCCCTTCCACGCGCTCCCGGCGACCCCGCCGCAATTCTATTTACCAGTGGTTCGACCGGCGCACCCAAGGGCGTTCGCTACACCCACGGCCAATTCGACGCCCAAGTGCAGCTGATCCGTAACGCCTACAGTATCGAGCCCGGCGAGATCGACTTGCCGCTGCTGCCGCTCTTCGCCCTTTTCGCGCCCGCCCTCGGCCTCACCACCATCGTGCCCGAACTGGATCCCTCCCGCCCCGGCCGCGCCGATCCAGCCAAGCTGGCCCAGGCCGTTCTCCAGGAAAACGTCACGATGTCCTTCGGCTCACCCACCCTGTGGGGCAATCTCGCAGTCCACGGTCACCGCACCGGCCTGAGTTTCCCCTCCCTCCGCCGCGTGCTCTGCGCAGGCGCGCCCGTGCCACCTTGGTTGTGGGAATCACTCTCCGCCCTCCTGCCCAACGGCCGCCTACACAGCCCCTACGGAGCCACCGAGGCCCTGCCCGTAGCAACCATCTCCGCCGCTGAAGTGGTGAACGAGACCGCCGCCGCCACCCGCACTGGGGCCGGCGCCTGCGTCGGCCATATTCTGCCAGGCAACATGGTTAAAATCATCGCGCCCGTCGACGGCCTCATCCGCACCCTTGCCGACGCCTTCGAGTTGGCCCCGGGCCAGATAGGCGAGATCATCGTTGCCGGCCCCACCGTGACGCTCGACTACGACGGGCTGCCCGAGGCCACCGCCTCAGCTAAGATTCCGGCACCCGACGGCGTGGTTTTCCACCGACTCGGCGACCTCGGCTACATAGACGCCAACGGCCGACTCTGGTTCGTGGGACGCAAAGTAGAGACCGTGTATACCGCGCGTGGCCCACTTTACCCGGCGCAGGTCGAGCCCTTGTTTGATTCCCACCCGGAAATCCGCCGCGTCGCCCTCGTTAGCTCCGGCTCACCAGGTCGCCATCGACCGTGTCTGGTCGCCGAGCCGGTGAACCCGAAACTCCTGCCCGACAGCGCGGAATGCCGCCGCCTCACCCGCGATCTACGTCAAATCGCCCTGAGTCACGAGCACACCGCGCAAATCAAAACGTTTTACTTCCACCCCTCGTTCCCGGTGGACGTGCGCCACAACGCCAAAATCCACCGCCTCGCCCTCGCCCGCTGGGTGGCCGACGGCGCGACCGGCTTTGAGTCTGACCCCAAACGATGAATCCGATTGGCCCCGTCCTCGTGACCGGCGCGACCGGCTTCCTCGGCTCGCATCTGCTCGCTCGCCTGCGTGCCGCCGACCGACCGGTGACGATCGTTTCACGCTCGCCGCGACCGTCACTCGCAGCTGAGGGCATTCGCGTCGTGGTTGGCGCCCTGCACGACCCCGCCGTCTGCGCCGAGGCTGTGCGCGGGTCGGAAACCGTGTTTCATGTTGCGGCGCGCGTAGGTGTCTGGGGGCAACGCGAAGATTTTTTCCGGGATAACGTGCTCGCCACCCGCGCCCTGCTCACTGCTGCCCGGGCCGCAGGGGTCGCCCGCTTCGTGCACACCAGCACCCCGAGCGTGGTCTACCACGGCCGCGATCTCGCCGGGGCCGAAGAGTCCCTACCGCTGACCACCTCCTGCCCGTCCCCCTACCCCCTAACCAAGGCCCTCGCCGAGGCCGAGGTGCTCGCCGCCCACGGGCCGGATTTTCGGGTGTGCGCACTGCGTCCGCACCTGATCTGGGGTGTGGGTGATCCCCACCTAGTCCCCCGCATTCTCGCGCGCGCCGCCGCCGGTCGCCTACGGGTGGTTGGCTCGGGCGAAAACCGCGTGGACATGGTGCACGTGGAGAACGCCACCGACGCCCATTTGCTGGCAGAGATCGCCCTCGCGCAAGGCCCCGCCGGCGGCCGCGCCTACTTCATCACCAACGACGAGCCCGTAAACCTTTGGCGCTGGATCGACGAGTTGTTGACCGCCCTCGGTCGGCCATCCCTACCCACCCGCCGCATTCCCCTGCCCGTGGCCTCTACCCTCGGCGTGGCCTGCGAGGCAGCTTGGGCCCTACTACCGCTGGCGGGAGAGCCGCCCATGACGCGTTTCATCGCCGCCGAGCTCGCCAAAGATCACTGGTTCCGAATCGACGCCGCCCGCCGCGACCTCGGCTACGCCCCTCGCGTGACAATGGCCGAGGGCACCGCCCGCCTCGTCGACCACCTCCTTGCTACTCCGCCCACACGCGTTTAAAATCCTCCCGGTCCACCGGCCATACGCGCCAATCCAACCGCCGCTGGCCGGCAGCCGCGAGCAGGTTGTGCGCGACGATTCCAAGATCGTCCGCACCCCAAAAATCCTCCGCCGCCTCAGCGTCGTGCCGGCGCGCGAGCAAGGCACTCCAGGCAAGGACCAGACCCGAGCAGGGCGGTATGGCGCAACCCAGCGTCACCAACACCCCCTGCAACCGCGAAAGCACGCCCTTGCCGCCCGTGCTGTGCTCGGTGACGAGCACCGCCGCCGGCTTGCCCAGCCAGATGTCCGTGCACTCGGCCGGGGTGGCGTCCTCCAGAAAACGCTGCAGCGGCGAACTCCAACCATCCCAATGAGTGCCAGTGGCAAACCAAAACCCGTCCGCCGCCCGCAACCGCGACTCTAGGCTCGCGAAGGTCTCCGCGCCCAGTCCAGCCAGCACCACCTCGTCTAGCTCAGCCCCAGCAAAGAGCTCGGCCCGCGCCTGCTCGAGCCAACGTGCAGTGTTACCCTCAGCCCCCGCCAGAGCGGCATTAAGAATCAAGATGCGCGGCCGCGTCGTCGGGGAAATACGCTCCGTCAACTCCATGCTTACCTCGCCTCCAGTTGTCATGGGCCTAGTCCAGTCGCCGCCACCAGCGGGCGCAACCACCGGATTGGTAACTGCACGCAACCATGGAAAAATATCGCCGACCCACTCGCAGCCCGCCTTTGTCATTATACCCTCGACGCCATGCTCCTGCCCCAGGTCCTCGCGCCAGCCGCATTCCCAGAAACCATCGCCCGCACTCTCCGGCGATTGGTGCGAGCCAACCGAATCCCCCGATGCACGCGCTGACCACCCGCCGCCAGGCTCTCCGCTCCCTCGCCCTCCTCGGCGTCGGCGCGCTCGCACGGCCCTCCTCCCGCGCCGAGCCAACCAGAACCAAGCCCACCGCTAAAAATAAACCGGAGCCGATGCGCCTCGCCTTCATCGGCGTCGGCGGCCAAGGCGCCGCCAACCTGCGCGGACTCACTGGCCACCAGTTCGTCGCCTTTGCCGACGTGGACGACACCATGGCCGCGCCGGTTTATCGGGACTATCCCGACGTCCCGCGCTTCCGCGATTTTCGCCACCTACTGGACGCTCATGCCGGCGGACTCGACGGCGTGGTAGTCTCCACCCCTGACCACTCCCACCACCCCATCGCCCGCGCCATCATGCAGGCCGGCTTGAACGTCTACGTCGAAAAACCCCTCGCAACCACGATTTGGGAGTGCCGGGACCTGGCGGCCACCGCGCGAAGCCACGGAGTCCGCACCCAACTAGGCGTGCAAGGCCACCATAACGGCGCCCTCCGCGTGCTCCGCGAGTGGCTCGACGCCGGCGCCATCGGCCCGGTGCGCGCTGTCCACCTCTGGACCGACCGCATGCAGCCGGTCCGCTACACCGCGTCCGACGCCTTGGCACCGAGCGAAACCCCGCCAACCACCTTGGACTGGGACCTCTGGCTGGCCGACCGCCCTGCGCGGCCTTACAGCCCGCTTTACGTGCCTAACCGCTGGCGTAACTGGTGGGATTTTGGAACCGGCCCCCTGGGCGACATCGGTGCGCACATGTTCGACGTGGTTGAATTCGCCCTCGAAGTCGGTTTTCCCGACTTGGTCGAGGCCGAGACGCCTTGGCGCAACGCCTTCACCGCCCCGCCGTGGTCCCGCGTCCGTTGGGATTTCCCAGCTCGAGGCACGCGCCCACCCCTTGTTATCCACTGGTGCAACGGCACGCGCGAAGGCACCTTCATGCGCCCCGACTCCGTGCCCCATCTACCCGCTGAATATATCGCCTCCGCCACGAACGGCATGGCCTTCGTCGGGGACGACGGCACCGCCTTTATCCCAGATATGCGCGCCAGCTCCGTTCCGCGTATCTTTCCGCCGGAGCGCGAGGCCGACGTGCTCGCCCAACGCCCAGCACCCACCCTGCCTCGGCCCAAGGGCACGCATTTCGACGACTGGTTCGCCGCCATTCGTAAAGGCGGCGTAGCCGGCGCGAATTTTGATTACGGCGCACCGCTCACCGAGGTCGTGCTTCTCGGCCAGCTCGCCCAGCGCACCGGCCGCCCCATCCGCTGGGACCGGGCCGCGATGCGCGCAATCAACAACCCCGAGGCTGATGCCCTCATCCGCCCAGCGTTGCGCGAAGGCGTAACCCTAGCGTCTTAAATAGTTGGTGTCGCAGAAGCAGCCTTTTTTCCCGTCAACCCCTTGGTCTTTATCCCCATGAAAATCCCCGCCTTGCTCATCCTCACCGCACTCGCCGCTCCCCTTCTCTCCGCAGCCGGCCCTGCCGTGGCGCTATTTAACGGCCACGACCTCTCCGGCTGGGTGCAGCGCGGCGGTAAAGCCGAGTATTCCGTCGAAGCCGGCGAGATCGTCGGTCGCTCCGTCGCCAATACGCCCAACTCCTTTCTCTGCACCGAAAAAACCTACGGCGACTTCGCCCTCGAGTTTGAATTCAAGGTCGATCCCGCGCTTAACTCCGGCGTCCAGTTCCGCAGCGAGATGTTCGACCACGAGACTGAGTTCACTACCTCGGAAGGCAAAATTCTTAAAATCGCTGCCGGACGCGTGCACGGCTATCAGCTCGAGATCGACGTCGATCCGAAAAAAGACCGCTGGTGGACCGCCGGTGTCTACGACGAGGCTCGGCGCGGATGGCTCTACCCCGGGCTAGCCGGCGGAGAGGCTCCCGCCTTCACCGCCCAAGGCCGCATCTTATCCAAAGCCGACGGCTGGAACCACGTGCGCCTCGAGGCAGTGGGCAAATCCATCAAGACTTGGCTCAACGGCGAACCGCGCGCCGCATTTGCGGATGCCGTGACCGCGCGCGGCTTCATCGCCCTGCAGGTCCACTCCATCAACAAAGATACCAACCATGCCGGCGCTCCGGTGCGCTGGCGCAACCTGATGCTAACGGATCTCTCGACCAACGCCGACTCACCGGCCAACACCATCACCGCCGCTGAGCAGGCCGAGGGCTGGCGCCTCCTCTGGGACGGTGCTACCCCGACCGGCTGGCGCAGCGCGCGCGAGGAGAACTTTCCGACCCGCGGCTGGTCGATGCGCGAGGGCGTGCTTTCAGTCGATCCCAGCGGTGGTGCTGAGTCGCGCGGCGGCGGCGATATCATCACCCGGGAACCGTTCACCGAGTTTGAACTGAAGTTCGAGTTTAAGCTCTCCGCCGGCGCGAATAGCGGCGTGAAATACTTCGTCCAACCCCAGCTTGCCGCCATCGATCCGACCGGCGCGCCCGTCGCCGTCGGCTCCGCCATCGGCCTCGAGTTCCAAATCCTCGATGACGCCTTGCACCCCGACGCTAAACTCGGGCGCGACGGTAACCGCACCATCGCGTCACTCTACGATCTCATCCCAGCCGATGCCGCCAAGAAACCCAATCCCATCGGCCAATGGAATTCCGGCCGCATCGTCGCAAGCGGTCGCCACGTTGAACACTGGCTAAACGGCGCCCTTGTCGTCGCCTACGACCGCGACTCGGCCGCCTTCCGCGAAGCGATCGCGCAAAGCAAATACAAGAACATCGCCGGCTACGGCCTCTGGACCGGAGGTCACATCCTACTTCAGGACCACGGCGATGCCGTTTCCTTCCGCAACCTGAAGA
>RGVP01000135.1 GCA_010027235.1 bacterium
GCTGCACTAAACCCGCCGCGGCCACGCTGATGAAAAGGCGGCGGCGCATGGCGTTACTCCCTTGTTACCGAACCATTGATTTTTCATTAACAGTGTTTGGGCAGGAGTCTACAAGGCAAGCCGAATACGGGTCTAGCCCGGATTATTCACCAAGGTTAGAGGCACCGGACCTTCTGACGGCCGGTGCCGCGGCTGGCGGCACGGACCTGACGGCGGAGTTCGTCGAGCAGGTTGCAGGAGGCGGTCTCGATGGTGGTGCTGAGCCGCGGTGCTCATGGCCTCGGCCTGGTCGTCCAGCAGCGGCTGAAGGTTGTCGCTGATGGTGGCGACGAGGCGCATCGGATCGCACTCCCGTGCAGGCAAGATTGCTTGCAGCAATAGCTGGAGTAGCGTCGAAGGTACCGCGAGCTGACATTCTTCCATGAATGGTCGAGTGGAAAACCAAGGTAATGCTCCACCTGCCCAGCGCCTGTCCTGACCAGGCCATCCTGCGCCTCGCCCTGGAACGAATGCCCCGCCTGGTGATCTGAACCACGGGGCGGTGTCGCCCCGATCAAGCCCTTCCGCAGCAATCCCAAACCTCGCAATACGCACCATCGAACCGACGCCTGCGCCGGAAGTCCGACCTGCGCGAGCACAACCAATAGGCGAGTGCCTCACCGGCAAAATTCATCAGCTGGGGGCGTCATGAATAATCCGGGCTAATACACCCTGAGCCTAGACACCCACGAGCCCTGGCTGAGCATACGAGAGAGTTAGGTCGCCGAGATAGAGGATTGGTTGCAACGGGTCAGGCTGGTTCTAAGAAAAGATGGACCAAAGATTGGCGGCGTAAAAACCGAGATCTAGCCGTGCTGCGGTCCGTTCAATCGCTGCCACTGGTACCTCATACCATCGCTATCCCGCCCAACGATGCGAAGCGGCAGCACGGGGGCGTAAATCTCCATGGCGAAGACTGGCTGATAATCGCAGACGAGGCGCTTTGCCGCGTCGGTGATGTAAACCCAGGTCGCCGGTCCCACCCGCCATGTGACGCCGCCGTGATTGGCGATGGTCATCGCGACAATCCCCCGCCCCGAAGCGCCGTAATTGCGAACCGAAGTGATGAAGGGCCTATACTTTGCAGGCTCCCTGGATATCGCGTTCGCGATGATGCCATCTTCGTGGTCCTCAACCGCAGCTTTGATGACGCCGGTCACTGCTGTAGCCACCGATCCTATTGTTCCGAGCGCAATACCAGTGACCGTCCCCAGCCCCCACAATGGGATGTCGCCGGGTTGCGGGGCCTTGCCGCTCAAGACCCACACCGCCGGCTGTACAAGTGCCCCGGCGCCAACGCCTGCGGCCTTCCCAACGCCACTCTTGATCGCCGCCTCCAGCCCGCGCGACAAAGTTTCAGAAACAATGGTCTGACTGACTTCCTTGCCTACATTCGAGCTGTTGTTGATTAGATCGGTAATGCCATTGGATGCTGCGGGCGGAGCAAAGTTACCCACGGGAACAGATTCACTCACAGTGTCATCTCCTCTCCATATCCAAGGACGAGAATGCCCAGTCGCCAAGGTAACCGCAAGGCTAACGGGGGGCGGCGGCGGCAGGGTAGTTCAGTCACATCGCACCCCTCAGCGCAGGCGCCTCGGTGCGTGGCGTCGTCGCCCCTTCTGCGGCCAGTTCCGCCACGAGGTAATGGCGTCGGCTTGGTCGGCCAGTAGCGGCTGCAGGTTGCTGCTGATGGTGGCGACGAGGCACGGAACTGTCTCCCACAGGAGACGATATTTCTTGCCAAACCATTCCCTCTGGAGTACAGAAGGGTGTGATCGAGATCCGCCGCACCGCAATCTTTATCGAGTGGCTGAAGGCCCTTCGCTCCGGGACAGATCGGGCCATTATTTCCAAGCGCTTGGTGCGGTTGGCGTGTGGCAATTTCGGAGATGTAGAGCCTGTCGGCGAAGGCGTCTCCGAACTGCGTATCCATGTTGGCCCAGGGTACCGTGTCTATTTTATGCGCCGCGGAGCTGCGATCGTCTTGCTGCTCTGCGGCGGCGACAAGGGCTCGCAGTCTGGTGACATTGCCAGGGCGAAGGCCATGGCCAGCGAGGAAAGGGAATAACTATGGCGTTGGAAACCCAAATATTCGACGCAGCCGAGTTGCTAACCGACGACGAAAGTCGCCTGGAATATCTACGGCAATCCTTCGCCAGCGGCGATCCCGCTGAGATCGCCGAGGGCCTGGGCACTGTCGCCCGAGCTATCGGCATGAGTCGCATCGCCGCCGAGGCTGGGTTGGCCAGGCCAGCGTTGTATCGCGCGCTCGCCGAAGACGGAAACCCCGCCCTGGCGACGGTGGCGCGGGTGCTGGCCACCATGGGTTTGCGCCTGAGCGTGGAAGCGATTGCGGCCGCGGAGAGAGGTGGTGTGGGAAATTCGGACGACCCAATAAGTAGCCTTCCTGCCTGAGAGGCTGTTTCGGAACGCCTTCGAGATAATCAGTTATGGGATGGATGGTCGGGCTTCATCGTGATTCGACCGGGTTGCGAGACCTTGGACGAACAACACGATGTGGGCCCCGACCACCCGGCGGCAGCATAGCCGCGCGGGCTTGCGCTATGCGAGTGACCTGACCGATGCCGAGTGGCGCTTGCTGGAACCGCTGCTGCCCCGACCGCGTCGGGAGGGGCGGCGTCGGGCCTGGCCGCAGCGCGAGATCATGAATGCGATCTTCTACGTCCTGCGTGCGGGCTGAACGCTTGCCGCGCCTCACCTGCTGAGCAACGGGGCGGACGCCCCGACCGAGCCATACACACAGCAACCCGCCAGACCAGCGATACACAACAACATTCCGCCCGCAGGCAAGGTGGGGATCAAACGCGGCCGCGTCTGCGCTGACGCGCCGGCCGTAAGCCGTTCGCGCGGTCCAGCCGGCGTCATGAATTTTCCGGACTAGGGATGTGGCAGGGCGACGGCTCCTCCGCCAGTCCCCACCTCAGTCCCGCCCCCTACCAGCTTCGCTGAGCCCGTTCGCTTAATATGATCGTCTGCATTCGGTCACCTCTCCGTCATGTCGACCGTCTACCACCGCCCCGGTTGCAATCTGAGAGACCGCAATGATCCTAGCCCGCCCCCGCCGTGCACTGCTCCTTGGCGGCGCCGCACTCCTCGCCGCCCCTGCCGTCCGCGCCCAGTCTCGCGGCACGCTACGTGTCGGACTCGGCCCGCAGCAGCCGACACAGGCCGACACGCGCCGTGTGTGGGAACCGCTCTACCGCCGCGTTGCGGAACGGATGGCGCTGAGCCTCTCGATCAACGTCGCCAACGACTGGGCCGGGATCGCGACGGCCATCGTCAACGAGCAGATCGACATCGCGCAGATGGGCCCCTGGGGATACATTCTTGCCCATGTGAACGGCGGCGCGCGCATCGTGAACACAATGCTGGTCAACGGTATCCCGACCTACAAGGCGATCATCGTCGGCCGCCCCAACATTGAAATCACCTCCTTTCCGGAAGGGGCACGCGGGATGTCGATGCAGATGCTTGACCGCGGCTCGACCTCAGGCTGGCTGGTGCCGACACACTTCCTGCGTGGCCGCGGGATCGAGCCGCAAAACTTCTTCGGCCGCTATGCAGAGGGCGCCTCGGCCGCCGCCGCGCAGATGGCGACCGTGAACGGCCAGGTCGATCTGGCAACGGGATGGGACACGCACCGCAACACCATGATCCGCAACGGCACCATCACCGCGACGTCGAACCGCGTGGTGTGGGAAAGCGAGCCGCTGCCGAACGAATGCGTCGTTGTCCGCCGCGGCATGGACGACGCGATGGCGCAGCGCGTGAGCGCCATCTTCGCCGAGTTGACACCGACCGAGCTTGAATCCCTGCCCTGGCCCTACACCGGCTTTGTGCCGGCCACGCATGAGCCCTATCGCGGGCTGGAGAAGATGGGCCGCGACCTCGGCGTGCTGCGCGGCTGAGGTGACGCCGCTCCGCCTGCCGGATGGCGGTTTTGCCGAGCCGAGCCTGGGCTTGTTCTCCCCCCGCGGTCTCGCCCGCGCGGGCATCCTGGTGTTCGGCCTCGCCTTCTTCGCCTTGTGCGTCCGGCTGGCAGAAGTTGATCCAGTCGCGCTCGTCGAGGGTCTACCCCGGCTCTTTGCCTGGGCGGCACGGGCGTGGCCACCGCAACTGCTCGACCTCGACATCTTTGTCCTGCGAGGCCTCGAGACAGTGGCGATCGCGACCGTCGGCACCACGGTCGCGACCCTGGTCGCCTTCCCGCTCTCGGTCTTCATTGCACGCAACATAACGCCGTCCCCCCTGCTATCGCTGCCGGTGCGATGGGTGGTCAATGCGTGCCGCGGGATCGACACGGTGGTCTTCGCGCTGCTTTTCGTCGCCGCCGTCGGCCTGGGCCCCTTCGCCGGTGTGCTCGGCATGGTCGTCCACTCGCTCGGCGTGATCGCCAAGCTGAACGCCGAAGCGATCGAGACGCTGCCGGTCGCCCCGCTCGAAGCGGCGGCGCTCTCGGGGGCCAATGGCACCAAGGTCGTGACCTACGCCATGCTGCCGGCGGTGCTGCCCAACCTCGCCTCGGTCTCGCTCTATGTCTGGGAGGCGAATGTGCGCACCTCGACGATTCTCGGCATCGTCGGTGCGGGCGGCATCGGCATCGAGATCAAGGCGGCGATCGACCTGCTGGACTTCCCGAAGCTGCTCACCCTCTCGCTGATCGTCCTGGTGATGGTAGCAGCGATCGACCAGTTCTCGGCATGGCTGCGGCGGAAGCTGGTGTGACCGCGCTGCTGGTCGAGGGCCTGGGCAAGCGCTACGGCGCCACGGTGGCGCTGGAGGATGTTTCGTTTTCCGTCGAGCCTGGCGAATTCGTCGCGCTGCTCGGGCCGTCGGGGGCCGGAAAGTCCACGCTGTTCCGGTGCGTCACCCGCCTCGCGAAGCCGGATGCGGGGCGCGTTCTCGTTCTGGGGCGGGACATTGCGGCGCTGCGTGGAGCGCCGCTGCGAGAGAGCCGGCGTGACGTCGGGCTGATCTTCCAACAGTTCAACCTGATCGGCCGCGTCTCGGCGATCGACAACGCACTGGCAGGCAGGATGGGGCATGCGCCCACCTGGCGCGTCGCGCTGCGCCGCTTCGCCGCGGCCGACCGGCAACTGGCACTTGCAGCGCTCGACCGTGTCGGGCTCCTCGAGAAGGCCTATCAGCGGGCAGACAGCCTCTCCGGCGGGCAGCAGCAACGCGTCGCCATCGCCCGTGTGCTCGCGCAGCGGGCTCGCCTTGTGCTCGCTGACGAGCCGGTCGCGAGCCTCGACCCGCAATCGGCTGAGAATGTGCTGGGGACGCTCAGGACCATCGCACGCGAGGAGGGGATCGCCGTGCTGTGCGCGCTCCATCAAGTGGATCTGGCGCGGCGCTTCGCCGACCGCGTGGTGGCGCTGCGTGGCGGCCGGCGACTGATGGAAGCGAGCGCCGCCGCCTTCGACGAAAGCGCCTTCCGGGCTCTCTATGGCGTGGCCGACCGCCTCGAAACGACAAGCTGAGCGAGGGCCCGCGCCGCGCTGGGCCAGTTGTACGTCCCGCCCTGCCGCCCGGAGTTGCAGTAGACAAACAAACCAGGCCCTGCATCACCTTTTCCAGAAGACGACTGGAAGCGGGGCGCCCTCTCTCCCGCGGCCCGATAGCCAAGGCCCAGTTCGCCGTGTTGTTTGGCGAGCGTTTCACCCGGGCGATGGCCTGAACGTGTCGTTAACAGACCGGCCCATAGACGAAATTCCCGATAGTCCCGACCGGTTCTGATGCGGGGCGGGCCCCAATCCCTTGCAAGGCATCGACTCCGATCTGCCTGTCAAACCCGGGACGGTTCAGGCGGCGAACCCGCTGGTGCCCACCAGGCTGGCCGTCATAGGGCCGGCCGAGAGGGATAGTGCGTGCCCAGCATGGCTGGGCACGCCTATCCGAGCCCGCGCCGCCGCAGTTCGATCTCTCGCGTGCGCCGCGCCGCCTCATCTTGGGCGTCCGGCCGCAGGATGTGACGATGGCCGCGCTGGACGACCCGCACGCCGTGCCGGGCACTGTTTGGATCACGGAACTCATCGGCTCCGAACGGTTGATCGAGGTGGAGATCGCCCCCAGGCTGCGCATCACCGCCGAGGTCCGCAGCGACATCCGCGCTGAACTGAACGCGCCCGCCGCCCTCGCCTTCGACCCTGCAAAGCTGCACCTGTTCGATCCCGCCACGGGCCAGGCCTTGCCACGCGGCTAGGTCTGGGCGGGCCGCCTTCCGCCAGACCATGCTCACGGGCAGCGTCACTGATGCCGCCGCGCTTGATGTCGCGGCGAGGCTCGGCGAAGCTGGCGGCGCTGCGGTTCGCGACGCTGAGGCGTGCTTCGATCTCGCGCAGCGCCACGACGCCGCCGTCTGACGAGAGCTTGCCGCCGTCGAAGCGGGCAATGATGGGCTTGCCGCAGACCGGTGACAGGCCGGGGAGTGCGGAGATAGATTCAACTTTGGCGGGCATGGCGTCCGAAATCGATAGGGTTAAGGTCTCGCAACCGAATCTTATTGCCGATCAAGACGTTGCGCTATGTCCGCTAATCTTGAAAACTAATCCGGGTTAGATAGTTCGTATAAACTTTGAGATTTTTGCATACGCCCGATTGGAATATTATTTCAGAGCGTGATGT
>RGVP01000136.1 GCA_010027235.1 bacterium
GTCCGTCAAACACGAATGGGGACGCTATTACACACAGCGAGTGCGCGATGTGCAAACGGGTCAATGGAAATCGGGCCAGGTTTGGGCGGGCGGTTCAGCAGAGCTGGTATTCGGGGGATTGCAGTAGGGCTATGGTCGCGCGGCGAACGCGGTCCTCAAATTCCTCTTTAGGGCCGGAATCGAGGTAATCGACCACGGTGGCTCGGTAAGCGGGTGTTACGGCGACTGGCAGAAAAAAATCACAAAGCCGGTCGGCGACACCGCGCGGGCCGAGCGAAGCGAGGTCGTGGATGCGATCTTCATCCACGCTGAAACGGAAGCGACCGGCGTCGCGGGCGGCGGTCAGTTCGAGGCGTTCGTCGGCGTTCAATGTTCCCTCGTCCAAGGGATTGCATAGGGTCTTGGCGAACTGGCGGCGGGCGGCGAGCGTGGAGGAGTTGATCCAAAGCCGACCTCCAACCCAACCTCGGACGTTGGGCGGTTCGAGCAAGTTCTGCCCCATCTGGCGTAGAGGTTGCAAAGTGGAGCGAGGCAGTGGAGTGAGGTCTAATCGTAGATCTTGGACGAGACCGAGCAGGTAGTGCACGGGACTCTTGATGTAGTTGGCCTGGTAGTCGGGGTGATAAAAAACGGTGGATCCAAAAAAAGCGTGGCAAAGCTTGCGTAGGGCAAAGCCTGACGCGCGCCACGCGGCGCCTAGGGGGGCGAAAAACTCGGATGGAGGAGGAGAATCAGTGAGGTAGAAACGAGCCATTTCGCGCGGCAGGAAGGTCGCAGCGGCAGGCTGAGCATAGGCGAGATCGATCACCTCGTCGCCGGTCCACGGTCCAGTCTGGCCGAATACGGTTTTCGGCCCGGTATCGGCGGAGCGGGCGTCGAGGCGATAGCCGTTTTTCCCAATCCGATACCCAGCAAAAGCTCGTGCGGCCTGTTTGATGTCGCCTTCGGCGTAATGGCCCTCACCGAGGACGAAAAGTTCGAGCAGTTCGCGGGCAAAGTTCTCATTTGGTGCGCGCCTGGAATTTCGCGAAAGGTCGAGGTAGTCGATCATTGCGGGAGAGCGGGAGATCGCTTTGGTGAGTTCGGTCGCGGGGCCTGCGCCGAGGGTGCGCAATAGGTCGCGATGGATGTAGTGGTAATCGGCGCGGCGGACCTTCTCGAATGCGACGACATACACATCGGCAAGGAACAGCACCCACTTCTCGTAGGCGCTGCGTTCGGGGTCAGCCGCGGCTTGGAGCCACTTCAGGGAAAACTCCACCGAAGCGAGGCGCTCCAATTCGCGTTCCTCGCGGTCTATAATTTGGCGTTCTTCAGGTGTGTTAGCGGCGCGTTTTTTGGGGCGTAGCTCAGTGAGGCGTGTCTCGGCCTTCACCATAAAAACTGGGCGGGGAAAGGAGGGAGGCGTCTCAGGGAAAAGACGGTTTAGGGTGGCGGGTAGACCGTCGGCAAATGCACGGGCGACGTCATCGGGCCGAGCGGCCCAACCGGCGCGACGCAGCAAGTGGCGGGCGGCGGCAGAGTCCCAAGAGGTGGCTGGCAACGGTTGCCAAGCCTGTTCGGGGGTGAGCGGGGCGGACATTGGGGTGCAATTATCCTGCCTGAAGCCACGCCGGAAGCCAGTCTCGGTTTTGGCTAGCCGGGAAGGTTTTTATGTGCCCAGCGGTGTGCGGTAAATGCGGGGCACGCGTTTAGTTACGGAGCAAAGAGTCTCCCACGGAATCGTGTCAGCGTGCCGGCTAAACTCAGTCAGCGGGATTTCCTCGCCTAGTTGACGCCCGACCAGCACGGCCTCGTCGCCAGCGTGGACTTCGGGGAGGTGGGTGACGTCGATGATGGTCTGGTCCATGGTCACGCGACCGAGGATAGGGCAACGCTGGCCGCGCACGAGAATGGATCCGCGGTTGCTGGCGGCCCGGGGGATGCCGTCGCCGTAGCCAGCAGTGAGGATCGCCACGCGCGAAGATCGGGCAAGGGTATGGGTGCCGCCGTAGCTAATACGTGTGCCAGCGGGCAGTGACTTCACCAAGCCAGCGCGAGTGCGGAAGCTAAATACCGGTTCGGCTGGCACCTCAGCGAGCAACGCGCCGGGTGTCGGCATGACCCCGAACTGGAGCAGTCCCACGCGCACGGCGTTGAAGGGCCCAGCGAGCTCGATGGTTTCGAGACCGGCCGAGTTATCCGCGTGGATGAACAGTGCCTCGCGACCGGCGGCGGGTTGGTGGGCCTCGAGAGCCGCCAGGAAACGCCGGCGTTGCTCGGCGGTAAAAGCAGGATCTTCGCCCGGGCTGGAGAAATGGGTGAACACTCCCGCGAGCCGCAGGTAGGCGGCGCAGCGCACCGCCTCAAAGACTGGACCAGCCTCTTCGTGCCAGACGCCGGCACGACCCATGCCGGTATCGATTTTTAGATGCACATCCAACTGGCGGCGGGCTGCGGCGGCGGCGCGATCCAACCGCTCGACCTCCTCGACGGAAGATACCGTCACGGCGACGTCGTAATCTGGTGCGAACCGCATTTCATCGGGCAACAGGGGGCTTAATAACAAAATGGGCCAGTCCGGGGTGATCTCGCGCAGCGCGGCCGCCTCGGCCAGATTGGCGACGGCAAACAGATCCGCTCCGGCGTGCATCAAGCGGGCGGCGATCTGCGGCAAGCCGTGGCCGTAGGCGTCGGCTTTGACCACCGCCACGTAGCGGATGTGGGGGGGCAGAGCGGCGCGGATGAGGCGGAGATTGCGTTCAAGGGCCGCGAGATCGATCTCGGCCCAACAGCGAAGAGGCAATCCGGACGGGGGACTCATGGTGCGGACGGCGCGCGATGGATATGCGGAGTCCAGGCGGCGTAACTGGGGGCCTCGTGTTGAAAAGCGTCTGGATCGGGTGCCGCCACGAAAAAATTTTCGTCGGGCGAGGCGGCGAGCAAGCTGGCCGCGGACCAGGGTAATTCGGTGATCGGCTGGTTGACCGGTAAGGCCGACCAGCGGCGGAACCGAGCGGGCGTGGCGAGTGGAGCGTGGTCGGCGAGTTCGTGGGTGGCGAGCCGGAGCACGGTGCGACTGGTCCCGGGTCGCACCGCGTGCCATGCATCACGGCGCGCGTCGGCAATAATCGTAAACGAGGGGTGGGCCACGGCGAGGGGAGGCAGGCTGAGATAGGAGTAGAGCGCCAACTCCGGCCGCACGGCCCGCCACGCGCGGAGGGTCGCGGCGGCGAGGCGAATACCCAGCACCGAGCCCGGCCCTGAGCAGAAGGTGGCGGCTTTAAGATCGCGCACTCCTCGACCCGCCGCAGCAAGCACCTGGCCGACCGCAATCGGGAGGGCGGCGGAAGCTTCGCCTTCGAGCGTGACCCGGTGCGTTGGTTCGGTTGACGGGCTGAGCCAGAGCGCCACCTCAACGTGGGTTGAGCAGGTGTCTATCCCGAGAAGCACGGGATGAAGGATAAGGAGTTGGCGAAGGCTGGGCACGGCGCTGGAGACTCGCAGCAAGCGAGGCGCGAGCCGCGCCGGCAAGCGTGAGAATCGGGCATTGACCGGCTTTTACACGGGTGAGTAGGTTGCCAGATTCTATTCGTAAAACCCTCTGAACTTTAGCCTGTGAACATCCAAATCCAAGACGTTTCCCCCACCCGTAAGAGCCTGACCGTGAGCTTCGATGCAAACGAAGTCGCCGCCGAGTATAAATCGGTGATCGGCGAGGTTTCCCGCCAGGCTCGCATCCCCGGCTTTCGTCCGGGCAAGGCTCCGGCGAGCATGATTTTGAAGCAGTATGGCAAAGCCGTGTCCGACGAATTTAAGCAAAAAGTCGTGGGCAAGGCCTACCGCGACGGCATCAAGGAGTCCAAGCTGGATGTCCTACAAGTCACTAACGTGCAGGAGGGCGACATCGCTCCCGATAAGTTTGCTTCCATCGTTATCACAGTTGATATCCGCCCCGCCTTTAGCTTGCCCGCGTTGGATGGTATCGCGGTAACGGTCACCTCCGTTGAGCCGACCGAGGCTGAGGTGGAGGCCGGCCTAAACGCCCTCCGCAGTGAGCGCGCGGATTTTAAGGTCGTTGAGCGTCCCGCCGCGAAGGGCGATTACGTCAAGTTGTCCTACGAGGGCAGCGTCGACGGTCAGCCCATTCTGGCCTTGGTTCCGGACAAGCAGATTTACGGCAAGGTCCCCCAGACTTGGGAAGAGGTTGAGGGCGAGAACGAGGGCTTGATCCCCGGTCTCGGCAAGCAACTCGCCGGCCTCGCAGCGGGTGGGAAGAAGGACATCTCCGTGACTTTCCCGGCCGGCTTCACCGGTGCCCCCGCCCTCGCCGAGAAGACCGCTATTTATTCGGTCGAGGTGCTCGAGATCCGTGAGCGCGCCTTGCCTGAGTTGAACGAAGAGTTTTTTAAGGCCAACCAAGTTGATGACCTCGCCGGTCTGCAGGCCAAGGTCCGCAACAACCTGACGGCCCGCAAGGACCACGAGAATTTAGGGGGTAAACGCCGTCAGGTCATCGAGAAGCTCCTGGCGCAGGTCGAGTTCCCCGTGCCCGAGAGCTTGATCGAGCAGGAAACCCAAGCCGTTTTGCGTCAGTTCATTCAGGAAAATCAGCGCCGTGGCGTTCCGGTGGAGCAGTTTGAAAAGGACAAGGAGCAACTCATCGCTGGCGCCCGGCAGTCCGCCATCGGCCGGGTGAAGACCCAGCTCATTCTGGCTCGCATCGCCGAGCAGGAGAAACTTGCCGTTGAGGCGTCGGATATCGATGCATTCCTCTATCGTCAGTCGCTCCAGACTGGGGTGAAGCCGGAAAAATTGGTCAAGGATCTGACCAATGACCGCGACCGTCTTCGCTCGGTCCAGCAGAGCATTGTGTTCGACAAGGCGCTGGACTTGGTGGTGAGCAAGGCCGTCGTGACCGAAGTCGCCTCTGCACCTGCCGCCTGAGATCTGCCGGTTTCCGGCGCGTCCAAGCGCCGTCTTCTTTAGCCCCGCCCGCATGCTTTGCGGCGGGGCTTTTTGCGGAATTAGGGCGGGCATTTGCTGCGCTAAGTGGTAACGAGGCGAGGGTCGCGCTTGCCTTCCGCGTCATCCCGACGAAGTTCACCTTTTCCTATGAGTTACTACGTCCCGATGGTGATTGAAAACAACGGCCGCGTGGAGCGGTCGATGGATATTTACTCCCGGCTCCTGAAGGACCGGATCATCTTTATCGGCACGCCGATCGATGACGGCGTCGCCAACGTGGTGATTGCCCAGTTTCTTTTTCTCCAGATGGAGGATCCGAAAAAGGATATCCACCTCTACATCAACTCCCCCGGCGGTGTGGTGACGGGGGGCATGGCGATCTACGATACCATCCGTTTCCTGCAGTGCGATGTGGTGACCTACTGCATCGGCCAGGCCGCCAGCATGGCCACGGTGCTCCTCGCGGCCGGGACCAAGGGCAAGCGTTTCGCCCTGCCGCATAGTCGTGTCATGATCCACCAGCCCAGTGGCGGTGCCGGTGGCCAAGCCTCGGATATCGCCATCGCGGCCAAGGAAATCCTGCGCTGGCGCAAGACCCTAAACCAAGTGATCTCCCGCCATACCGGCAAGACGGTGGAACAACTCGAAAAGGATTCGGATCGCGACTACTACCTCAGCGCCCACGAGGCTAAAGACTATGGCCTGGTGGATCACGTGGTCGAAAACGCGGCGGATACCGTTGCGATTACGCCTACATCCAGTGCGGCCTGATTTTAAGAACTAAAGTTAATTCATTAACCTAAAGGTTCTTAAGTTTTTTTATAATATACCCCTTGCATTCATCGGCAGCGCCTGCAGCTTAAAGTCCTCCTCTGTTATGCAGAGGATTTTGGGGTAACTAAGAAAGCAATGGCCGGACGCCTAGGGGTAGGCGTCCGGCCTCTTAATTTTACCGGCTCGCAGGTGAGCCCCCCTTTTTTAACCTCAGTTGGTGATTACCGGATTTGCGTTCGAAAAGCGGATTTCGCCGGAGGGTTGTTCGGTGGGAGCGGCGCCTTTGGGGACGGCGAAGCCGGGCACGAGGAAGAAGCCGGCGCCGACTTCGTTTTCTCCGCCGAGAAGGAGACCTGACGATCGGTGGTCGCGGAGGGTTTGGCCGGGGTGGGGGCCGGGTCGCGCAGGGTGAAGCTGCCGGTGAAGGCGCCGGTGGCGGGGGTGATCTTGATTGTCCAGGCGGTGGCGGTCGCGTTCGTTGCGGTGAACACACCGGCGGCGTTCAAGGTGGCGGCGATGGGCAGGAGACTTTCGCGTGCGCCGAGATCGAGGTCAGCGGGACCGTGGGCGATGTTCAGCGCGCCGGACGCCGTGGCGCTGGCGGCGAGGCCGAGGCGTTGGGCGAGGGTGCCGGCGGGGATGTTGCCGGCGGCCTTGGTGGCGGGAGGCAGCCAGGGATCGAGGGAGACTTCGACGCCCAGCGGGCCGAAGCCGGCACGGTAGGATTTGTCCAACTTGGCTACAGCCGTATTGGCGGGCAGGGCGGTTTTTTTCCAAGTGAGCAGACCCGTTTCGCGGGGGATGTAGGCGCGGCCGGGGAAGCGGGCTGACTCGGGATGCGGCTCGAGGGGGAGAGCGCCGGCGAGGAAGGAATCGGCGCGGGTGCCGTAGGGGTTGACCCACAGCAGGT
>RGVP01000137.1 GCA_010027235.1 bacterium
GGGGCGGGGTCGCAGGGGTCGGGGCATAAGGGTAAGAAGCGGTTTGCGTGCCGAGGGGGCAAACCGTGTTTTCGGAGTGAACGCGGGCGCGGAGCTGGTCTGGTTCAGGAGCGGGCGAGGCGCCAGAAGGCGAGGCACTTTGCCAGCAGGGTTTCCAGTTCGTCGAGCGGGACCATGTTGGGCCCGTCGCTGAGTGCGTTTTCGGGGTCGGGGTGGGTCTCGATGAAGAGACCGTCGGCGCCGGTCGCAAGGGCGGCGAAGCACAGGGTTGGCACGAACTCGCGCTGGCCGGAGCTCTTGCCACCGCCGGCTCCGGGCAGTTGAACGCTGTGGGTAGCATCGAGGATGACTGGGTAGCCGTTGCGCGCCATGATGGGAAAACCCCGCATATCAACCACGAGGTTGTTGTAGCCAAAAGTAGCGCCACGTTCGCACTGCCAGATCTCGGTTGCGCCGCCGTGAGCGAGTTTGCCGACCACGTGGACCATGTCGCCGGGTGAAAGGAACTGGCCTTTTTTTACGTTCACGGTGCGCCCAGTGGCGGCGGCGGCGAGGAGTAGATCAGTCTGGCGGCAGAGGTAGGCGGGGATCTGCAGCACGTCACACACCTCGGCTACGGGAGCGCACTGGGCGCTCTCATGGACGTCGGTGACGCAGGGCAGGCCGTAATCGCGTTTGACGAGAGCGTGTAAGGCGAGACCGGTTTCGAGGCCGGTGCCCCGCCCGCCGGCGATGGAGGTGCGGTTGGCTTTGTCGAAGGAGCCTTTGAATACGAGGTTCAGCTCCGGATAACGAGCGCGCAGGGCGACGAGTTTTTCCGCCACGGCTCGGACCACGGTCTCATTTTCGAGCGAGCAGGGTCCGGCGAGGACGAGGAGTTTTTTCGGGTCGAAGAGCATTTTCGGAAGCGGAAGTCGAAGGTGGGGAAAGTCGAAAGTTGAAGGTCAACAGCGCCCGCCGTGGGTGGCGGGCAAAAGGTCGAGCATTTTGGCGCGCTTGGGCGCGCCGGTGGCGACTTTAGCCCTTGGACTTTTTGACCTTCGCCTTTTTGGCGGGCGGCTTGGCGGCCGTCTTCGCCGGCTTCGCGCTCTTCAGCGCGGCGGCGATGAAGGCGGCGAAGAGCGGGTGGGCTTGGAGAGGCTTGGACTGGAACTCAGGGTGGAACTGAACTGCGAGGAAGAAGGGGTGGTCCTTCAACTCAACGATCTCGACCAAGTTGCGGCGGGGGTTGACGCCTGAGACGAGCAAGCCGGCGCGCTGGAGCTGGCCGACATAGGCGTTGTTCACCTCGTAGCGGTGGCGATGGCGTTCGCGGACGCTTTCGGCCTTGTAGGCTTTGGCGGCCTTTGAACCGGGGGTTAGAGCGCACTCGTAGCTGCCGAGGCGCATGGTCGCGCCCTTATCGATAATCTTTTTCTGCTCCTCCATCATGTTGATCACCGGATGGGGTGAGGCGGGATCAAACTCGGTGGAGTTTGCACCCTTCAGTTTTAGCACGTTGCGGGCGAACTCGATCACGGCTATCTGGAGGCCGAGACAGAGGCCGTAATAGGGCACGTCGTTTTCGCGGGCGTAGCGGGCGGCGATGATTTTGCCCTCGGTCCCGCGGTCGCCGAAGCCGCCGGGGACGAGGATGCCGTCAAGGCCCTTGAGGAGGCTGGTGCCGCCGCGCTTTTCGAGGTCCTCGGCGTCGACGCGCACGATCTCAACCTTGGCATTATTCGCGATGCCGGCGTGGGTGACGGACTCGTAGACGGATTTGTAGGCGTCCTGGAGCTCGATGTATTTACCGACAACGCCGATTTTTACAGTGTGGGCGGGGTTGTGGATGCGGCGCGCGAGCTCAGCCCAGACGTTGCGCGCGGGCTGGGGTTTGTTCAGGCCGAAGAGATCGACCACGAGTTGGTCGAGGCCTTCGCCTTGGAGGGCGAGCGGCAGTTCGTAGATGGAGGCCACGTCGCGGCACTCGACCACGGCCTTCACCGGGACGTTGCAGAACATCGACAACTTATCGCGCACGCTGGCGTCGATCGGCTGTTCGCTGCGGCAGACGAGAATGTGGGGCTGGATGCCGATCTCGCGGAGCTTGGCGACTGACTGCTGAGTGGGCTTGGTCTTCAGCTCGCCGGCGGCGGCGAGGTAGGGCACGAGGGTGACGTGTAGAAATATTACGTCGCGCGGGCCTTGTTCGAGTGCGAACTGGCGCAGGGCCTCAAGGAAGGGCAGTCCCTCGATGTCGCCGGTGGTGCCGCCAATCTCGGTGATCAGGACATCGACGTCCTTTGCCGCCATAGTGATGCGTTCCTTGATTTCGTTGGTCACGTGCGGGATAACCTGCACGGTTTTGCCGAGGTAGGCACCGCGACGTTCCTTCTGGATCACACTCTCGTAAACTTGGCCGGAGGTGAGGTTGTTGAGGCGGGAGAGTTTGCCGCTGGTGAAGCGTTCGTAATGGCCGAGGTCGAGGTCGGTTTCAGCGCCGTCCTCCAGAACGTAGACCTCGCCGTGCTGATAGGGGCTCATGGTGCCCGGGTCGACGTTTAGGTAGGGGTCGAATTTCTGAATGCGGACGGTCAGGCCCCGCATCTCGAGCAGGGCGCCGAGCGCGGCGGCGGTGAGGCCCTTGCCGAGCGAGGAGACGACGCCACCGGTCACAAAGATATACTTCATCCGAACCGGATATGGGGCGGGGTGAATCCCTGACAAGAAAATCCCCCTCACTGCGGCGGGATTGCAGGAGCACTATTGGTGCAACCAGGCCGCGAAACCGAGCAGGATCAGGGCGCCGAGACCGATTAGAACTAGGTAAAGGCTCCATCTGAGTGGCTTGGCTAGGAGGGTAAGGAGACCGGCTGTCGTCACCGCCAAGCACAGCAAAACCAGCCAGCTAGGGTAGGCGCGCAGGGGCTCGAGCCATTCAGGGGCGAGACTGGCGACGGTTCCCATGGTCGCTTAAGGTGCGGGTAACGATCTCGTGCGCAAATCACTTCCGACTTCCCCTCGGCCAGCTCGGCATTCACGTTGACGCTCTTTTCCTCCCACCATGTCGAACTCCAATAAACCCCAAGTGCTCTGCTGGCTCCTGTGCGACGGCGTGCATATCGATCCCGCCACTGGCAAACACACCATCCTTGGTGTCTTCTCCGCTATCCGCGGCCGTCAGTTCCCGTTGACCCATCCATTTATGATCTGGTTCCTTACGCTAACCGACGTCGCCGCCGGTAAGCATAAGATCAAGATATCCCTCGGTCTCGCCGCCGACGCGATGAGTGTCCTCCTCGACCGCGAGTTTGAGTCTCAGGGCCCGCTCCAGCGCATTAATCTGATCAATGATGTTCGCAACTTGGCGTTCCCGGCCGCTGGTGATTACACCATCCAGATCGAGGTTAATGATGAAGTGTTGCTAGTCACCAGCCTCACTGTCGCCAACTAAGCCGCTACCGCAGCCTTGTTCGTTTTCGCGCCGCGCCCTGTAGATGGGTGCGGCGCTTTTTTTTGACCTCTGGTAGAAATACGAGAGTTTTGCGCTTTATCCGATGACTCCCGCGCCTTTTCCGCCTGCTCTCGATATTCTTGGTCTCGGTTCTCCGATCATGGACCTCACTGCGCATGTGCCTGATTCCTTCCTAGCCGGGGTGCGTGGCGAAAAGGGTGGCATGGTCCTGGTCGATGCGGACGAGATGGACGCGATCCTAGCGCGGTTGCCGGTGCCACCCACGCTGGAACCCGGCGGCAGTGCGGCTAATGTTATCCGCAACGCCGCGCGGTTGGGCTTGCGGGCTGGCTTTCTGGGTAAACTCGGCGGCGATCACACCGCTGCCGCCTATCGTGAGCATTCGAGTGCCCTCGGGTTGGATGCGACCCGGTTCAAGGCCAGCCTAGACCGGGCCAACGCCCGTTGCCTCGCTCTCATCACGCCCGACGCGGCGCGCACTATGCGGACCGACCTCGGTGCGGCGCTTACCTTGGCGCCTGAGGAGATTATGCCTGTTGATTTCACGGGTGTGCGCCATGCGCACATCGAGGGCTACCTCGTCTTCAACCAAGCGCTGGCCGATGCGGCGCTGGCGGGGGCGCGGGCCTCGGGCGCGACGGTCTCGCTCGACATTGCTTCTTTCGAGGTCGTGCACGCCGCTCGCGACTGGATGCTGGCGCAAATTCGGGCTGGGGGCATTCATCACGTCTTCGCCAACGAGGATGAAATCCGCGCGTTGTATCCGGAGGGCGGCGATGACTATCCGAGCCATGCGCGCCGGTTGGCGGGGGAGTCATCCGGCTTGGTCGCAGTGGTCAAAGTGGGCAAGGACGGCGCTTGGATCGCGCGCGGCGACGAATTGCACCGGGTTGCGCCGGTGGGCGTCGAGCGGGTGGTGGACACAAACGGCGCGGGCGACGCCTTTGCCGGCGGATTTCTTTATGCGGCGGCCCTGGGTTGGTCGTTGGAGCGATGCGGTGCGTTGGGCGCGGCGCTGGGCGCGGAGTGTGTCCGGCATTCTGGTCCAGCTATTCCCCCGGCGCACTGGGCTGAGGTGGCGGCGGCGCGCGACCGGTTGGCGCGCGTTTGAGACCCGGACGGCGGGCGCAAAAAATCCCGCCGCGGGTAGCGGCGGGATTCGAGAGCGGCGGCTGAACCCCTGGAGTTGCGGGGGGCAGGCTTACTCAGCCGCGTGCGGAGGACCGCCTGCGCCTGGTGCCTTGTCCCCGGCGCCGGGGCCCTTGGGGCCTTTAGGGCCGCGCTCGCGAAGCTTCTCCATCTTGGCTGTTTGTTCCTTGGTCAGGACGGCGGCGACCTGCGGCTTATATTTTTCGTGGATGGCCTGCATTTTCTCACGGACGACGGCGCGATCAGCGTCCTTGCCGAGCTCCTTGCGGAGGGCGGAGACCTCCTCGCGTTCGGCGGCGAAGATCGGCTTCAGTTTCTCGACCTGAGCGTCGCTGAGGGCTAGTTCCTCCTTGAGCATTTCGAGGCGGTCGCCACGGCGCTCCTGGCGTTGTTCTTTCTTGGGTTTTTCTGGAGCGTCCTCTGCGCGGATGGCGGGGGCGAGGGTGAGGCCGGCGAGGAGCAGGGCGCTGCAGAGCAAGGTGCGAGGGTTTTTCATGGGTTTGATGTAGGTATGAGTTAACTGACGGGTTGGGATTTACTATTCGTTTGCTTTGCGTGGGTGCCGTCGATCTGGCGGCTACGCTTGCATGTTACGGGAGACGTAAATGCGGCTTAGCGGTTACACGGCAGTTTCGCGCCGGCCTCGCTTTTTTGCCAGGACTGACCAAATGCAGGGGAGAAAATGACGTTTGCCCAACGCACCGCCGCCGCTGCCCAGGAGATTGAGACGACACTTCGCCGCCTGCCGGCGCCGGTCCGTGAGTTTGCCCTGAAGATCCCGGTTCACTATGAAGCTAGGCCGCCCGCCCACATTCTGGCGGAGGGCTTTGCCGAGGATATCCTCGGTCTCTTTGATGGTTCGGCGCACGGCGAGGAGAGCGCGCAGGACCAGCCGATGCCGCCCCAAATCAGCCTCTATCTCGACAATATATGGGATTTTGTGGAGCAGGATCGCGATGCATTTCTGGCTGAGGTCGGGGTGACTTATCTGCACGAGCTCGGGCACTACTTCGGCTGGGACGAGGACGAGTTGGCCGACCGCGATCTTGATTGAGGGCCGCCCGCGCGTGATGCCCAAAAAAGAGTGCGACGAGGTGCCGATGCCGGACGGCCAACTGGTGTTGCGGCCGATTGGTTTTGTGCGAAGCGGCAAGGCGGCCAAGTTCGCGGCGCGCCATCAACCAGACGAGAGGGAGCTAGAGGAAAACTTCCTCGAACTTGAGCCGGGGTGTAATTTCGAGGCTGCGCTGGCTGACCTCGCGGGCTTCGAACGGGTGTGGTTGTTATGGTGGTTTCACCGCAACGCCGGTTGGCGCCCGCAGGTCATTCCGCCGCGCGGTCCCCAGCGGCGGCGGGGGGTGTTTGCGACGCGTTCGCCCTACCGTCCCAACGCTCTTGGGCTCACTCCGGTGCGGTTGCTCGGCATCGAAGGACGGGTGTTGCGGTTGGGTGCGTGCGATCTGGTCGAGGGCACACCGGTTTTTGACATCAAGCCCTACGTCCCGGCCTATGACAGTTTTCCTGGGGCACGCGCGGGCTGGATCGACGAGGTAGATGCATGGGAAGCGGCCCCGCCGGCTTTTTCAGTCCGGGTCTCGGTGCGCGCGGAGCAGCAGGCGGAGTGGTTGCAGACGGGTTGGGGCATAGACTTTCTGGGGCGGGCGGCGGAGTTGCTTGGGCGCGATCCATCGCCGCACCGCACACGGCGAATACGGCGGACGGAGGCGGGATTTGAGATCGGCTGCGGCGCGTGGCGGGCGCTCTTTTCGGTGGACGCGGCGGCGGCGCGGGTGGAG
>RGVP01000138.1 GCA_010027235.1 bacterium
GGCACGCCGATCGAAAACCGGCTGGCGGACCTATGGAGTTTATTCGCCTTTGCGCAGCCTGGTTTGCTCGGTGACCAGGCGGGGTTCCGGCGTCAGTATCCCGAGGCTGATCCGGCGGCGTTGGCGAGGCTGCACCGCCGCGTGCGCCATTTTCTACTGCGCCGGACCAAGGCCCAAGCGGCGCCGGATCTGCCACCGCGCACCGAGGACGAGATAGTGGTCGAGCTGGAGGGCGAACAGCGCCGGCTCTACGAGGCCGAGCTCAAGCGCGCGCGGGCTCAGATTCTCGGGGTCGAGACCAAGAGCGCGCTCGACGCAGTGCGGTTCCACGTGCTCGCGAGTCTGCTGCGGCTGCGGCAGATTTGTTGTCACCCTGGGCTGATCGACCCGGCGCACGCCGGTATGCCTAGCGCCAAGCTCGACGCACTGATGGAGCGCATCGAGGAGCTGGCGGATGAGGGGCACCAAGTGCTCGTCTTTAGCCAGTTTGTGGAGATGTTAAAAATCATTCGCGAGCGGTTGGAGGCGGGCGGTATCGGGCATCTCATTCTCACTGGCGCGACTGAAAATCGCGCCGAATTGGTGGACGAGTTTCAGCGCGATCCTTCCAAGACGGTGTTCCTGCTCTCGCTCAAGGCGGCGGGTTTCGGCCTCAATCTCACGGCGGCGAGCTACGCCATTCTTTTTGACCCGTGGTGGAATCCGGCGGCGGAGGCCCAGGCGATCGACCGTATTCACCGCATCGGCCAGACTAAACCGGTTATCGCCTATCGGTTGATCGCGGCAGGCACGGTGGAGCAAAAAATCCGGGCCTTGCAGCGGGAGAAATCCGCTTTAGCGGAGGCGGTTATCCAAGAGGAGAGCGTGGCGTCCGTGATGGATCTCGATAGTTTACGCGAAATTCTGTCCTGAACCGGAAAATTGGTCGGTGCGTCGCCCAAGCGCGGTCGGTCTTAATCACCAGCCGAATTGGCGTTTGATGCGGAGCGGTTCGTAGAGCGCGGGCGAAAGCTCGGTCAAAAAGCGGCTGGGGTTCAGCAGCATGCCGCCGGGGCCGGCGCGGGAGGCGACTTTAGGGTAGCAGAGGTAGAGCTCGTTCTTGGCGCGCGTGACGGCGACGTAGAACAAGCGGCGTTCCTCTTCCACGTCGCCGTCCTCAATCGAGCGGCGGCCAGGGAACAGACCGTCGGCGAGGCCGATCACGAAGACGGCGTCGTATTCGAGGCCCTTGGCTTGATGAACGGTGGTGAGCTTGATCGCGTCCTGCGGTGGCGCGACCTCCTTTTCGCTCGTCTCGCCGTTGAGCAGGACGATCTGCGCGAGCAGGTCCTGAATATCGTCGAAGCGTTCAGCGAAGCCGATCAGGGCTTTTAGCTCTTCGTGGCGGTCGAGATAGTCGGCGTAGGCGCCCTTCAGGTGGTCGCCATACCAGCCCTCGATGGCGAGCTCGATGGCGCGGGCGGGTTTATCGTCGCGCAGGGCGTGGGAGACTTCGCGAAGGGAGGCGCAGAACTGAGTCCAGTCATCCTTGGCGTCCTTCGGCACACGCGCCTTGACGTCGTCGCTTGCGAGGGCGTCGACGAAATCCAGTCGCAGCAGGCGGGCGTGATCGAGGGCGGCGGCGTGGATCTTTTGAGCGCCCTTTTCGCCGACTTTGGGCAGGAGCACGGCGATGCGTTCCCAAGCTAGGGTGTTGGCGGGATTATAGACGAACTGGATAAGGCCGACAAGGTCGCGCACGTGCTGCCGCTCAAAGAACTTCACGCCGCTGGTGATGGTGTAGGGGATGGCGGCACGAGAGAGGGCTAGCTGGATTTCGAGGGCGACGAAATGCGAGCGGTAGAGCACGGCGATCTCGGCGGGAGCCACGCCGTCGTCCTCGATCAGGCTACGCACGCGCTTGATGATGAACTCGGCCTGTTCTCGGTCGTCCATGGCTTGGACGACGTAGGGCTTGGTCGAGTGCGCGCGGGCGGCGACAAGTTTCTTCTCAAAGTGGCGGCCATGGGGTTGGGCCTCGAGCACACCATTGGCAAGGGCGAGGATTTGGGGAGTGGAGCGGTAATTAGTCTCGATCCGGTGGATGACTGTCCCCGCGTGGCGGTCGGGGAAAGTCATGATGTTTTCAAAATTGGCGCCACGCCATGAATAGATGCATTGAGCATCGTCCCCCACTGCCATGATGCGGTGGTGCGCACCCATGCGGTCCACGATCTCGGACTGGAGGGTGTTGGTATCCTGATACTCATCGACCAGCACGTGGCGGAAGCGGGTGGCGAAATACGTCGCGACATCGGGGGCCTTGATGAGCAGATCGAGCCACAGCTCCAGCAGGTCGTCGTAATCCAGCACGTTTTGCTCGCGTTTGCGGGCGGCGTAGGCAGCGGCGAAGGCGGGCAAGCGGTGGGCGATCTCTTGGTATTGGGGGAAGTGGCGCGACACGGTCTCGGCGAGGTCGAGCCGGGTGTTGCGGGCGAGGGAAAGGACGTGGTGGAGCGGGCCTGGTTTGGGGTGGGTTTTGTCCTTAAAGAATAACTTATCCTCGGATTCTACGGAGAGTTTGAGCAGCGATTCGGAATCGTCGGCGTCGAGGATGGTGGGGTTTTTGGGCAGACCGACGGCATCGCCATACATGCGCAAGATGCGGGCTCCGATGGAGTGAAAGGTGCCGCCCCAGAAGCGGCGGGGCTCAACGCCGGTAAGTTGTTCGACGCGAGCGAGCATTTCCTTGGCTGCTTTGTTGGTGAAGGTCAGCAGGAGGATCTCGCCTGGGCGCACGCCCATCGAGAGCAGGTAAGCGACGCGGTAGGTCAGGGTGCGAGTTTTGCCGGAGCCGGCGCCGGCGAGAACGAGGAGGGGGCCGGGCTCGGCGGTGACGGCGTTGAACTGTTCGTCGTTTAGTTCGGCGCGGAAGTCGATGGCCGGGGCTCCGGAGAACTCTGGCGGCAAGGAATCGAGGGTAACGTCCATCGGTGGAGGTTGGCGTCCGGGTGGCGGGCGGTTCAGGCGGATGTGCTTGGGCGACGGGCGCGGATGAACTCGATCACGATCGGGAGGATGGAGAGCGCGATGATACCGAGGATGACGAGTTTGAAGTTTTTCTGCACGATGGGCTGGTTACCGAAGGCGAACCCGAGGTAGGTAAAGGCAAAGATCCAGATGAAGCCGCCAAGGACGTTGAACGCGAGGAAACGGGGGTAGGACATTCGGCCCACGCCGGCTACGAAGGGCACGAAGGTGCGCACGATTGGCACGAAGCGGGCGAGCACGATGGCGCGACCTCCATAGTAGCGGAAGAAACTCTGGGCGCGCTCAAGGTGGGCGCGGCGGAGGAGACGGGAATCGGGGCGGGAAAAGACGGCCGGGCCGACGCGTGCGCCGATGGCGTAGTTGAGGCTGTCGCCCAGCACTCCAGCGAACCAGAGCAGGAGGGCGAGGAGGTGGACGTTGAGACCGGTTTCGGAGCGGGCGGCAAAGGCTCCGGCGGCAAAGAGGAGGGAGTCGCCTGGCAGGAAAGGCATGATCACCAAGCCTGTTTCCACGAAGATGATGGCGAAGAGGATGCCGTAGGTCCACGTGCCGTAGTCCGCGATGATGCGGGCAAGGTGGTGGTCGATGTGTAGGATGAAATCGAAGAGTGCTTTGAGGGCGTCGAGCATGGCGGGAACGTTCGTAGGCAGAGGGAAGCGGCGTCACCGGGCGAGCGTGTAAAAAGAAAAAGCCCCGGCGCGAGCAGCAGCGGGGCGTAGAAACAACCGAGGGTGGCGGTCGTGGCGCTTGGCGGATGACTAGAAGCCTTTCTGGCGGAGGGCGGCGTCGAGTTCTTGCATGAAAGCCTGGCCGTCTTCGGGGGTTGGGCGATAGCCGGGTTGGCTGATGCTGGTAAAGCCGGGGCGCCCGTATTGGTCGACCACCCATTTGCCGGTCACGCCGTCGCTGAAGGTGACGGTGCCGCTGGCGATGGCTCCCGGGCTGAGCGTGAGTGCGTCGAGTTCCACCACTACGTTGCCCGGGGCCGGGGGGAGGGCGTCCTCTTCCAGGGCGTCGGCGTCGAGCTCAGTGCCGGCATCATTGGCGGCAGGGGTGACGAGGCCTGGTTTTTCTTTGGCATTGTCAAGGACTCCGGTCTTTGCGACGGGAGCGGAGGTGGGGGCCTTGGCTTTGGTGACATCACTCGTGTCGGCTTTGGGGGCGGGGTCCTTGAGAGTCAGATCAAGGTCGTCGACGAGGAAGCGGACGTCCATGTAGGTCAGGGACAACTGGAATTGTTCGCGGAGTTTTTTCTGAACGGCGGAGAGGTTTTCGCCGGCGGCGATCCAAGTGGAGACGGCGGATTTTTGCTCGGGAGTGAGAGACATGGCGGCAGAATGGGGCTGGCAGGTGAGGAGTCGAGGCAGCGAATAAAACCGCGGGCAGTGGAGCAGAACGGGCTAGGCCTTCTCTGACGGTGGTGACCGCAGTGCGGTCGCGGGTGGCTCAGCGGCTGAGGGCGGTGCGGAGGAACTCGATCTGGCCCTTCATATGGGCGTCTTGGGCGAGCATGTTGTCCACGGCCTTGCAGGCGTGGATCACGGTGCCGTGGTCGCGGCCGCCGAAGGCGTCGCCGATATCCTGCAGAGAGTGTTTCGGGATCAAGTTGCGGACCAGATACATGGCGACTTGGCGGGGGATCGCGATGTTATTGGGGCGGCGTTTGCTGGTCATATCGCTGTGGCGGATCTGGAAGTGATCGGCGACGCGTTTTTGGACGACCTCAATGGTGAGTTGGTTTTGGGCCTGCTCCATCAGGACGTCTTTCAGCAGGTGCTCGGCGGCGGCGAGGTCGATGGGTTTGCCGGTGAGCTGGCTGTAGGACACGACCTTGATCAGGGCGCCTTCAAGGCGGCGGATATTACGCGAGATGTGTTGGGCGATGAAAGAGGCGACGGCCGGGGGCAGTTCGCACTTCATGGCGGCGGCCTTGACGCGGAGGATGGCGAGGCGGGTTTCGAAATCGGGTGGTTGGATGTCCGCGGGGAGGCCCCATTCGAAGCGGGAGACTAGGCGGGCTTCGAGTTTTTCGATCTCAGAGGCGCGGCGATCGCTGGAGATCACGATCTGTTTGCCTGCGCCGTGGATATCGTTGAAAGTGTGGAAGAACTCTTCTTGGGAGCGCTCTTTGCCGGCGAGGAACTGGATATCGTCAATGAGCAGCACGTCGACGTGGCGGTAGCGTTGGCGAAACTTGGTCAGGGCGTTTTCCTGAATGGCTTGGATGAATTCGTTGGTGAATTTTTCGGCCGACAGGTAGGCGATACGGGCTTCTGGCCGACGCCGTAGGATGGCGTGGCCGATGGCGTGCATCAGGTGGGTTTTGCCGAGGCCGGTCTCGCCGTAGAGGAAGAGAGGGTTGTAGGACTGGCCGGGTGCATCGGCGACGGCGCGGGCGGCGGCCGCAGCCATTTGGTTGTTATCGCCCACCACGAAGGTTTCGAAGGTGTTACGAAGATTTAGAGAGGTATTGAGAGGCAGGCGTTCCTCAGTGGGACGGGGGGCGCGGCGGGGGGCGGTCGCGCGGAGGCGGGCGGCTTCGGCGCTAGGTATGTTGGACGCGGTGCCGATGGAATCCGTCTTGCGCAGGAGGACTTTGATATCGCGACCGGCGGTGAGGCGAAGGCGTTGGAGGATGAGGTCCATGTAATTGTCATGGATCCAGATCGCGGCAAAATCGTTGGGGACACCCAGAGTGAGTTGATCAGGGGTGGCTTCCAGGCAGACCACCGGATCAAACCAGAGCTTGAACACGTCCTCTGGGAAGAGGCCGCAGAGGTCGGCCTTGGCGGATTCCCAGAGGTTGTTAGAGCTGTAGATGGCGGCGGGCATGTGGGGGGCGGAGCGAGAGGGGGCGGGAGTTTATTCACACCGTTGGCAATAGAGTCTTTACTACACGCACTATACGTCCGCTGGCTGTGTAAACCCAAGGGGTGCGAGGGGCTTGCAAAACAGTTGCGCGGAGGGTGCGGAAACTGCTTTTGTTAAACATTCATTAACAATTGTTTAACCTTGCACTATAGGGGGAAATTGCCGGCGGAACGAAGCGAGGAGGTAGAAAAGAACAATATGGCTTAACGGAAGCGATAGCGGAGGGGCAGTAACAAGGAGGCACCGGACCCTTTCAAGGTGAAGTTTCCAACAAGTTATTCACCGACGTTCGGCGCATAACTTTTTCCGTCTTTTTAGTTGCCAAGGGCCGTGTGAGGGCGAGTCGCGGATTTACCCTCTGGCGCAAGCGTCACAATTTTGTCACTACACCGATTTTTACGGCCGGGTGACGGCTAGGTGACGGAAATAAGGGGTGCTCAGGGAACGGAGGGGCGGGTGGGCGTGGCGCGAACGGCGTGCGGTGGGGTG
>RGVP01000139.1 GCA_010027235.1 bacterium
CCTCAACGAAGCGCTCGCGCAGCGGCGGAAGTCACGCGCCGCGCACTACCGCGACGTGTCGGCCGGACTTTTCCCCCCGCCCGTGAGGGTCGGGAAGCGAGCGGTCGCCTGGCCACTAATCGAAATTGAGCGAATCATTGCAGCTCAGGTTGCAGGTTTCAGCGAGGACGAAATTCGATCGCTCGTGAAAGACTTGACCCAAAGCAGGCGCTCGTGTGGGGGCCCAAATGCGCGCTGAGAGCATCGCCAGGGCCCTCGGCGGGCGCAAGGCCGGTCGCGGTTGGTCGGCACGTTGTCCTGCCCACGATGACCGCACGCCAAGCCTATCGCTGCGCGAGACTGGCGACGGGAAGGTGTTGGTTTGTTGCCATGCGGGTTGCGATCAGGGCAAAGTTATCGCGCACCTGAAAGCCAGCGGCCTGTGGGCGCAAATCGGTCAACGCAAGTTTCGACACACCACATCTCGTCAAGTCGCCAAGCCGTCACAGCAGGATCGTGACGACGCCAAGCACACCGAGATCGCGCTGTCGATCTGGCAGGCGGCGAAGCCGGCGGGCGGCACACTGATCGACACCTACCTCGGGTCACGAGGTCTACGGCTGCCGCAAGCGCCAACCTTGCGCTTTCATCCCTCCCTGAGACATCCCTCCGGCTATACATGGCCTGCCATGATCGCGCTTGTTACACGCGGGTCCGACGACGCGCCTCTTGCAATTCATCGCACCTTCCTCACCCCTAGCGGCGCGGGCAAGGCTCCGGTTATTCCACAGAAGATGATGCTCGGTCCGTGCCGTGGTGGCGCGGTGCGACTCGCGGAACCCGTCGACGTGCTGATGGTCGGCGAAGGGATTGAAACTTGCCTTGCTGCTATGCAGGAAACAGGTCACCCGGCTTGGGCTGCGCTGTCCACTTCCGGGCTGCGAGCACTCGATCTCCCGAAGGCCGTGTGTGACGTGATTGTGCTTGCCGACGGTGATGATTCCGGTGAAGCGGCGGCCCGCGATTGCGCATTGCGCTTGAAGCGCGATGGGCGTCGAGTTCGCATTGCCCGCCCGCCGAAGGGGATGGACTTCAACGACATGCTATTGGGCCGCGTGTCCTCAATCGAGGAGGGCGCGCAATGAATGACGGGACATTGTTGATCCGCTCGATGGACTGGTGGAGAAAACCACCACCGATCCCGGCTCCCCGTTTGAACCCGAAGTGCTGGAGCGGCTTGCCGCACTGAAGAAGGATAACCGGGCCGCATTCGAAGCGCTGCGGGCGCAATTGAAGAAGGCCGGGTGCCGGGTGACAGCACTTGATGAGGCCATCGCTGAGGAGAGTGGCGACACTGGGGGGCGAGGTCCGACGCAGGCCGACATCCTGATTGACCTCGCGCAAACGGCGGAACTGTTCCAGACGCCCGATGGCACCGGCTACGCGGACCTCGACTTAAACGGCCACCGCGAGACATGGCCGATCCGCGCCAAGGGATTTAGACGATGGCTAGCGCGCCGGTTCTTCGAGGCCACGCAGGGCGCCCCCAGTTCCGAGGCGCTTCAATCTGCGCTCAATGTGATCGAGGCCAAGGCGCACTTCGACGCACCGGAGCGCATCGTCCACATTCGCGTCGGTGGGTTGGACGGCAAACTCTATCTCGACCTTGGTGATGATACTTGGCAAGCGGTAGAAATTGACGCCGCCGGATGGCGTGTTATCGACAACCCGCCGGTCCGCTTTCGTCGCGCCGCCGGGATGCAGGCTTTGCCGGCTCCAGTCAATGGTGGATCGATAGAGACATTGAGGTCATTTCTCAACGTCCAGTCCGACGCTGACTTCGTGCTGGTGGTGGCATGGGCGCTGGCGGTGCTACGCAATCGCGGCCCCTATCCGGTGATCGTGCTTTCGGGCGAGCAGGGATCGGCCAAGTCCACGTTCTCAGCGATCCTGCGCTCGTTGCTCGATCCGAACACTGCACCGTTGCGTGCCTTACCCCGCGAGGACCGCGATCTGTTCATTGCTGCCAACAACGGCCATGTACTGGCGTTCGACAACGTATCTGGCCTGCCGGCATGGATCTCCGACACCTTGTGCCGGCTTGCGACAGGCGGAGGCTTTGCAGTGCGCCAGCTTTACTCCGATCAGGACGAGGTGCTGTTCGACGCGGCGCGGCCGGTGATCCTCAACGGCATCGAGGAGATCGTGACGCGGCCCGACCTTGCCGACCGGGCAGTGTTCCTGACGCTCGAACCCATCCCGGAGGAGAACCGTCGGCCCGAGGCGGAACTGTGGGCGGCGTTCGAGGCCGAGCGCCCGCGACTGCTTGGTGTGCTGCTCGATGCGGTGGTGGAAGGCATCAAGCGGCTACCGGATACGCATCTGGAAAAGCTCCCGCGCATGGCGGATTTCGCGTTGTGGGCGACGGCCTGCGAGACTGCCCTGTGGCCAGCCGGAACCTTCTGGCGGGCGTACTGCGGCAACCGTGACGAGGCCGTCGAAGGCGTCATCGATTCAGACCCAATTGCTGCCGCCGTGCGTGCCGTGATGGCAACGCGGACGGTGTGGACGGGGAAAGCCTCGGACCTTCTGGGCGCCCTAAGCGAGGTGGTGGGCGAACGGGGCGTGAAGTCTAAGACCTGGCCCGATAGTCCCCGGGCCCTCTCGGGCCGGCTGCGCCGGGCGGCAACCTTCCTACGCAAGATCGGCATCGAAATCAGCTTCGGGCGCGAAGGGCGTGCAAGGACCCGCACCATTACCATCACCATCGATTCCGTGCCAGAAAACGAGGGAATACGACCGTCCACACCGTCCGTATCATCCGCGCCCATGGAAAAAGCTAGTGCCATCGACGCCTTCGCGCCGGGTGATGTGAGGACGGTAGGCTGGCATGCAGACGGTAGCGACTACGACCGCAATCCGATCATCCACGCCAAGCCGTTGAAAAGCCAAGCCAAGAACGGTGCGGACGGTGCGGACGCAGATCGCCCGCCGCAATCTGCGCTAAAAGAAACTACCAATACCGCATGGAGTGCCCGGTTATGAGCGCGGCCCAAGCCCTGACGCAGGCCCGCGCCGCTGGCATACGAGTCAGGATCGACCGCGAGGCCCTTCTGTTGGAAGCGTCCGCGCCACCGCCAGCCGAGGTGCTCGACCTCTTGGCGCGGCACAAGGCCGACATCATGACCCTGCTTCGTCCGGGGAATGACGGCTGGTCGGGCGAGGACTGGCGGGAGTTTTTTGAGGAGCGTGCCGGGATCGCGGAGTTCGATGGCGGCCTGCCACGCGATCAGGCCGAAGCGCGGGCGTTTTCCTGCTGCGTCGGCGAATGGCTGCACCGCCATCCTGCACGATCGCCATCGGGGCGCTGCGACCACTGTGGCCAGTCCAAGGGCATGTTGTTGCCGTATCTCACCGGCTACTCGACGAAAGACCCCGGACATACATGGCTGCATCAGAAGTGTTCGCGGGCATGGCATCAGGCGCATCGGGCAAAAGCTGTGTCGGCGCTGGTGGCGATGGGCATCAGCATTCCGGCCAAGTTCGCAGACGATTTCGGTAAAAACGGGAGCGCATGATGGGTGGCTTCGGATCAGGACGGCCAAGCGGCTCCGGGCGCGACAAGGTGGAGTATTCGCGCTCGATCGACGTGAACCGGCTGCACAAGGCCGGATGCCTCACGCCCGGCTGGACACGCGGCTGGCAATGGACCCAAGACGGCGAAAAGGTCGCCTCCATCAATCTTCGCGCGGAACCGGACCGACTGCATCTTTCCTATCGGGTGCGCGTCGCTGGCGGTGAGTGGGAAAGCATAGAGGAGCCGGTGCGAATCGTCCGCGTGCCTTGCCGCTTCGGCGGTGCGCGTCCGTATTTCATCTGTCCCGGCTTCGTCAACGGCATCGCTTGCGGTCGGCGCGTGGCCAAGCTGCACGGCCCGGGGCGCTATTTCCTGTGCCGGCACTGCTATCGCCTCGCCCATGCCAGCCAGAGCGAAGGCCAGTGGGACCGGACCCTGCGCCGCGCCAACAAGATCAAGCAACGCTTGGGCGGTGATCCCGGCATGGCCGCGCCATTTCCACCCAAGCCCAAAGGCATGTGGTGGCGAACCTACGAGCGCCTGCGCGACGAGTGTTTCGACGCTGAGATGCTCGCCGACGAAGCCTTTGCTATCCGCGCAGAACGATTGATCGCCCAGATCGACAACCGACGACCCAAAAGGAGATTCTGATGATGACCGATACCAAACCTGACCTGCCGCTGGCGATTGTGCCTACCGACATCACCCGCTTCAACGCACTGCGCCACGGCGTGCTGTCACGCTACACCGTGCTGCCGTGGGAGGATGAGCAGGAATACCGCGCCGTGGTGTCCGCCCTCGCGGCGGAACACGCGCCACAGGGACCCACCGAGGAGCATTTGGTCGAGGAGTTGGCCGGCATAATCTGGCGCAAGCGCCGCCTGCGTCTTGCCGAGGCCGCCGCGCACCGTCGCGGTCTTGAGGACACGCTCAAACCCTACCGCGAAACGGTAAAGGCCGCCCTCGTGCATCTGGATGCAGCCGAGCAGTCCGAGCGCGTCGTGGATGCGATCCGCGCCACCGCGACCGACACCGAGGACGACATTCGGGACATGCAGGACGACGAGGCCGTGACGCGCCAAGCCCTCAAGATTCTCGGCTGCAAGCGGGGCGACGCCTACGAGGCTGCGCTCGCCGTTCTGCGGGAGGACACGCAGGAATGGTGGTCCGACCGGCTGGCGCGGGAACCGGAGGAACTGGACGAGGGCGAGGAACCCGCCACCCCGGATCGCGAGGGCCTGCGGCAGTTCATCGAGGGCGAGGTCCTGCCGTGGTTCGAGAACCGCAAGAAGGAACTGGCCAACCGTCCGCTGATTCGGGAACAGGCGTTCGGCGAATCACTGGATGTGCACAAGTTGGAGCGACTGGGCCGCTACGAGGTCCATCTGGACCGCAAGCTCGAACGGATGCTCTCCATGCTGCTGCGCCTCAAGGAGATGCGTCTGGGCACGGTGGCGGGCTGAACAACCCCGCAGGAGCGCGAGCGCGCCCTCGGCCGCCTGCACCGCACCAACCCGGGGGGAGGGGGGATAAATCTCTACGGTCCGTCGGCCGCGATGCGTGCGCCGCCGCGAATTTTTGCGCGTGCGAAATGGAGAAACGCTTTGCGGTATTGGCCGGCCCGCCGAACCCGTTTCGCAAAAATGCCCGAGCGCCGCCGGCACCGATCTTCATTGCCCGGCCAGCGAGCAGGGAAAGATTGATTATTTGGCCATATTGGCCAATACTACAATCCGTGAAAAAGGGAAGGAAATGAAGACCCTGACAGCAAAAGATGCGAAATACGGCTTCGGTCAATTGATCGACCTTGCCCGGTCCGCGCCGGTCGCGGTGTCCAAACATGGCCGCCCCGTTGTGGTGGTGCTTGCGATGGAGGAGTTCGAACGGCTGACGGCGTTGGAACATCTTGCCAAGTCGCCGCATGCCCGAACTGAAAAGAAAGAGCGCAAGAAATGATCGCTGACCACATGCAAGGGCTTGAGAAGACTGTCGGGACCGGTCGGGCCCGCGAAAAGGAGTTTTGCGATGAACAAAAAGTCGTCAGGGCGGCGCAGCCGCCGCTCTCACAGTCCTGCTTTTAAGGCCAAGGTGGCGCTGGCGGCGCTGCGCGAGGACAAGACCATGGCCGAGCTTTGCAAGGAATTCGAACTGCACCCCACGCAGATCAATGACTGGAAGCGTCAACTGCTCGATGGAGCGGCGGGCGTGTTCGGCTCGGGCGCTGCACCTGAACCGGTGAATCTGGCCCCGCTGCATGCCAAGATCGGCCAGTTGGCGCTGGAGAACGATTTTTTAGAAAGCGCGCTCACCAAGGCGGGATTGCTGAGCGCAAAGCGATGATCGACCGTGAACATCCACTGAGCGTGGCGCGTCAGGCCAAGCTGCTCGATATCAGCCGTGGCGCGGTCTATTACCGGCCGCGGCCCATCAGCGATGCTGACTTGGCGCTCATGCGCCGAATCGATAAGCTGCACTTGGAATATCCCTTTATGGGCGCTCGGATGCTGCGGCGGGTCTTAGCACGGCAAAGCATCCACGTGGGTCGACGTCACTTGTGCACGCTGATGAAGCGCATGGGTATCCAGGCACTATGCCCGCAGCCGGGTACCAGCGAGCGTCATCCACAGCACAAGGTCTATCCCTATCTGATCTGGTCCCCTAAAAACGGACACCACAAGGTCTATTATTTTTTGACATTGTGGAGGTCGTATGAAGAA
>RGVP01000140.1 GCA_010027235.1 bacterium
CCAGACCGGCGGCACCCTCGCGCCCGGCGACATCGGCTCCGCCGGCCGCACCGCCATCACTGGCGCCTACTCGCTCGGCGCCAGCGCCACCCTCGCGATCGACCTCGGCGGCACTTCCCCGGGCACCGCCTTCCAGAACACCGACGCCTATGATCAACTGTCCGTTTCCGGAACCACCACCCTAGTCGGTAATCTCACCGTCTCGCTCTTGCCCGGCTTTAGTCCAGCGCTTGGCTCCACCTTCACCATTATTTCGTCCACCGGCACCCTTTCCGGCGCCTTTAACAACGTCGCCTTCGGCGACACCCTTCTTGCCGCCGATGGCGTAACGCTTTTCCGCGTCTCCCAGTCGGGAAATACGGTGGTGCTCACTCGCGTGTTGCCCTCGCCGCCCGAGATTGTATCCGCCCCTGCTTCGCTATCCGTCGCCGCCGGGACAACTGCTAGCTTCACCGTTTCCGCCACCGGTTCCAGTCTCACGTATCAATGGCGAAAGGACGGCGTCGCGATCCCCGGAGCTACCTCCGCTACGTATAGTCTCGCCGCCGCGCAGACCGCCCAAGCCGGTCTCTACGACGTGGTCGTGACCAATACCGCAGGGTCTACTCCCAGCTTGCCTGCCCGCCTAGCTGTCGCCTCGGTCTGGTCTTCGCCGGCCGCATTTATTTACGAGCTGAATTCCGCTGCGCCCGCCGCCAACGGAGCCGTGCCCGACGCCACCGGTCGCACGGTAGGCACCCTGATAGGCTCCGCCTCGCCGGCGCTGGTCGCAGGTCCGAATATCGCCGCGGGCAATGCCTGGAATTTCGCCGGCAGCGGATCATTTATTCGCGTCGCGTCCAACCCCGGGATCCAGTCCCTAGGTGACATCACCGCCACCCGCGGTCTCTCCGTCGGTTTCTGGATCAACTTCACTTGGCGGAGCAACGCCGACAATTACCTGCGAGTGCTCGGTCTGGCTAACTGCCTAGATGTCCTAACCGCCGACTCGTCCGGTAACGGGCGGATCGATTTCCGTTTCGGTAATGACGTCAACATCCCCCAGTTTACGCTTGCCTCACCCCGCGTGCTCGATGGCGCCTGGCACCACTTAGTTGCCACGCTCGATTTCACCCGGTCCACCGCGAACGCTAAGCTTTACCTCGACGGCGCTCTCGCCGTGACCCAGTCGCAGCCCATTCAGGCCAGCTTCAGCGGTGGCACCTCCAACTTCATCCTTGGGGCGCGCAATACCAGCTCCTCCACGGCCAACAACCCCCTCCGCGGGCGCCTCGACCAGTTTGCCGTGTTCGACCGGGCACTCGGCGCCGCCGAGATCACCCAGCTCTATTCTGCCGCCGCTGTCTCCAACTACGCTCCGAATGTCACCGCCGCCGCCAGCTCCGCCACCGTCGTGTCTCCGTCCACGCAGACCACCTTGGTCGCCACCGCGACCGACGACGGCCTGCCCGCTCCCGCATCATTAACCCGCACTTGGTCGAAGGTCAGCGGCCCAGGCACTGTGACCTTCGCTACCCCTACCGCCCTCGTCACCAACGCTACCTTTTCTGCCCTCGGCTCCTACGTCCTACGCTTCACCGCATCGGACGGCTCGCTCAGTTCAACCGCCGATCTCACGGTCAACGTGGTTAATAACACCGCCCCGACCGTGTTCGTCTCAACACCCACGCCTCTCGTCGGTCCTGCGTCTGCTGCCGTTAGCCTGAGCGGCGCCGCGACCGACGACGGCCTGCCGGGCCTTTCCCCGCTGAGCTACGCTTGGACCCAGATTTCCGGTCCCGGCACCGCCACCTTCGCTGCAGCCTCCGCCGCCTCCACCACCGTCACCCTTCCCGCTGGCGTGACGGGTGTCTATGTCTTCCAACTCGCCGCCTCGGATGGCGCGCTCACTGGCACCGCTCAGGTCACCATCACGGTTGCATCTAACCTCGCCCCCGTTGTGCACGCCGTGTCCGCCCGCCCCGCGATCGCTTGGATCGCCGGCGGCGCCAATTCCACTCCCGTCGTCGCCCAGGCGACTGATGATGCTCTGCCCGCCTCGCCAGGTTTGCTTTCTTACTCCTGGACCCTCGTAAGCGGCCCGGGAACGGCAACCTTCGCTAATCCCTCGGCCGCTTCCACCACCGTGATGGTCGGGGCTCCCGGAGTCTATCGTGTCCGGGTTACGGTTTCCGACGGCTCCCTTTTTACCAGCGATGATCTCTGGCTAAACGCCATCGCCGCAAACTCCTCCATCCCCGTGCCTTCGGGAGTGGTCATCCGCTCCGCCACCCCGGCCCCCTATGAACACCCTCGTATCTTCTTCACCGACGCTGATCACCCCGCTCTTCGAGCCGCGGCCTTAAACGACCCTATCGCTTCCGCCGGTCGGACCGCCCTGATCGCCAGCGTTGCCGCAACGATCGACAACCCCGCCACCGCCCTCGGCATCGCCTATATCCAGTTGAAGGCCGGTAACACCGCCTATAATACCCAGGCCCTCACCCAGGCTCAGATCGCGCCGAACGACGCCATGATCGGCACCGCGAATGCCGGTCTCTACGGAAACCTCGCCGCCGCCAGTTACCTCGCTTGGCTGGATCGAGATACCGCCGCACCCCGCCTGCGCGAACTAGCCACCGCGGTAGCTACCGCTGCACGCAATCACGCCACATGGTGGCCCGCCGACCGGGCCGCTCAACCTACGCCTACCGCTTTCAATAAGGACACCTACAGTGACCTTGGTTTTTGCTATGACCTCCTCTACGACTGGATGACGGAGGATCAGCGTTACGCCATTCGCAGTCTGCTTGCCGCGCAAACTTCCGGCCGCCTCACGCTGGGCGCGACTGAGCCCGATTATTCGCTGTCCACCAACTGGCGCACCTTTCACGACCATATCATCCTCGCGTCCCTCGCCATCGAGGGCGAAACCGGCCACGACGCCTCCGCGCTCGCCACTAATCGCCAAGCTCTAAAGACTTTCTTTACCAAGTGGGGCGTTGGTCCCGAAGGATTTAATCGCGAGGGGCCCGGCTACTTCGGCTTCGGCACCCACTCGGCTGCACTCGCGCTCTATGCTCTTTCCCGTCGCGACGAGGATTTGCTAGCCACCACCCGTTTCGCCCAGTCCGCGCAGGAGATGTTCTACCAGATGGCTCCCGACGGTTCCGGCCGCATGTATGGCGCGAATGACGGTGCGGGCTGGGGCAATGGCAACGGCAACACCTCCCTCTATCCCATCCTCAAGGCCGCGTATCCGGAGGATCCGTTCATCGACTGGGTCACGCGTAACGCCCTCGCTCCCGCCAACTCCGTCATCGCCGCCAGCCAACCGCTTATCATGGCGATTTGGGGCCGCGCCCCGTTGGCCGGTAATACCAGCTTCGCCGCCGCCGTGGCCGCCAGCCCGCGCCCGCTCCATCTGTTCTCCGCGCAGCGAGGCTTCGGCGTCGCCCGCTCCGATTGGTCCGACTCCGCCCTGCAGGTGGATTTTGAAAATCGTTTCGACGCCTTCGCCCTCGGCCACAACCACGCCGTGCGAAACCACTTCACGCTTTTCGCCCTCGGTCGCGAGTGGATCGGCGGCCAAGGCTACCACTACATCGCCAACGACCTAAAATCCACCGTGCTTATCGACGGACTGGGCCAGAGCAGCGCCTCCCTCCAGGCTCTCGCTGCCGCCGGCAAACCCGCCGTTATCAGCTGGCCGCCCTTGCCCGGAAAGTTCCTAGAAAATATTGACCAGCCCCTGTTGTCCCTCTTCGCCGGCGACGCCAAAACCGCTTACACCTATTCGTGGAAGGACCAGAGCTATTCCTACAACCCCGGCGACGTCCCCGTCGGCAGCATCCAGACGCCCTACCGCTGGAAGGACCTCGCCTATCCCGGTTTTGTTTTACCTTCTGCAAACATCGGGGACAACGCGTGGGCCGATACTTACATCCGCGCCGAGGCCACCCCCTTCAACCCCGTCGAACGCGCCTTCCGGAGCGTGCTGACCATCCGCGGTAGCCGCCCCTACGTGCTTGTGCTCGACGATATCCAGAAGGACTCTTCGCCACGCACCTACACGTGGTCGGCCAACACCGTAACCAACTACAACGTCGTAGACATGGCGATTCAGGGCACGGCCACTCCGACCCAAGCCGTCCTTTACCACACCCCCGACGCCGCCTCTGGTCCCCGCTTGCTCGTCCGCGTGCTGGAAGGGCAGGGGACCGCCTCCACTCCAATCACCTTGGATAACACCCCGCTCGACTTCGGCGAGGGCCCCGTCGCTGCCCGCCGTATCCAGATCACCCGCACGGCCACCGTCGCTCCCGACTTCAAGGTCCTGCTCTACCCCCACCAGTCCGGTGAGGCCTTACCCTCCACCGCTTACGATCGCGCCACCGGCGTGTTGTCCATCACCCTGCCCGACGGCACTGCCGACGTCTTCCGCCTCGTCGCCCAGCCTGACGGTCGCACTCGCGTAGCCAGCTTTGCCCGCAACGGAGCCACGCCGCCTACGCTAGTCGTGCCTACGGTGATAAACGCCTCGGTCGTAGCCGCTGGCGACACCGCTTCGGTCCCGTTCAGCCCAACGGCCACCACCTCCGACGGATCTTCCTTGGTCGCCGTCGCCAACCCGCCCTCGGGCTTCGCCTTCCCCGTAGGCACTACCCCTGTAGTCGTCTCGACCAGCGACGCCGCCGGTAATACCCGCACCGCCACCTTTAATGTTGTCGTCGCGGTTGCACCTCCCGCCGCGCCCGCCGACCTCGTCGTGACCCCCGGCTTCGCCTCAAATTCCTTAGCTTGGTCCGCTGTCCCCGGCGCCGCCACCTACACCGTCAAGCGCGCCGCCGTCCCAGGCGGGCCCTACGCCGTCGTGGCCTCCGGCCTCACCGGCACCGCCTACACCGACTCCGGTCTGGTGAGCGGCACGGCCTACTATTACGTTGTCACCGCCAGTAACGCCTCCGGCGAATCCGTCTCCGGCGTCGAGACTTTGGGCACCCCTACGCCCTCTACTGTAACCAAGGCGAACAACACCACCTCTCTCGACCAGTCTTCTAGTTGGGCGCCCGTTGGCATGCCCACCGCCCTCGATACCGTGGCGTGGAACGGCACCTACACCAACGGTGTCGCCTCCATCGGCTCCGGTCTTTCGGTGGCCCGCGTCCAAGTCCTCGCTCCCTCCTCCGCCATCACGATCAACGCCGGCACCGGCCCGCTTACCCTCGGCTCGGGTGGACTCGACCTGTCCGCCGCCACCCAGACCTTTGCGGTTAACGCCCCGATCGTGCTCGCCGCACCCCAGACCTGGACGGTCGCCACGGGTCGCGTTCTCAACCTGAATGGCGTCATATCCGACAACGCCGCCGGTCACGCCCTCACCCTCTCCGGCGCAGGCTCTGTAGTGTTCACCGCCACCAACGGCTTCTCCGGCCCGATCACCCTGAGCGGCGCCACCTTGCACCTCGGGCCCTCCACCGGCGGCCTCAACGGCACCCTCGGAACGGGCGACTTCACCGTGACCGGCGGCACCCTGCGCTCGAACCGCACCGACGCCACGACGCCGATCGCCGGCCGTCTCACCGCCACCGGCGGCACCCTCCAGCTTAACCAGGCCACCGGCGTCGTGACGCTGAACTCGACCAACCTTCCCGCCGCTTCGGCGAACACCCTCGCTACCGTCACCGGCGTCAGCGGAGCGACCCTGATTGTGGATGCTAATCCTACCGCCAGCCTCGCCTTCGCCAGCAGCATCGCCGGCCTCAACGTCACCCTGCGCAACGGCAACCTCTCGCTCACCTCCAACCAGCCCGCGACCAACCTGCGCATCGAAGGCGGCGCGTTCACCTGCACCGCCACCGACCGCTTCCAGCTCGCTACTGCCAATCAGACTTTCGCCGTCACCGGCGGCACGGTTGACCTCACCGCCGGAGCCACCTTCGGCTTCCGCGTCGGCGGGGCCAACAGTGCCAGCCAGGCCGGCGCCCAAACCGTCACCGCCACCCAGTCCGGCGGTGCGGTCACCGCGACCACCCTGAGCCTCGGTGGCAACGACACCTCCGCGACCAAGAATCCCGCCTACACCTTGTCCGGCGGCACTCTCGCGCTCACCGGCACCGGCTCCACCGCCCTGCAAATCGGTGCCGATACCGCCGGTCTGGGCATAAGCACTTTCAGCCTGACTGGGAGCGGCGTCCTGCGCGTCCCTGGCACGATATCCGGCGCTCAGTCCGGCGCTAAACAGGTCTTCGCCTTCAAC
>RGVP01000015.1 GCA_010027235.1 bacterium
GACGCAACTCTTGGGCTGTTACGCAGAGCAAGGGAAACCGTGAAACGCGACACTTTAGCCGCTTGTGCGATATCGCCTAACGTGGGGGCTCTGAACATCGTTTCACATTACCGATTTTGGCCAACTCGACAAGAAGCTAATCGCTTGGAACTTAATAACTCGAAGCGAAATTACGTTGCTTTAGCTCTTTTTGTGCAAACGCAGCCACATGGGCATCAGTAAAAACGACATTGGCTTTTTCGGCATGACGAAAACGAATGTGGCCACCCGTTACTGCGGCGCCACCGGCGATCGAGTCCACGTCAGGACTCATATCGATAGGGTTGTCGGCGTTGGCGAGCAACGCAGGTTGATTTTTCCAAACGTCGACCTCGACCAAGGCTGATTGGCAACTGCCCGAAGTAGTAGATACTTGGATGCCGTCAGCAAAAAGCAGGATCTGACTTGGACGGGAAATACGATTTATTTTATAGGCTGGAGTTACGGTATCTGTTGAACCAGTGCGCTTCACTATCACGAAGGGATTGGCACTGTATGTGCGCGAATAACCTTGGCTCGGGTCGACAGGTTGAAGCGATGCGGAAGGGCATGTTACCACCGATGTATTACTATATACATTGCTCGCCGGCCGATTATTATTAAAATAGCGCTCCATGTAGAAGGTCCATGGATTATTGGCGGTATAGAAAGGCATTTCACTCTTGTTGTCCTGTGCGTAGAGTTGGGTGGCCATCCCAATCTCTCTCATCTGAGACTTGCATTTGGCGGCATTGGCGGATGACCGAACCTTGCTTACTGTTGGTATGATTATAGCGGCCAGAATGCCGATGATGGCTATAACCGTAAGCAGTTCTATCAGGGTAAATCCGGAGGACGTTTTTTTCATTAGTCGGGGTTTACTAATATTGGTAAGATGTGGGGCAATCGATACAATATCATCTTTATCAAACGTGTTAGCATATCTCGATATATTTGCTTCCATCATAAACTAGTATGTAGGGCCTTGGAGGGTTCGGGCTTGGATTAACCCTATAGTAGTATTTGAAAAGTATTTACCGACTTTAAAAAAACTAAACACACATGGTTGAAGCCGCACGCTAAACCTAAGAAAACAGTCCTAGGAAACTGAAAAAAATGCACCAGTGGCCTACGCGGATGCGGATTAATTTACCTAATTAGGTGGGACGAAAGAACCCTATCCGGCCATCACTTCGGCCAATTTGGAGGCGTTCTTGCCGCCGCCCATCGCGAGGTCGGGCTTGCCACCACCTTTACCGTCGAGCTGGGCGGTGAGGGTTTGGATGATCTTCCCCGCGTTTTTGCCCGCTTTGATGGCGGCAGGGCTGCACAGCGCGACTACGCTGGCCTTATCCCCGATCACCGCGCCGAGCTGCACCACGCCATCGCCCAGCAAGCCAAGGACTTGCGCGCCGAGGTTACGGAGGGCTTCGGCGCCGTCCGAGGTGACCACGGCGGAGATGAAAGGCAGGCCATCGCGAGAGGTGGCACCGGCGACGAGCTTGGCGGCCTGGGCGGCCGCAGCAGCGGCTTCGAGCGCGGCGAGTTTCTTGGCCTGCTCGGCTTTTTCGGCCAGCAGTGCGGCGAAGCGTTGTTCCAGTTGGGAAAGGGGGGTGCCCACCTGCTCGGCGAGGGCGTGGAGGCGCGCCTCGCTGGCGGCGACGGCATCAATGGCGGCCTGACCGCAGACGGCTTCGAGGCGTCGGGTGCCGGCGGCGACCGCGCCTTCGGAGACGATTTTGAAAAGACCGATCTCACCCGTGGTGTTCACATGGGTGCCGCCGCATAGTTCGCGGCTGTAGCCACCGATATCCACCACGCGCACGCGTTTACCGTATTTCTCGCCGAAAAAAGCCAAAGTGCCCTTGGGCTTGGCGTCAAAGTCGGTCTCATAGCCCTTGACCTCGGCGTTGTCCAAAATGCGGGCGTTTACAATGCCCTCGATCTCGCGAAGCTGAGCTGGGGTGACCGCCTCGAAATGGGCGAAATCAAATCGCATGCGGTCGGGGGCGTTGAGCGAGCCGGCCTGGCGGACGTGCGCGCCAATGACGCGGCGCAAGGCGAAATGCAGCAGATGCGTGGCGGTGTGGTGGCGCTGGATGGCACGGCGGTGATTCATGTTTACGCCGGCTTCGACCAACGTTCCGACGAGCGAATCGAGGAAGGCGGCGGTGACAGGCACGGCACCGCGGGGGGCCGACGGCAGGAGACGGCCGTCGAGGTTGGAAACTTGGTGTAGGTGGCGACCGGCTTTGTCCTTGATGGTATCACCAATCTGCACGGCCTGGCCCTGCGCGAGGAGCACGCCGCAATCGCCCAACTGCCCGCCCATCTCGGCGTAGAAGGGAGTTTCATTAAACACGAGGTAGGTATCGTCGCCGGAACGGACGACCTCGGTGACGGTAACGGCGTAGGACTGTGATTTGCCAATCACATAGCCGATGAAGGGCGTGGGCCTGGCCTCGGCGGCCTCGGCGCCCTCGGTGGCGGCGACCACGATGACTTTTTTAGTAGAAGCCTGCCCGCGGGCACGTTGCTGGTCCATCAGGCGCTCGAACTCGGCGGTGTCCACCGTGAGACCTCGCTCGGTAGCGAGCAGCTGAGTCATGTCGAGAGGGAAACCGTAGGTATCGTAAAGCTCGAAGGCGAGGGCGCCGGAGATCACGGACGCGCCAACGGCGGCTTTGTTGAAAATAGCGAGACCGCGATCGAGGGTGCGGCCGAAACTCTCCTCCTCGCTCTTGATCACGCGGCGGATGATGTCCTGGCGCTCCTTTACCTCGGGGAAGACCGAGCCGAGGCTCTCGACCACAGGGGCAACGAGTTGCTCGAAGAAACCGGGTTTGAGGCCGAGCTTGGTGCCGTAAAGAATCCCACGCCGAAGGATGCGACGGATAACGTAATTCCGGCCTTCGTTACCCGGCATGATGCCATCGGCAATCGAGAGGCTGACGGTGCGGGCGTGGTCGGCCAGCACGCGGTAGGCGACGTCGATGTTTTCCTGTTCGCTCAGGCCTTCGCGTTTGGTGGGGACGGTGCCGGTGTAGACTTTGCCGGGCGCAAGTTCGGCGATCCTGATGAAAAGGGGCGCAAAGACGTCAGCGGCGTAGTTCGAGGGCTCGGCGGAGAAATCGGTGAAACCCTTGGTGTTCGCGTGGATGCCGGCGACGCGCTCGAAGCCCATGCCGGTGTCCACGTGCTTGGCGGCGAGGGGGGAAAAGGTGCCGTCAGCGTTGGCATTGAACTGGATAAAAACGTGATTCCAGATCTCGATGCAGCGAGGGCTGGAGGAGTTTACGCCCTTGCGGCCCTCGGCCTCGTCGTCGGAGGGGAGCAGGTTAAAATGAATTTCCGAGCAGGGTCCACAGGGGCCGGTGTCGCCCATCTGCCAGAAATTGTCCTTTCGGTTGCCATGGACGATGTGGATGGCGGGATCGAGACCCTCGGCGCGAAATAGCGCCGTCCAAATGGCAGCGGCCTCGTGGTCGAACTCGGAAGGGTCGCCCGGCTTGGGGGCATAAACGGTGGCGAAGAGGCGCTTGGCCGGGATGCCCCAGACCTTGGTGAGCAGGTGCCAGCCCCAAGTGAGGGATTCTTTCTTAAAGTAGTCGCCGAAGGACCAGTTGCCCAGCATCTCGAAGAGAGTGTGGTGGTAGGTGTCATAGCCGACGTCCTCGAGGTCGTTGTGTTTACCACCGGCGCGGATGCATTTCTGGGTGTCGGCGGCGCGGGTATCGGCAGCGGGGCGAGCGCCGGCCCACTTGGAGACATCGGCCTGTTTATCGCCAAGAAAGATAGGCACGAATTGGTTCATGCCGGCATTGGTAAACAGCAATCCGGGGGAGTCCGGCAGGAGCGACGACGAGGGAACGATCGTGTGCTGCTGCGCGTGGAAGAAATCGAGGAAAGACTGGCGGATTTGCGCGGAGGTCATCGGCGAAGGTGGAAAAATGGGCAGCACACTCGTCGAGGCAGAGACTGGCAAGCGGGGAGTGGCGCCGCGCCCTCCGACCAATGCCAGTGCGTTACCCAGCAGTGCTTGCCGCTTGGGAAAACAGAAGGCGAACACAGAGTTAAATTCACAAATTAAAGTATATAAATATATTTTATGTAATGTTTTACATTACTTATACGGCCGCTACTTCCTTCCGAATCAGCTTAGGGCTAGACTAAAATAGGTAGGCCTGTGCGAACGACCGACCAGTAGGCACCGATCTGAGTCCTGTTTTTGCGGCGATTACACCCCTGCCGAATTTAACTAAAACCCAGAAACCCAAACGATGTGGAAGCTTACAGAAAATCGTAAAATAAAATTAAACTTTAACGCACTTGGGCCGACTTAAACCACGGTGCCTAAAATACTGCTCATCGACGACGACGAAACTGTCCGGGAAGTATTAAGCCTAGCGTTGGAAAGGGTCGGCCACACTGTCGCCTCGGCCTGCGATGGCCGGGAGGGATTGCGTTATCTCGAACAAAACACAGTCGATTTGGTTGTTACCGATATCGTTATGCCCGAGACCGAAGGCATGGAGTTGATCCAGCGGGTCCGCTCGGCTTGCCCAAACCTAAAGATCATCGTTATGTCCGGCGGCGGTCGCCTGCGCGACACGAGCTACCTGCAAACCGCCACACTTTTGGGCGCAGATTACGCGTTAACAAAACCCTTTGGCGGGGCCCTATTGCTGGCCGCCGTAGAGACCGTGCTGGCGAGGTAAGACTAGGCAGCGAATCTGCGCCGAGCTAGCTCACCTGCGCCCCCCGCCCGGTCACTAAGGCCTCAGGGCAGGACCGTAATCGAAAACGGTAAAAAGTGCTCGTGATTCTGCAGATTTACCTGAGCCCAAATGATATAAGCTCCTGGACGAGGAATCGTAAGATCAAAGCGCAGCACGGGAGCATGCCGATCCGGGGCGGCTACCATAGTGTCGCCCGGCTTAGCCGCCCTTGGATGCAGGTGGGCGAAACCACTGCGGTCCTTATCAAAAGCCACCAGATGGGCGTAGGCATCCATAACGATCGTCAAGGGCACCTCCCCGCCGTCTTGCTCTCGGCCGGAAAAAATCAGGGTGGACGCCACCCCGGCTCGAACCGCTCCCCCGTCCTCAGTTGCCAGTCGAAAAAGCCAGGGACCGATGGAGCGTTCCGCACCCGACGGAGAGGCTGCAACCGCCTGCTCCGGCACAGTGCTACCGCTGGCGGTAAAATCGGCAAAAGCATACAAACCACGCCCGGTAACGACGGGCGTGAAGTCTGCGAAAATCCGATAAACCCCCGTTAAGGCAGGGGTATGCTCAAATTCCCACTCACCCGGAACGCGCCCCGCCACCGGGTGAATGTGCTGATAGTCACGAAGGGTAGGATCAATGACCAGTAAATGCAGCTTACGCGTGTGCACAGTCAACAGATCGACCGGCCCGATGGGCAATCCCCCTGCGGTGGCGAGGCTGAGCACGAAACGCGTAGTCTGACCTGCAGTGGGTGAGAGCGAACCAGCAAGGGGGCGCAGCGTCAGACTGACCGGCGAACGCGAGGCCACAACCGGTATAAACTGTGGACGCGTGGGGTCACACATTTCCAACGCATTAGTCCCCGCCACCCGGAAATCCATGTGGTTAAGATTAGTCCCAGTGGGTAGCGCTCGGAACCCGAGATACAAGACCAGCGCTCCGGCCGTGAGCGCCGCGACAGCACGCCAGTTGACGCGAGGACGGACTGGTGGAACGGCGTTCATCAGCGCTTCATCCGCTCCACAAACTCATCGGCCGTCCAAACGGATCCGTCCGCCCGCCAGACGATGCGGCCCTGATCGTTAATCAAAAGGGTTGCCAGAGTATGGGTGAGCACGCCGCCCTTCATTTCAGTCAGAATACCGAACTGCTTAAAGAGATCTTTGATCGCACCCTCCGGGCCCGTTAAAAAAGAGAAGTTGGTGGTGTCGATACCTCGCACCTCGGCGTATTCGCGCAAAACCCCCGGTGTGTCGTATTCAGGATCCAAAGTGATGGAAATCAGTTCCAGGTTCAACACACCGGCGGCCTTGGCCTTGGCCTGGGTCTCCATCATCCGGGCGGTGGAGGCCGGACACATGGTCGCCACCGGACAACGGGTAAAAATAAAGTTGAGCAGGATCTGCTTTCCCCGCCACCGGCCAGCGTCGACGACCTCGCCCCGCTGGTCATACAGGGCGAAGTCAGGCAAGTTTTCGCCCACCTCGCGGTAGGCGGCACGTCCACGGATATTGGTGTCTTCGCGCAGCTTGGAGGAAGCCTGCCCAACCGCCGCGTCTTTCACTGAATCTACCCACCAGACCCCTTCGAGTCGAAAGCGACCCGCCCCTTCATCCATCAAAGTGGCGCGGAGCGCGGCACCCTCGCGAGCCAAGGCGAGATCTCCCGGCCCGACCAAAAACTCCATGGTCATGCGCGGCATGAAGCCCGGGATCTCATCGTGGTCGATCAAGAGGCTGGCGCGTTCCTTCAGCACGCTCACCACCCGACCAGTTAAGACGCGGTTAGCCGTGGTCGTCTTGGCTGAGGCCACGGGGCGAGCAACGTCCGATCGGGGTTGGCAACCCGTCGTGCCGCCAGTCGCAAGCAAGGCGAGCAGGAGCGCGGGCCGGGCTAAAGGGGTCCATGCGTTCATCCGCCCACCGTTCCGCCCGAGGGAAACGTTTGTCAAAGGGATTGCGGATTCTAGGTTCCCTCTTTCCTTCCGCGTGCCGAACCGCTCCATACCTTCGCCCGCGACCAGCCTCATTATTCTAAACCGCCGTGCCCACCACCTCAGAAGCCAAACAAAAGTCCTCCGCCAACGGTGACCGCAGCCCGTCCTTCCAACCCGCACTAGGCACCTTTGCCTGGGGCGCGTTCATCTGGATTTTCTTCATTATCTACAAGGGGGCTTTCACCACCAGCATCGGCGCGGGCATGGTCTTCCCGGACTGGCCCCTCTCAAATGGTTCCCTCAACCCCACCGGCTGGCTGCACGATCAGGACATGCTGGCGGAGCACGGCCACCGCCTGACCGCCGGCGTGATGACCATTCTTTGCGTGGTCCTCGCCCTCTGGCTGCATCTTCGTGAAGCCCGCGCTTGGTTGCGGCGACTCGGCTGGGCCGCCCTCGCGCTGGTATTTCTGCAGGCCTTCGTCGGCGGCCTGCGTGTGCTCCTCGACCACCTGCATGTGGAAATGGTGAATACCAGCGTCGGCCGACTCTTCGCCATGGGCCACGCCTGCCTGGCCCAGCTCTTTCTCTGCACCATCGCTGCCATTGCCGTGGCCAGCTCACGTCCATGGATCGAGCGCCGGGCGGGCCTGCGGGCCGCGACGCCCCCCGGCTTGCGCCGCTATGCACTCCTTTGTCTGGGACTGCTTTTCACCCAGCTCGCCATCGCCGCCGTGATGCGCCACAGTTTTGCCGGCATGGCCATCCCGACCTTCCCGCACAGCACCCCCGAGGGAAACCTGCTGCCCTCGGTATGGAGTTTTGCCGTCGGCATCCAGTTTGCCCACCGCGTCATGGCCGCCGTGCTCACGCTCGCCCTGATTGGCCTCGCCAGCTCGATTTGGCTGAGCCGGGCCGCCCCCGGGGCAATGCGGCTGGGCGCCGGCGCGTTGCTGTTTCTCCTCGCGCTCCAAGTCTTTCTAGGCGCTGCCACCGTGCTAAGCGGGCGCAGCCCTTACTACGCCACTTGGCACGTGATCATCGGTGCCTCGCTGCTAGTCACGACCTTTCTGATCACGTGGGTGCTGCACCGCGAACAAGTCGATTACACCCCAGCTGCCGCATGAGCGCCACCGAGCCCACGACGTCAGCCGCACCTGTCGCCACAGCCTCAGCCTCGTCCTGGCGTGACCTGCTGGATTTAACCAAGCCGAGGCTTAGCCTGCTCTCGGTGCTCACCACGCTGGTCGGCTACGCTGCCGCCCGGCCCGGTTGGCACGCGCGGGAATTTGCCTTTCTCTGCGTCGGCACCTGCGCCTGCGCCGGTGGCGTCGCTGCGGTGAACCAATGGATGGAATCGGATACCGATGCGCGCATGGCCCGCACCGCCGACCGCCCCCTGCCTTCCGGTCGTTTGCCCGGTGGCAACGCGTTCGTGCTCGGTTGGGGCCTCACCGCCTTTGGCCTCGGCTGCATCTTCGCCCAAGTCAACGGGCTAGCCGCGTTCTTCGCCCTCGCCACCGTGGTGAGCTACCTCGCGCTCTATACTCCGGCCAAACGCGAGTCCCCCTGGGCTACCGAGATCGGCGCGATTGCGGGGGCCTTCCCGCCTCTTATCGGCTGGGCGGCTGCCGAGGGGGGTCGCATCCACGTCGGCGCGTTGGGCTGGATCCTTTTTGGCATCCTCACCACGTGGCAAATACCACACTTTATGGCCATCGCCTGGACCTATCGGCAGGACTACGCGAAGGTGAATTTTCCCATGTTGACCACCCGTGATCCAGACGGGGCACGCGTGGCCCGCTGGTCGTTGGTCAACACCATCGCCGTCGTTGCGCTTTGTCTTTTGCCCAACGTGTTAGGACTCACGACCGTCGGCTATGCAGTGGTCACCGCCGCCCTTGGCGCGTGGTTCCTCGCACGCGCCTTCGCCTTTCTTCGTCCCGCTGGACGCGACGCCAGCGCCCGCAAACTTTTCCTCTGCTCCATCGCCTGGCTGCCCCTGCAACTGGGCGCACTGGTGATCGACCGGCTCTACTTCGTCCCCTGATATGACGCTCAACGATATCCCGGCCCTCAACGCCGCCCTCAACGCGCTCGCCACGCTGCTCATCGCTAGCGGTTACGTTTTTATCCGCACCGGTAACAAAATCGCCCACCGCGCTTCGATGCTCTCCGCCGGCGTGGTCTCCGCCGTTTTCCTCATTGGCTACCTGACCCACAAGATCCTCAAAGGCCTGGCCGCCGGCGCGGGCGAGGCGGTCCATACCCAATTCGGCGGCGAAGGCCCGATCCGCACGGTCTACTACGTGATGCTGATCACCCACGTGCTACTGGCCATGGCGATCGCCTACCTCGTGCCCCGCACCTTTGCGCTCGCGTTCTGCGGTCAGTTTGAACGTCACAAAAAATGGGCCCGCGTGGTTTTCCCGATCTGGCTCTACGTGAGCGTTACCGGAGTGCTGGTTTACTTCTTCCTCTACCGCTGGTGGCCGGCGGCGCCTTCAGTTTAGGCCTGCGCGGTGCCGGCAGTTGATTGCCCGCCAGCTAAACCGACCGCTCCCCCACCCTTTTGAAACCCACCGTCCTCCTCGCCGAAACCCGCACGCCCGACGGCGCGCGCCTGACCCTGCACGAACACGACGGGAGCTTTTGTATCCGGCTGGACGGACAAGACCTGATGCACTCCGTCACCAGTGCGTCTGAGATTCTGCTCGGCGAACTCGCCGGCGAACCGCTTGCCGCCCACCCCGCAGGACGCGTGCTGATTGGAGGCCTGGGACTCGGCTACACCCTCAAGGCCGTGCTCGCCAAAGCCGGCCCCAAGGCCGTTGTCGAGGTCGGTGAACTCATGTCCGAGGTCGTGGAGTGGAACCGCACCCACATGGCGGCGCTGAACGGCAAACTGCTCGCCGACCCGCGCGTGCAAGTGCGCCTAGGCGATGTGGTCACCACCATCGCACGCGCCCGGCCCGCCAGCTACGACGCCATCCTGCTCGACGTGGATAACGGCCCCGTCCCCATGGTGCGCGCCGGCAACGTCCGCCTCTACGGCCCGACCGGACTCGCGACCTTAAAATCCCGCCTCCGTCCCGGCGGTCGCCTCGCCATCTGGTCCGCCGCCCCCGATCATACCTTCGAGGCCCGCCTGCGCACCGCGGGGTTCACCGCCAAGGCCGTCCCCGCCCGCCTCTTCGCAACCGCCAAACGCTCCGCCTACGTCATCTACGTCGGCGACAAACCGGCGTAACGGATCGGGAAAAGTGCGTGGACTAGGCGCTGGTTGATATTCGCCGCGATGGGGAGAGACGCCGCTTTCGCGATCTAGAATTTACTGACGCCTGATCCAGCTTCGCGCTAAACTTCACCGGTGTTGGCCAGTTCTTATCGGCTGACGCGGTAAAATCTGCGCGAAGTGGTGCTGGCGGTGGTGTCGGTCCAGGTGCCGACTTGGCCGACGGGTATGTCAAACCATTGCGCTAGATCAGGCGACCACTGCACACTGTAGCTGAGGCCGGACTGCGTGGGCCAGGTGATGGTGATGTTGCCTCCAGGAATTTGTGTGATGGTGGCATTAAAACTAACCGGAGTGACGGCACTCACGGTGTAGGTGCCTGCTGTGGTGGAGCTGGTAGTGCTCCCGTTGCTGTCGGTCACACTTAGGGTGTAGGTGATCACTTTGCCTGCGGCCTGCACGGGGATCGCCGCGCCATACGTGCCATCTCCCGCGAGTCCGTCGCCGTGGAGGCCGTCGTCATACATGGTCGTGCTCACGGGCGGCGTGCCGGTGGTGGTGACGAGGGTTATGTCGTCAAGATAGGTCTTGGGGCCGGTCGGGCCGCCCGTGTTGTTGCCGATGAACTGGAAGCGCATCCGCAGACTGCCCACGCGTTCGGCGGGCAGCAGAGTGTAGGTATACAGTTGGATGGCGTGATTGCTGCCCTCGGATTCAGCCAGCCTCGTGATCCAGCTCGTGCCCGTAGCATCAGTGGCAAGTTGGAGACTCCAACCCTGTCCCGCCCCGAGATTCGCGGTGCCTGCCCAAAACTGGAGAGTGCCCGCCGTGCCGATCGCGTTGATCGGATTAGTCGTATGAATCATGGTCGCCGTCGCGCTGGTGGTGCCTTTGTCAAACTGCACGCCGCAGATGTTTCCGGCTCCGTGATTGGCGAGCGTGACTTGTTTGATATTACCTGCACCACCTGTGCTGGTAACAGTCCATGGATACACCGCGCCAGTGCCATCCCAACCGCCGGTGGTCGTGGCGGTATTCGACATCGTCTCGGCGAAAACGGTGCTCGTGGTCTGTGAGCCGTCGCTGAATGTCATTTGCGCATTGGTGATCGTCGCGCCGGATGCGGCGGCGAGTTGCGCCGTCACCCAGACGCCATCGATATACGTCGGCGTATTCGGCGAGGTGCGTGGGCTAGTGATGGTCGGTGAGGGGATGACGCCGGTGCCACTGAGGTTGATGTCAAAGGCGGTGCCCACATTGGTATCGCTGCTGGCGATGTGCAGCGCGGCGGTTTTAATGCCGGCGGAGGTCGCACTAAACTGGACGACCATCGTCGTGCTGCCGCCGGCGGCAATGCTGCTGGCGGGTAAAGTAGTCACCGTAAAATTGCCTCCGTTCGTGCCATCAATGGTCACGCCCGTGATGCTCTGCGCGCTGGTGGTGCTGTTATTGCGAATGATGAAGGTCTTCGATAAGCTACTGCCGACATTCACACTGCCATAAGCCACGGTGCTCGCACCATCAGTTAAAACCGTGCCACTGGGCTGCTCGACGATGATCAGCGTGACGACGGAATCAGAGGCGTTACGAACGGCAAAAACGGGATACGTCGATGCATACGGCTCATAGCTGACGATGCCCTGCTGATTGCGTGATGGCGTGGAAGTCGTGGTGACGCCGAAATCGACGAGCCAGGCTTGGGTCGGTGTGCCTGCCTTTACCGAGGTTGAGGACCAATAGGCGGTGGCAGTGGCCGCAGGAAACAGCACGCGATTGATGCACGGGGTCGTCGTCACGGCCGAAGCAGTGGCTCGCGGGATGTCTTGAAGAGATTGCAGCTCCTTTACATTCGGCAGTCGCCAATCGCTGTAGCCTGCAGTGGTAAGTCCCTCGGCATAAGCCAGAGCATTGAACCAACTTAGCGCTGATGACGGCACCTGCGTCCACATTAGGCCGGTGTCGAGGTCGGTGACAGTGCCGTCGTTATTATTGCAGTAATGATGACCCGTGGTCGGCTTCGAACCACGCACATAGCGGGCATGATGCCGATTCACGCCGCCAGCACTGATGGTGGCCGTTTTGCTGTGCGGACCGATGCCGCCGCCTGCGTTGGTGCACCAGACCTTGGTATTGTCGCCATAGAACAAATCGCTTGTCCAAAAATAGCCCGGAGTGCCGCTGGCATTGTTGACGAAGTAGGTGCTGTTGAGCGCGGGATTGCGCTCGTGATCGAGAATGCCGAAGGCCTCCTGTGCGGTGGGTAGTCGCCAATCCGTGAAGCCAGCGAGATTGAGCGTGGTGGCTCCTGCCCGGGCCATGTCCCAAGTCATCTCACCGCTGTCGGTTTTCTGCCAAATAAGCCCCGTGTTGTTGTCCGTGATCGTGCCGTTGCCGTTGTCGGTCAAATTCGGAGGATTTATCGTGTAGTCGCTGTCTTCGCCAAACGTAGCCGTGGCATTGGTGGTCTGGCCCGTATCTGGAAGTTTATTCATGCTCCACGGCGCCATCGGGTAGTAATTGAAACGCGCGGCGCTGGTATAGATCGCAGGGGTGCCAGTGGGGTCAGTCGGGGTCTGCTGACTCACTGTAACCGTGTGCAAAATACGATTTACCGCAGCCGTCACCGTGTAAGTCGTGCCGCTCAGAGCGTAAGTCATCACCCAGGAATCGGTCGCCGGACGCGTGAAGCTGGTAATCACCGCCCCGGCGATGGGCGCACCGGCTGGGGCCACGGTGCTCGCGGTGGGCTGCGGATCTATCTGCCCGCCGAAGTTAACCACGGTGCCATGCATGGCGCTCATGAGATAAGGATTCTGTGGCCCCGTTGCTACCGAGCCACGCGCATGATAATGATAGCCCCAAACTCCGTGATTGTGCCCGCCATCCGCATCGAGCGCCTGCTGCGCGGAGCCATCTGGCTCGGTGTAGCCATAGATCGGATATCCATCCAGCCCCCACGCACAGGGCATGTCCGGCGTGAGCACGGAATACAGATGCGTCGGGGCAATGTGATAGTGATAATCATCCGCCCGCCCGCAGTGACCGCCATAGGCATCCAGTTCTCCAATGGCCTGCGAGAACTGCCCGGTGTTGTTGCGCGGATTGAAGATCGGAATGCCATTCGCGCCGAGAGCGACTGCACCTCGCAAAAAATTGCCCGTCAGCGAGATTGGCGATGCCGCAGGCACCGGCACGAGCGGGATCTTCCACACATTTGGCTGCCCATAGCCCAGCGACTCCATGCTCGGCTCTGGATTGGTGATGTTGCCAAAATAACCCACCGGATGCGGCAACTGCTGCTGCCATGCCGTGATGCCTACCATCGGACTTGGCATCAAAGTGGCATCTGGCATCGAGTCGCTTTCCACATAAAAATACGAGGCGTCGTTGTAGATACGCACGCCGGGCTTAAAAGTCCCAAATGAAGCCTGCATCAGCGCCGCATTGCCCGGAGGTGCCACCGAAGCCGCCGCAAGCATCGAGAACGAGTAAGCCGACGTGGCCAACCGCAGAGGTTTCTTAAGCAAAATCGGCGTCTGAGGTTGATAACCCGGTTTCGCCAAAGCCATGCGCTTCGCCATGAATTCATCCGCCATAAACTCGCGCAGTGCTTCATTGTCGAAAAGCGACCCAGCGGAGTCCGCGAGGTGAGCGTGAACGCAAATCGGGAGAATGAGCGCAAGCAGACGGAGGGGAGTTTTCATGAGTATAAAAGTGACCCGTGCCAGACAATCTAGGTAGTCGGCTATCCGCCCCTGTTCAGCAACTCTTCGCGCGAGAGGGGACTGACTTTGCTGGGGGGCCATATGCTAAACTGCTCAGGTTAAGCGACGGCATCGGATTATTGGATGGATTGTTAACGGCTTCGAGCCGCGGCCTGGCCCCTGCCGGCCTTAGCAAGGCCACGCCTTCGCTCTTGCCAGCCGCCCTGCCGCCGCGCTGTCCTACTCGTTTTCGCCTTTACCAACTCCGCCTATGAAGACGTCCCCTGCGCCCACCACGATCCCCCAGCCTGAAACCGGCCGTGCCATGAACGGTGCGGACGTGGTCGTGGAGTGCCTCGCCCGCGAAGGCATCGACGTTATCTTCGCCTACCCGGGAGGAGCCTCTCAGGAACTACACCAAGCGTTCGCCCGCCGCAGCGACGTCCGCGTCATCCTCCCCCGCCACGAACAAGGCGGCGTTTTCGCCGCCGAGGCTTGGTCCCGCGTGAATGGCAAAGTCGGCGTATGTATGGCCACCTCCGGCCCCGGCGCCACCAATCTCGTCTCCGGCATCGCCGATGCCTACATGGACTCCATCCCGATGATCTGCATCACCGGACAAGTCTTCTCCAAGTTCATCGGCAAGAGCGCATTCCAAGAAACAGATTTCTTTGGAATGACCCTCCCGATTGTGAAGCATAGTTACCTCGTGCTGAACGCCGCCGACTTGCCGCGTATCTTCAAGGAGGCCTTCTACCTCGCCCGCTCCGGCCGCCCCGGCCCCGTCATCATCGATATTCCGAAGGACGTCCAGCAGGCCAAACTCACCCCGGTCTTCCCCACTACCGTCGAGTTCGCCAACAAGTCCCTCACCGAGTTTCCCCTTGCGACCGACGAGCAACTTAAACTCGTCCTCGACCTCATCGCCAAGGCCCAGCGCCCCATCCTCTACACCGGCGGCGGCATCATCTCCGCCGAAGCCTCGGCCGACCTCCGCGCCTTCGCCGAAAAGGTCAACATCCCCGTCGCCACCACCCTGATGGGCGTCGGCGCCTTCCCCGAGAACCACCCGCTTTCCCTGCGCTGGTTCGGTATGCACGGCTCCGCTTTCGGTAATTGGGCCGTCGATCAAGCCGATCTCGTGCTCTGCTTCGGCGCCCGCTTTGACGATCGCATCACTGGTGATGTCAACAAGTTCGCCACCGGCGCCACTATCGTTCACATCGATATTGACGCCTCCGAACACAATAAAAACAAACGCGTCGCCCACCCTCGCCGAAGCCGCCCGCTTCGCCCCGCCCGATACCAAGCCCTGGCACACCCAATGCGCCGCGTGGAAACGCGACTACCCCTTCGCCTACGAGCAAAGCCACCACATCGTCCCCCAGGAGGCCGTGGAGATGCTCCACACTCTCACCAAAGGCGACGCCATCATCACCACCGGCGTGGGCCAGCACCAAATGTGGGCCGCCCAGTTCTACCCCTTCAACGAACCCCGCCGCTACATCAGCTCGCTGGGCCTCGGCGCGATGGGCTTCGGCTACCCCGCCGCCATGGGCGCAAAAGTCGCCCGCCCCGACAAACAGGTGATCGATATCGACGGCGACGGTTCCTTCCTGATGAACATCCAGGAACTCGCCACCTGCCACATCGAGAAGATCGCCGCCAAGGCCATGATTCTGAATAACCAACACCTCGGCATGGTCGTGCAATGGGAAGATCGCTTCTACAACAGCGTCCGCGGCAACACCATCCTCGGCGACAAGAACAACGTCGGCTCACCGGATAACCCCGGCGGTATCTACCCCGATTACGTGACCATCGCCCAAGGCTTCGGCGTCAAGGCTCGCCGCGTCTTTAAGCGCGAGGAATTAAGGGAAGCCATCCAGGAGATGCTCGACCACGACGGCCCCTATGTCCTCGACATCATCGTGCCCTACACCGAGCACGTCCTCCCCATGATCCCCGCCGGTAAGACGGTGAAGGATATGATCCTGAAGTAGTCGGACGGATCGGCTGAAAGCCAGGGCTTCCGGGCGGAGCGAGACCACAAGGATTTTCCATCGCCTCTCTCATCCCGGAAACCTCGAGACCGCGCGGCCGCCTGACCGCCAAACTTTTTCAAACGTCGCGTTTCCGCTTCTTCCCGAGGGTGACGATCACCACCGCGCCCAGAATCACCGCAGAGGCCGCGAGGGTGCGCGGCCCCACCGGTTCCCCTAGCAACAGCCAACCGAGGAACACGGCGACGACTGGGTTGACGTAGGCATAGGTCGCGGTCTGCGCCGGCGAGGCGTGCTTTACCAGCCAGACGAAGGCCGAATAACCGGCGAGCGAACCAACCAGCACGAGGTAGGCAAAGGACGTCCACGATCGCACGGTGGTCGAAGCTATATCCCACCCAGCGAACTCGCCGCGCACCAGGGCCACCAAAGCGAGCGATCCGCTGCCGGCCAGCATCTGCGCGGCGGCGGCGGTAAAGGGCGGCGCCGGCTCGCGCACGTGGCGTCCGTAGATGGCGCCTATCGCCCACGAGACGCACGCGATCAGGATCGCCGCGACGCCGGCCGGAGGGAGCGACTCAGCCCCCGCGTTTTGCCACGGCGCGGCCAGCCAGGCAACACCGGCAAAACCCAGCAGCATACCGATCGCAGTCAGCGGGCGCGGGCGCGAACCGCCGGGCCAAGCCCACTCGACCAACACGACAAAGAGCGGGCCCGAACCGATGAGCAGCGCCGTCACGCCAGAGGGCACGCTCCGCTCAGCCCAGGTGACAAGGCCGTTGCCACCCAGCAGCAGGAAAAAGCCGGACACAGCTGCGGCGCACCACTGACCGGCGGTCGGCCAAGCCGCTCCCCGGGCGCGGAGAACGGTCATGAGCAATGCCCCGGCCAACGCGAAGCGCACAGCCGCGAGGGCGAAGGGCGGCATCGACTCGACCGCCACGCGGATGGCCAGATAGGTGCTCCCCCACACGAGATAAACCGTGGCGAAGGCCAAAACATAGGCGCGCGGCGAAGGTGAGCCGCCGGGCACGGGAGTGGAGTCGATAACGGCCATGAAAGTCGGGTAGACTGAACAGGAATCCGAGTTGAAGGGAACCAACGTTTTCCCGAACTCCCAGTCCACACCTAACCCCATAACGCCTCCGCCTGCGAAGCGCGTCGCCCAGCTTAAACCTCGCTCGGACGCCAGTCGATCAGCTCGAGCTGGATGGTCTTGCGGTCGTTGAAAAAGTTCCAGGCCAGCTCAACCGCGAGATCCACCGGTCGGCCCGTCGGTGGCAGGCGGTCGGCCATTTTCCAAGCCACCCCGTGCAAACGCCGCCCGCCGGCCGCTTCCACCGCGAAACGAAAATGCACACCCTTAAAAACATCGGGACGCTGGCGCAGCATCACACCACGCAGACCAAAACGCGGCTCCGGGTTGGCCTGACCAAAAGGCTGCAAGCGCACCAATTCGTCCATCAGACGATCGTCGATATCATCCGGCCGCAGCCAGGCGGAGATCTCCAGCTCAGGCTCGACCATGCGACCACCTGTCCACGCCCGCACACCCTCGGCGAAGCGCACGCGAAAGGCTTCGAGGTTCGCCTTCTCCACCGCCACGCCCACCGCCATAGGATGGCCCCCCCAGCTGGAGAGCAGGTCTGCGCAGCCTCCCAGCACTTCCACCAGATTGATGCCGTCCACACTGCGGCCCGAGCCCTTGGCCAACGCCCCCTCGTTGCCCAGCACGATGCAGGGGCGATGGTATTTGCGCGTCACCCGGCCGGCCACGATGCCGACCACGCCGGGGTGCCACCCGTCGGCATAAAGCACGATGCCGGCCCGATCCAGTTGACCGGCCTCGATCGCCCGCTCCGCTTCGTCGGTGATGCCGCGTTCGATCTCCTGCCGCTCGCGGTTAAAAGTATCCAGCTGCCCTGCGGTCTCGCGACAAAAACGCTGGTCGTTGCTCAGGATCAACTCGACTGAGAGCGCGGCGTCAGCCAACCGGCCGGAGGCATTGATACGCGGCCCGAGCCGGAAGGAAATATCCACCGGCATGAGGTCCTGCCCCGGTCGCACGCCGGCTACGTCCATGAGCGCACGCAGACCAGGCCGCGCCGCCTCTTGCAGGATGCGCAAACCGTGGCTGGCGAGGATACGGTTCTCCTCTTGCAGCGGCACGAGGTCGGCGATCGTGCCCAAGGCCACAAGGTCGAGGTAGTCGCGCAACTTCACCGCGTGTGCCACGGGGTGATTCTCCCCCCGTAGCTCCTTGATCAAACCGTGGATAAGTTTGAACACCAGCCCGACGGTGCAGAGTTGCCGCCAAGCCTCATCACCCGGCAGTTCATAGGCATGGGGATTAATCAAAATGCCCGACTCCAATGGTGCTTCTTTCGAACGGTGGTGATCTACCACGATGACGTCGATGCCGAGTCCCTGGAGGTAAGCCACCTCTTCGAGCGAATTGGTGCCGCAATCCAAGGCGATAAAAAGGTCGGGACGACCGGGCTCGAGCGCGCGGTCGATGGCGCTGCGGGAGAGCCCATAACCGTCCGCCATCCGCCGGGGCACGACGAAACGAGGATCGGCCCCCAGGCGTCGAAGAATGCTGACCAACAACGCAGTGCTGCTGACCCCGTCGACATCGTAGTCACCGAGCACCACGATCTGCTCGCGCGCGGCCAGCGCCTGTCGCAAACGCGCCGTGGCGCGACCGAGATTCTTGAGTAAAAAAGGATCCGCCAGACGCGCCAGGGCCGGCTGCAGAAAAGCCGCCGCGGACGCCGGCTCGCGTTGACCAGTCCGAAGCAGCAGCTCGGCTAGCACCGGGCTGATACCCAAGGCGGCAACCAGAGCCGCCACCTCGGCGGCGACGGGCGGATGATGGATCCAACGCATGGCAGCGGGCACACAGGCGCGGGCTAGAGGAACGGGAGCGAGGCGCCAGACAGGCGGATCCGCATTCGGATCCGCCCGCCTCCACGCCGCGTCCCGCGCGTAAAGTCCGCGCCAGAAGCGCGGCAGGGCTTACTTCGCGTCGGCTTCGAGGCCGACCGGTTTGGCACCGGCGATTTTGCCGCCGACTTCCCAGCCGTAGACCGGCTTGGCCTCCTCGCGCTCGACTTTCTCGCGGTCACCCTTGTGCCACCAGTAGAAGACTGGAGCCGCGATGAATACCGAGGAGAAGGCGCCCGTGATGATGCCGATGATAAAAGTGAAGGCCAGATCGCGCATCACCCCTGTGCCGGCGACGAAGAGCGCGACGGCGGTGAGCAATACGGTGAAGCTAGTCAGGACCGACCGGGAGAACACCCGGCGCAGCGAGTCGTTGATAATATCGCGCAGGTGCGCGCCCGGATTATTGCGCAGTTCCTCGCGGATACGATCGAAGACCACGACGGTGTCGTTGATCGAGTAGCCCGCGATGGCAAGGATGGCTGCCACCATGGGGGCGGAGAACTGGTGACCAAACAGCACGAAAATGCCGATGGTCATCAGGATATCGTGAATCGAGGCCACCACCGCACCGATGCCAAAACCCCACTCGAAGCGGAGGGCGACATAGAGAAGGATGATCACCATGGAGAAGGCGAGTGAGACGATGGCGTTGGTCTTCACCTCGCCGCCGATGGAGGCTCCGATACGGTTCTGGCCGATCAAGGTGTAGTTTGCCTCGGGGTGCGCCTTTTGGAGCGCCGCAACCATCGCGGCGGAGTCACCGAAGGCAGTCTCGATGCGCAGAGTCTCGGCCCCGCCGCCGATAGCGGCCACATAGGTCGGGGTGGCCTCCTCAATGCCGGCAGCCTTGGCGAGAGAACGAATCTCGGTAGCATCGATGCGTTTTTCAAAACTCAGCGTGGCGATATCGCCACCCAGGAAGTCGACACCGTAGATGCGGTCACCCTTCGTCGCTACGTAGCCGATTGAAACAATGATAATGACCCAGGAGGCGATGAAACAGGGCTTACCCAGCTTCACGAAGTCCACCTTGCCGATGCTAATCGGAGCCATCATGGAGAGCTTCTTGATGACACCGCCCACGATCAGCCAGTCGAGGATGAGGTGGCCGAAAACCAGGACGGAGAACAGGGTGGAAAACACACCGATCGCAAGGGTCACGCCGAAGCCTTTAATGGGGCCGGTGCCGAGGCCGATCATCACCGCGCAGATGGCCAACTGAGTGACGTGCGCATCGAGAATGGTGATGAAGGCGCGGTCGTAGCCGGCGGTGTGGGCGGCCGGCAGGGATTTGCCCAAGGCGAGCTCATCGCGCATGCGCTCAAAAATGAGGATGTTTGCGTCCACCGCCATGCCGAGGGTCAGCACGATACCGGCGAGGCCAGGCAGGGTCAGAGTAGCGCCGAAGGATGCCATCGCCGCGAAGATAATTAGGACGTTGAAGCCGAGCGCGATCAAGGCGAGCCCGCCGCCAACGCGGTAATAAGTGAACATGAACAGCGCCACCAGCACGGTGCCAATGACCGCGGCGCGCACACCGCTATCAATCGCATCCTGAGCCAACGAAGGCCCGACCTCGTATTGCTCCTCAACCAGCAGGGGCAGGTCGAGCGGGTTGTTCAACACGTTGGCCAACTCGACCGCCTCGCGCTGGGAAAACTGGCCGGTGATCTCGGCCGAGTTGCTATTAATCTCCTTCTCAACGCCGGGGGCTGAGTAGAGGCGGCCATCTAGCATGATGGCGAGTTGGGCGCGGGCGCCGGTATCGCCGCTACGCTGCACGACCTCGTCAGTGAGCTTGGCGACCTCGCGGGTAGCGGTGGCGAACTCCTTCTGGCCGGCGGAATTGAACTTTAGGATGATGCGGAAACGACCAAACTCATCCATCGTCGCGAAGGCGTCTGAGACGTTCTTACCCGTCATCTCCCAGGTGCGCTTCACAAAGAGCTCGCTGGTGATGGTCTGGCCGGTGCGGGACTCCTGCTCGTAGGTCTTCACCTCGTAACCAGCGGGCGTCTCGACGCCGGCGCCAGGCCGGGAGAAGGGATAAACGAGATGGAATGCGAGGCGGGCAGGCTTCTTCACCGCCTCCAGCACCTCGGGATTGTCGCGGGTGTTTACGCCGGGCAACTGAACCTCGATGCGGCTTTCGCCGACGGGCCGAATCACCGGTTCAGCTACGCCGAGTCCGTTGATGCGGTCGCCGATGATTTCGATGGCTTTCACCAGCTTTTCCTTGCGCTCGTTTTGGGCGATACCGGAGGCAGCTTTTTCGTCCACCGCGAGGGTAAAGGCGACGCCGCCCTTGAGGTCGAGGCCGAGCTGGAGCTTGCCCTTCGACTTGAGCAGGAGGTGGTCAAGCAGGAGGTTGTTGCGCTTGGTGATGTTCACCAAAGAGCTCTCCAGCTTCACGCCGGGGAAATACTCCTTGGCCAGATCGATGCGGCGTTCATTGGCGATGTCGCGCAGAGCTACAAAAACTGACGGAGCTTGCTTGGCGTCGAAGCGGGTTTTGGCCTCACCCACAAGGGTTTGGAACTCGGTCTGGCGGGTCTCGACTCGGCTGGAGATATACTCCGGCACGTTGCGGTCTTGCAGGGGCAGCAGCGAAAGCAGCGCCCACAGCATAATGGTGAAGCTCAGCACGAGCTTCCACAGGTTGCGTTTAAGCATGGTGGTTATGTTGGTTTAAAAAAGGGGTATCGCCGCGCTCAGGAGCGCGGGAAAGAACGGGGAAAGGTAAAGGGGGCTGCGTCGAAGCGGGTAAACGCACAAGGCACCGGCGCCACGCCGATGCCACGCGAATGCGAAAGCGGATTTTTAGTTTTTCTTGTCGGCGCCGTCCTTGCGGACCACTTCCTGAACAAAGCTCTTGGCGATTTCGACTTTCACGCCTTCAGCAATGCGCACCACAAAACGGTCGTCCTTCTTGCTGGTGATCTCGCCATAGATGCCACCGGACGTCACGATTTCGTCACCGGTGCCGAGTTCAGCCAGCATCTTGGCGTGCTCTTTCTGCTTTTTACGCTGGGGCGCGATGATCAGGAACCACATCGCCGCAAACATGAAGCCGATGAAGAGGAGATTCATCATACCGGCGCCAGAGGCAGGGGCGGTGGCTTGGGCGAGAAACAGCAACGATTCAGGGACGGAAGTCATTTTCTGATTTGCGGGAAGTGATTTTTAGACGAGGAATCGCGAGATAACCGCGCCCGCATTCGCGAACGCAAGCCATAACCCGACCACTCCCCCCTTCTGCCGGCCCCGCCCGGCTCTCTCCACCTTCTCTGTGAAAAGCAAATCCGCCGCCCCCTCCACCGCCTGGTCAATTGCCAAGTCCGACGAACTCTACGGGTTCAAACGCTGGGGGGCCGGCCACTTCGGAGTGGATGAAGACGGCACCGTTGCCGTGCAACCCCTGGCCGACGGCCGCTCGATCCGGGTCATGGACGTCATCGACGAAGCCGTCGCCATGGGCCTGAAAGCCCCCCTCGTCATCCGCTTTCAAGACCTGCTCCGCCACCGCGTTGAAAAACTCAATGGCGTCTTCGCCCAAGCCATCAAAGAAGAAGGCTACAAAGGTGCTTATCGCGGCGTTTTCCCCATCAAGGTCAACCAGTTGCGCGAGGTAGTTGAAGAGATCGTATCCGCCTCCAAAGGGTTTAACTACGGCCTCGAAGCCGGCTCCAAACCTGAACTGATGATCGCCATGGCCATGCATGAAGGGGCCAACTCGCTGATCATTTGCAATGGCTACAAGGATCACGATTTTATTCGCATCGCTCTGCTCGGCAGAAAATTAGGCAAAAAAGTCATCATCGTGGTCGAGCAACTTGCCGAGCTCGATGACATCATCCGCGTCTCCGAGGAGGTTGGCGTAAAACCGCTCATCGGCTTCCGCGCCAAGCTCCAGACCCGCGGGGAGGGCAAGTGGTCCTCCTCTTCCGGCGACAACGCCAAGTTCGGCTTGAACACCGCCGAAATCCTCTTCGCCTGCGAAAAACTCCGCGCCGCCAAGCTCACCGCTTCCCTAAAGCTGGTTCACTTCCATATCGGCTCCCAAGTCCCCAATATCCTCACCATCAAAAACGCCGTCATCGAGGCGTCTCGCTTCTATTGCCAGCTTGCCAAGATGGGTTTCCCGATGGGCTACCTCGATGTCGGCGGCGGCCTCGGCATCGATTACGACGGCTCCCGCACGAACTACGAGTCGTCCATGAACTACTCCATGGCCGAATACGCCCGCGATGTCGTCGCGAACGTCCGCGACATCTGCGACGCCATGCACGTGCCCGTGCCCGATCTCGTATCCGAGTCCGGCCGCGCCATCGTCGCCCCCCACGCCATGCTCGTGGTCGAGGTTTTCGAGCGCATTAACAAACGCGAGACCCTCGGTGTGCAGCATCAGCCAAAGGAGAAGCACAAGGTCGTGGTGGACCTAGAATTCTTGCTGAAAAACAAAGCCAAGCTCGGCAAACTCGAGCGTTTCCACGACGCCGTGCAAAAGAAGGAGGAAGCCTTTTCCCTTTTTAATCTCGGCTACCTCAACCTCGAAAACCGCGCCGCCGCTGAGTCGCTCTACTGGCAGGTCTGCGAACAGATCGCCCAGGAAACCCGCGACGCCGGCTACGTGCCCGAAGAACTGCGCGAGTTAAACAAACTCCTCGCCGACCAATACGTCTGCAATTTCTCCGTTTTCCAGTCCCTGCTCGACCACTGGGCCCTGAAACAACTTTTCCCCATCGCTCCTCTCCACCGCCTGAAGGAGGAGCCGCTCGTAAACGCCACCTTGGTGGACATCACCTGCGATTCCGACGGCAAGATCGGCACTTTCATAGACCTGCAAGACACCAAAGATTATCTGAAGCTTCATCCACTAAACGGTAAACCCTACTATCTCGGTATTTTCCTGACCGGTGCCTACCAGGATATCATGGGCGACCTGCACAACCTCTTCGGTCGCGTCAATGAGGTCCACGTGTTCTTGGAAGATGATGAGCCCAACGGCTACTACATCGAGGATACGCTCGCCGGCATTCGCATGAACGAGGTGATCGAGACCGTGCAATACCAGTGGGAGGAGCTCTGCCGCCGCATCAAGACCCAGATCGACGCCGCCACTAAGAAGGATCTGGTCAAACCCCGCGAAGGCGTGCGCCTGCTAGAGTTTTACGAGGGCCAGATGCTGGCCAAGACTTACCTCAATATCGACCGCAGCGCCTCCACGCCCGAGGAAACCCGCTCCCAAAAGACTGCGCGCACCTCCCGCTTACCCTCCGGTAAACCGTCCACCCGCCGCCCCCGTCCCTCCGCCAAGGGCTAGTCTGTTCAGTCGGTCCATAACCCTTTCGCACGAGCGGGAGTAATGGATACATGAGCGCGCTGCGGAGTTGCCTCCGCCAAGCGCTACCGCCGGAGTAACCACTTGTCATGACCAGCCTCACTTTCCTCCCGCCTCTTGCCCTCGCCCTTCCCACTGCGGGTGATTGGCTCGAGGCCATACCCATCATCCTCTCTCTAATCGTGATCGAGGGTCTGCTAAGCGTGGATAACGCCCTCGCGATCGCCGCGATGGCCAACCACCTGCCCGAGCACCAAAAGAAAAAAGCCCTGCGCTGGGGCATCATTGGCGCCTACGTCTTCCGCGGCGCAGCCATGGCCGGAGCCGCGTTCATCATTTCTAACCCTTGGCTAAAAATCGTCGGCGCCGCTTACCTCGTCTACCTGATGTGCGCCCACTTCACTCAGGCTGCCGACGACGAGGAAAAGGATGCAACCGGCACCGCCCACCTGGCCGGACGCAGCTTCTGGGCCACCGTAGCCGCCATCGAGCTGATGGACCTGAGCCTGAGCGTGGACAACGTCGTAGCCGCCGTCGCCATGAGTCCGAAGCTGTGGATCGTGTGCCTCGGTGTCTTTATTGGCATCCTCGCGCTCCGCTTTGTTGCCGGTTACTGCCTAAAGCTCCTGGAGAAGTATCCGATTCTCGAACACACCGCTTTCCTGCTAATCGGATACGTGGGCTGCATTCTGATCGTGGAGATCGTGTCGGTCTACCAAGGCCATCCCATCCATATTAACGCCTTCCAGAAATTCATTGGCATCGTGCTGATCACCGCCGCCACCCTGATATATTCGCGTCGCCCTAGGCTTCAGCGCGCCACCAGCCCGGCCTTGCACCTCGCCCGTCTGCCCATGCTCGCCTTTTCGGCTGTGGTCGGCGCCGTGATCGTTACCCTAACTTGGCCCTTTAAGGCCGCCTGGACCGTGCTCCGCCCGAAATCTGGCCCGACCGCCTGATCCAGCCGCGCATGCTCTTCCGCTGCCAGCCCGGCTTTGAAGATCTACTCGTCGGCGAACTCCGCGCCGCCGGTCTCGCCACGACCGACCGCGGCGGCGGCTGGGCCCTGACCGCCCCCGCGCACGGGCCCGCCCCCGAACTTTGCTTCGCCCATGCCCTGCATCTCGCCCCAACCGAGCTGGGCGGAGATTCGGTCAACGTCCTCGCCACCCGTCTGCTGGAGCATTTTCTCAATAGCGCCCGCGACGAGCGCTTCGACGCCCCCTGGCCCTGCGTCTTCTCGACCGCCGCCGGCCTCGACGGGCTGGGCCGCCGGGCTGATGCCGTCGCGACCGCTTTCCACGAACTGCTGAAAAAGCGCCTCGGCCGCGTCGCGCGCCTCGCCCTTGACGAGATCCCCCGCGGCCCCGGCGCCAACCGCGGCCTGTTTGTCCATTTCGTCGATTTTAAAAAGGTTTTAGTCGCTCGGGAATTACTCTCCGGCGGACAACGTCGCATGGCTGACGATTCCCTCGCGCCCTCACGCAGCTACCTAAAGGTTGAAGAAGCCTACACCCTGCTGGGCCGTGAGCCCGCTCCCGGCGAGTTCGTAGTCGACCTCGGCGCCGCCCCCGGCGGTTGGAGCTACTCCGCCGCCAAGCGCGGAGCTCGCGTGCTCGCCCTCGATAATGGCCCGCTGAAAGGCGGCGCGCTTGATCATCCCCTGATTGAGCACCGCCGGGCCGATGCCTATGGTTATCGCCCAGGCCCCGGCGAACGCGCCGACTGGCTGTTTTGTGACCTTGTGGACGATCCCCACCACGTGTTGCAAAGCCTGATCGCACCCTGGCTGGAAAACGCCTGGTGCCATCGCTTCGTGGTGATCCTAAAATTCGGCCGTGTTGATCCCCTCGCCCTTTTGCGCGAAGTTCGGGCGCCCGATTCCATCTTTTCCCGTCACGCCCCCGGCACCCGCCTACGCCACCTTTTTCACGACCGCGAGGAGTTTACCCTCGTCGGCGAACTCCGCGCCTGAGTTCAACTCCCCGTCCCCCTATGAGCCTTTCTCACGAACTCACCCTCTGCGGACTGCCTGCCGTTCAGGCCCGCTTCGCCCGAGACCCCGAATCGATCAAACGGTTGTTTTTCGACGAACCCACCAGCCGCAAGCTCGGCGCCATTTGCAAGGCTCTCGCCGCCGAAAAAAAAGTCTACCGCTGCGTCCAGCCGGACGAATTGGAAAAAGTCGGCGGCACGATCCACCACGGCGGGGTCGTTTGCGTGGTGCGCGCCTCCGCTCTAGCCGCTCCGCTGCCCCGGGAAGTTGCGGCTTGGGCGGCACAAAAAGAGCCGCTGCTGATCCTGGACCGCATCGGAAACGCCCACAACCTCGGCGCCATCGCTCGCTCCGCGGCCTTTTTCGGCGTCGCCCACATTATCCTGCCCTTTCATCCCTCCGCCGCCTTGCCCGGGGAGGCCGCCCACCGGGTCGCCGAGGGCGGGCTGGAACATATCAAGATCTGGCGCGTGCCCACCCTGCCCACTTTTCTCGCCGGTCTCGCCGGCTCAGGCTACGAAATCATCGGCGCAGCCACCCGCGGCGGCACCGCCGCGGCGCGGCCAGCCGGCACCAAACCTCTTGCCCTCGTGCTCGGTAACGAGGAACAAGGTCTCGCGCCAGAGGTCGCCAAGGCTTGCACCCGGCTCGTATCGCTCGCCGGCAGCGGCAAAGTCGAGTCGCTCAACGTCTCCGTCGCCGCCGCTGTGCTGCTCCACACCTTGCTGGCTAAATAATCACCACCGCCCGCCAGACTGCCCCGCCCGCTATCGCCTTCGCCTCGTATTGACCAGAAACTGCACGCCCACAATCGGCCTACCCCTCCTAACTCCCTAAGTCTGCTCCTTATGCGCCTCCCCGCCCAGCTTACTCGTGTCCTGTTTACCGGCCTTGCTCCGCTCTCGGCCTTATGCGCCGTGCCGCAACCGCCCGCCGCACCCGAACCCAGCTTCGCGGTCGTCGCTTATAACGTGGAAAACCTCCACGACGTCGACGGCGTGGCCATGTATGACGATTATCAGCCCGCCGTATACACGCCCGCCCACCTCGCGGTAAAAGCCGCTAATATCGCGAAGGTCCTCGCCCGCGTGGACAAGGGCGCCGGCCCCGCCTTGGTCGCTTTTAACGAGATCGAGCTGGATCAGACGCCCGACTCCACCGTGACTGATCTCGACGCTTGGCTTGCCTCCGTCTCCGACAAAACGCTCCCAGAATTACTCGGCCAAACGCCCCTGCCCGCCGCGCTCGCTGGCCTGCCCGCCGAGGCTTGGCTGCTCAAGGCCTGTGTCGACGCCGGCATGACCGGCTACCATGTCGCCACCACCAACGAACGTCCCCGCAAACACGAGGACGGCCACGCTCAGGCCATCCGCAACCTCGTGTTCTCAAAGTTCCCGATCAAAAATGTTCGCAGCCATCCCACCGCCAACGCTCGCGCGATCTTGGAGGTAACGGTCGACGCCGAAGGCTCCCCCCTGACGATTTTTGTTAACCACTGGAAATCCGGCGCCGGCGACCCCGAGACCGAAGCAAGCCGACGCGCTAATGCGAAAACCTTGCGCGCCCGCATCGACGAGCTCCTCGCCGCCGACGCCAACGCCGACTTCATCATCGCGGGCGATCTGAATTCCCACTACAACCAGAAGCAGCGCTATCGCACCATGGGCACGACCGCGATCAACGACGTGCTCGGTTCTCAAGGCAACGAGCTCAATCTTCGCGGTCAGGACCGCGACCTCTATAACCTGTGGTTCGAGTTACCTTCTGATCAGCGCGGTTCCGATATCTACAAGGAGGAATGGGGCACTCTGATGCACTTGATTGTCTCGCGCGGCCTCTACGACCAAAACGGCGTGCAATACGTGGATAACAGCTTCGCCGTCCTCAAGTTTCCCGGACTCAACGCCAACGCCCTCGGCCTCCCCAACCGCTGGTCGCGTAGCCCGATCCCCGCCGGTTTTTCCGACCACTTCCCCGTTTACGCCCGTTTCCGCGTGCTCGGCCCCGGCCCAAAGGATAAATGGATGGCACTGACCCGCGCCAGCGAGACCGCCGAAGGCCCGGGCACGCCCGTTCGCGTGGAAACCACCACCGTTGATCTGTTTGCCACCGCCCTCAAACCCGCCGACCTCCCCAAGGGCACCGATCTCCGCAACGGCTCCTACACCGGCCGTATCTTCCTCATCGATGCCCCTGCCGCCGTGAACGAAAAAGGCTACGTGAGCGTCAAAGTTGGCGACCTCGACTACGATGTATTCAGCCACGACAAGGAGCTGCGAAACACTTACCGCGAACGCGCCCGCACCACTTCACGCCTGCGTTTCTACGGCGAGCTCGGGCAATACAAAGGCAGGTGGCAGTTCGTCCTTCAGGGCAAAGAGTGGCTCAGGTAACCGGCCTGCCCGGCGCCCTCTCCGCCATGGCTAAGTTGAGCTGGTAGAGTTCCACATCGAGCCAGCGGCCAAACTTGTAGCCCACCTCTCGGAGCGTGCCCGCATGGCCAAAGCCGGCCGAACGATGCAGCTCCACACTGGCAACGTTCGCGGCATCGATCACGCCCACCATCACGCGCAAGTCCCGCGCCCGCGCCGTCCGCACCAGCTCACCGAGCAGCGCGCGCCCACACCCCTGCCCACGACGATCGGCCCGCACGTAAATGGAGTGCTCCACCGTGTTCCCATAGGCAGGAAAGGCGCGAAAAGGACCATAAGTCGCAAACCCTGCCAGCGAACCGTCATCCGCAAAGGCCCCCAACACCGGCAACCCGCCGCGCTCTTTGGCTTCGAACCACCCGCTCATAAACAAAGGAGTGCGCAACGTATGCTCATAGATCGAGGTCGAGTGCGCGATCTCGTGATTAAAAATAGCCAGGATTTCGGACGCGTGGTCGTGAGAACAGGTCCCTATCTTCATTAACATAATTTTTAATACCTGTTTATCCGGCCCA
>RGVP01000141.1 GCA_010027235.1 bacterium
GCCGCCTCGGCCAGCGCCTCGGAGAGCGTAGGGTGGGCATGGATGGTCTGGTGAACATCCTCGACCGTCGCCTCGAGCTGGATGGCCAACCCGTATTCGGCGATCAACTCCGTCGCATCGCTGCCCAAGATGTGCGCGCCGTAGATCTCGCCCGTCTTGGCGTCCGAGATCACCTTCACGAAACCATCACTGTCCGCCGACGCTACCGCTTTGCCCGACGCGGTGAACGGGAATTTGCCGACTTTGAAATCGAGTTTCTTTTCGCGCGCCTGTTTTTCGGTGAGCCCAGTCGAAGCAATCTGTGGTTGGCAATAAGTGCAGCCGGGGAAAACCGTCACGCGCTTCGGTTCACCATGGCCGAACAAGCCGTTGACCGCGTTGACCGCTTCGAACGTCGCGATATGCGCCAGCCAGGGGGGGCCGATGATGTCGCCGGCGGCGTAAATGCCCTTGATCGAGGTTTGGTAGCGGGCGTCCACTTTGACGTAACCTCGGTCCAACTCGAGTTGCGCGCCGCGGCCGAGCAGGCCTTCAGTGTTGGCGGTAACGCCGATGGCCGAGAGCAGCACATCCGACTCGATCTCGGTGCGTTTATCACCCTCGACCAGGTCCACCTTCACTGAAGAAGGGCCGACCCGGAAATTTTCGCACTTGGTATTTAAATGGATCTTGATGCCCTGCTTTTCAAAGGAACGGTGCAACCCCTTGGAAATCTCCTCGTCCTCGACCGGCAGGATATTCGGCAGCATCTCAACCAACGTAACCTTAGTCCCAAGCGCGTTGAAGAAGTAGGCGAACTCCACCCCGATGGCGCCGGCGCCGACGATGGTAACCGACTTGGGTTGCACCTTGGTGTCGAGCGCTTCACGAGAAGTCATCACACGCACACCGTCATACTCCAAACCTGGGATTTGACGCATCTTGCAACCGGTGGCGATAAGGATGGCCTTGGTCTTCAGTAGCTGCCCCTTTTTCTCGCCCTCGGTGATCTCCACCATACCGGCAGCGGGCACGTGAGCCTTGCCGATGACGTAGTCCACCTTGTTCTTGCGAAAAAGGAACTCGATGCCCTTGGCCATCTGCTTGGCGACGTCGCGCGAACGCAGCATAACCGCGGCAAAATCAAAACCGACCTCTTTCACCGTCAGTCCGAAAGCCTCGGCTTTTTTCATCTTCACATACAGCTCCGCGCTCTTGAGCAGGGCCTTGGTGGGGATGCAGCCCCAATTCAAACAAGTGCCGCCCGCGCGCTCCATTTCGATGCAGGCGACTTTTTTGCCGAGCTGGCCGGCGCGAATAGCGCCAGCGTAGCCCGCCGGTCCGCCGCCGATGACGATAAGGTCGTATTCCGTAGTGGATTCAGCCATGATGAAAAATCCTGTCCCAGATATTCCGGAAAAACAGGCGCGCCAAAGTCGCCCCGCACAACGCACGCCGCAAGGGGAAAACCAAACCACACCCGCCCAGCGCGACCTTTCACATCGTCAATCCCTAGGTTACGCTTGCGCTCACCCCAAGCAGTGTGTCGTCTGACCGATTCCAAGAATGAAACTAATCGACCTCAACCGTGAGGGTGGCATCGGGTGCAGCTGCACCCTGCTCCAAATCGGCGAAATTAACATCCTCATTGACAGTGGCTTGCATCCCAAGATGACCGGCCGAGCGGCCATGCCCGAGTTTGCCAAACTGGCCGGCATCACCGTCGACCTAATCGTGCTGACCCACTGTCATCTCGATCACCTCGGCACTCTTCCGGTCGCCATGCGTGAACAGCCCCACGCCCCAGTCCTCATGTCGCTGTCCAGCCGCATGATCGTGGAACGCATGCTTCACAATTCCGCCAACGTCATGCGCCGTCAGGTGACTGAGGGCCAGACCAAGGACGCGCCCCACTTCACCCACGACGACATCGACCGCTGCGCCCCGCGCTTCACCGGCCTAGCCTTTAACCAGCCCAAACGCTTCTCCAACGGCAAGGACGAGGTAGAGATCACCCTCCACCCCGCCGGACACGTCGCGGGCGCCTGCGCCGTCGAAATTCGCCATAAGGATCGCCACATCTTCGTCACCGGTGACGTATTGTTCGAAGACCAGCGCGTCGTAAAGGGCGCCCGCTTCCCCGCCGGACATTTCGATACGCTGGTCACCGAAACCACCCGCGGCACCACCGAGCGGCCCGAAGGCAAGGAACGCATCAACGAGGTCTCCCGCCTGATCGATTGCATCAACGAGACCATCCAGAACGGCGGCTCCGTCCTTATTCCCGTGTTCGCTCTCGGCCGTATGCAAGAACTGCTGGCCATCTTCCACGATGCCCGCCGATTCGGCAAACTGGTTGACTGCCCCATCTACACCTCCGGCCTCGGCCTGGACTTGTGCGACTACTTCGACGAAATCGCCCGCAAGACCAAACACGTTAATTTTAGCCGCGGCATACTGAAGGATCTCCGAACCAAGCCCCTCCCCCGCCGTCTCGAGCCAGGCGTCGATCCAAAGCAACGCGCCCTCTACCTGATCAGCTCCGGCATGCTGGTCGAAAACACCCCTAGCTACACCCTAGCCTCCGGCCTGCTCGGCCACGCCCGCAACACCGTCGCCTTCGTCGGCTACTGCGACCCCGATACGCCTGGCGGCCAACTGCAAAAGGCGAAACAGGGTGACAACTTCCTCTTCGAGACGATCAACATCCGGGTTAAGATCGCCGCCAAGGTCGAACGCTTTGAACTCTCCGGTCACGCGGACCGCGAAGAGTTGCTCCAGTTCGCAGTCCAGACCCAAGCACGCAGCATCGTCCTCGCCCACGGCGAACCCGCCGCCCGCGCCTGGTTCATGAAGGAACTCACCGCTCGCCTGCCAAATACTCAGGTGATCGACCCCGTGCCCGGCCAAACCTATCAGGTCTAAAAGCAGGGACGCGCCGCTTCCCCATCGGGCCGACTGGTCCCGGACAAAATCCGCCTAGCCTCCCAAGAGGACGAGCGTCCGCTTGCCCTTGGCCCGGGAATGGCTGCAATCTTGTCCCACCCATGAGCGCGCCCCTACAACCCAGACCAATCCTGTTTCCTTTTCTCGCGCTCACCCTCGCCGCCCTTCTAGTCTCAGGTTGCGCCAAAACTGGGTCCACACCCGCACCCAACGCCAGCTCAGCCAAAAAAATCCTGCACGTCGGCAACGGCGCTGAACCCCAGGACCTCGACCCCCAAGTCACCACCGGCGTGACCGAACACCACCTGCTGATGGCCTTGTTCGAGGGTCTTGTTGCCGAACATCCCTCCGGCGAGGGCATCGCCCCAGGCGTCGCCGAGTCTTGGGAAACCTCCTCCGACCAGCTTACCTGGACATTTCACCTGCGCGCCAACGCCAAATGGTCAAACGGAGACCCGGTCACCGCGCATGATTTCATTCGCTCCTACCAGCGTATCCTCACACCGGTATTTGCGGCCGAATACAGCTATCAACTTTATGTGGTCAAGGGGGCCGAGGACTTCAACAAGGGAGCGCTAACCGACTTCGCGAAAACCGGTTTCGCCGCGCTCGACGACCACACCCTCGTGCTCCGCCTCGTTCAGCCCGTTCCCTACCTCCTTTACGCCCTCCGCCACACCTCGTGGTTTCCCGTCCACTTGCCCACCATCGAGAAATTCGGCCCGACTGACCGGAAGGGCAGCGCTTGGACCCGCGCCGGCAATCTCGTCGGCAACGGCCCTTTTATCCTCACCAAATGGCTACCCAACCAAGCTATCACGGTCGACCGCTCACCCACCTACTGGAACGCCGCCGCCGTGAATTTGGACACCATCGTTTTCCATCCGGTCGAGGACAACAATACCGAGGAACGTATGTTCCGCTCCGGACAACTCGACGTCACCGAGACCATTCCCACCGACAAGATCGATACCTACCGCCGGGAGCACCCTGAGTTGCTCCGCCTCGACCCTTTCTACGGAACCTATTACTACAACCTGAACCTGACCCGCCCCCCGCTAGATGATGTGCGCGTGCGCCGCGCTCTCGCCCTCGCTCTCGATCGCGAAGCCATCGTAAAAACCATTCTGCGCGCCGGCCAGGAACCTGCCTACCACTTTACCCCACCCTACGCCGGCTACACCCCGAGCGATAAACTCACTGGTGGACTCGCCGAGGCCCGCCGTCTGCTCGCGGAGGCCGGCTACCCCGAGGGCAAGGGACTCCGCCGCCTTGAAATCCTCTATAACACCTCCGAAGCCCACAAGGCCGTCGCCGAGGCCGTCCAGCAGATGTGGCGCACCGGCCTGGGTGTCGAGGTCGCCCTGCGCAACGAGGAGTGGAAAGTATATCTAGATTCAAAGGATAACCTCGCCTACGATATTTGTCGCGCCGGATGGATCGGCGACTTCCCCGACCCCCACGGCTTCCTTGAGGTCTTTATCTCCGGCGGCGGCAATAACGACACCGGCTATGCCAACCCCGATTATGACCGCCTGCTCAAATCCGCCCTTGGCGTGCCGGACCAGACCGCCCGCATGAATATCTACCGCCGCCTCGACTCCCTGCTAACCCGCGACGTGCCCGAAATTCCCCTCTATTTCTACAAGCGCGTCCACCTCATCAACCCACGCGTGCAAAACTGGGTTCCGAACATCATCGATAACCGTGGATGGCAATACATCGACATCGCGCCCGTCGCCGCGACCGAGGGGACTAAGCACAAAGATTGAGGTTAAGGCAAACGCCCCATGCTCCGTTTCATATTCCGCCGCCTATTGGAGACCATCCCAGTCCTCCTGATCATCGCGTCGGCGACCTTCTTTATGCTCCGGTTAGTGCCCGGCGGTCCCTTCACGGCCGAGAAGGCTGTATCCAAGGAGATCCTGCGCAACCTTCAGGCCCACTACGGGATGGATAAACCCCTCCCAGCCCAATACGCCGACTACCTTTGGGACATCACGCCAAAGCGCTTCGCTCCCTGGCGCCTCTTAACTGACGTCGACCGGAACGAATCGCCCGACTTCGACCTGAAGGCCGCCTTCGGCATCAACCTAGGCCCCTCCTTCAAATACCCCAACCGCACGGTCAACGAGATCATCGCCGATAAACTCCCCCACTCCCTCGAACTGGGCCTCTGGGCCCTCGCCGTCGCCCTTGCCCTCGGAGTGCCCCTCGGTGTGCTCGCCGCGATGCGGAAGAACACCTCCGTGGACTACGCCGCCTCCACCCTGGCCATGGTCGGCATCTGCGTCCCGACCTTCGTGATGGGTCCTCTGCTGGTCCTGTTCTTCGCCCTACACCTGCGTTGGTTCAACGCCTCCGGTTGGTATTTCGCCTCCGATCGAGTGCTCCCTGCAGCCACCCTGGGCCTAGTTTACGCAGCCTACGTCGCCCGCCTCACCCGCGGCGGCATGCTCGAGGTGTTGAACCAAGACTACATTCGCACCGCCCGAGCCAAGGGCGCGACCGAGACCCGCATCGTGCTCCGGCACGCCCTGCGCGGCGGCCTCCTTCCCGTAGTCACTTTCCTTGGACCCGCCATCGCCGGGATCATCTCGGGGTCCTTTGTGATCGAGACCATCTTCCAGATCCCCGGTCTGGGCCGCGAGTTCGTCACCTCCGCCTTCAACCGCGATTACACCTTGGTGAGTGGCACCGTGCTGCTCTACGCCGGCCTGATTGTAGCGCTAAACCTCGCCGTGGACGTCGTCCAAGTCTGGCTCAACCCCCGTCTGAAATTCGAATGACCGCCACCGCGCTCCCGTCCACGCCCGCCGAAGCGGAGCGCCCCCACTCGCCTGGGCGCGATGCCTGGTTGCGCCTGCGCCGCAACCGCCTAGCAGTCGTGTCTGGTGCCTTCGTCGTCCTCCTCGCGACCCTCTGCATCGTGGCCCCGCCCTTCCTTGCCCACGGCTACGCCGACCAAAACCTGTCCCTCGGCGCCACCCCGCCCTCGACCGCGCACTGGTTCGGAACCGACGAGCTCGGGCGGGACCTCTTTGCCCGCCTGCTCTACGGCGGCCGCATTTCCCTGATGGTCGGCTTCATTGCCTCTCTCGTCGCGCTGGTGATTGGCGTGACCTACGGCGCCGTTGCAGGCTACGCCGGGGGCAAGCTTGATGCGTTCCTGATGCGTGTGGTCGACATCCTCTACGCCCTGCCCTTCACCATTTTCGTCATCCTGATGATGGTGTTCCTAAAACAACCCATGGACCAGCTCGACGGTTGGCTTCGGCAATTCGGGTTTTTAAAAAA
>RGVP01000142.1 GCA_010027235.1 bacterium
GTTGGCGGCGAAGCTCGACGTTTACTTACCGGACTTCTTGGCCTTTTGGCGCTCGCCGCTGTTGAGGATGCGTTTGCGCAGGCGAAGGTTCTTCGGAGTGACCTCTAGCAGCTCGTCGGCGGCGATGTATTCGATCGAGCGCTCGAGTGACATCTTGGCGGCCGGGATGAGGCCGGTGGCGACACCGGAGCCTTGGGAACGGAAGTTCGTCAGGGCCTTTTCGCGCACGGCGTTGCAAGAGATGTCTTCGTTGCGGGGATTCTCCCCGACGATCATGCCTTCATACACCTGCTCGCCGGGGCCGATGAAGAGCTTGCCGCGCTCCTGCACCATGAGCAGGGCGTAGGTGGTGGTCTCGCCGGCCTCGGTGGCGGTGATCACGCCGGTGAGGCGGGTGAGGACCTCGCCCGCGTAGGGGCCGTATTCTTTAAACAGATGGCTGGTCACGCCGCGACCGGAGGTGGCGTTGATCACGTCGATCTCGAGGCCGATGAGCCCGCGGGTGGTGATGGTGGCCTCGATCATGGTGGAGTGGGCCTGTTTCTCCATGTTGGTGAGCTGGCCCTTGCGGTTGGCCAAGTTCTGCATGATGGAGCCGACGCACTCGTCGGGCACTTCGATCCAGACGGTCTCGTAAGGCTCCTGGCGGACGCCATCGACGACCTTCTCGATCACGGTGGGGCGGGAGACGAGGAGCTCGTAGCCTTCGCGGCGCATGGTCTCGACGAGCACGGCCACTTGCATGGAGCCGCGGGCCTTGACGTTGAACACACCGGCGCGGTCGGCGTCATCGATGTAGATGGAGACGTTGGTCTTCAGCTCGCGCATCAAGCGCTCGCGGATCTGGCGGGAGGTGACGAGTTTGCCCTCCTGGCCGACGAGCGGGCCGTCGTTAACGGAGAACTGCATCTCCAGCGTGGGCGGATCGATCTGGGTGAAGGGCAGCGGGTGGGCTTCGTCGCGGACATCGAGGGTATCGCCGATGTCCACATCCTCGAAGCCGGAGATACCGACGATATTGCCGGCGTGGGCCTCTTCGACCTCGCGCTGGCCGAGGCCGGTGAATTCGAAGATCTTGGTGATCTTGGCGCGCACTTTCTTGCCACCCTCGGCGTGGCGGAGCACGAAGACGGGGTCGCCAACCTTGGCGGAGCCGCCGAGGATCTTGCCGACGGCGATACGGCCCACGTAGTCCGACCAATCGATGTTCGACACCAGCATGTGGAAGGGATCGTTCGGTTTGGCGAAGGGAGGCGGGACGTGGTCGATGATGGTCTGGAAGAGGGCGGTCATGTCCTTCTTCTCTTGGCCGAGCTTATACATCATGTAGCCGTCGCGGCCGGAGCCGTAAACGACGGGGGCGTCGAACTGCTCCTCGGTGGCGTTGAGCTCCATGAGGAGCTCGAGCACCTTGTCATACATCTTCACGGGGTCGGCGTTCTCGCGGTCGATCTTATTGATCACGATCACGACCTTCAGGCCGAGGGCGAGGGCCTTGCGGAGCACGAAACGGGTCTGGGCCTGGGGGCCATCGTAGGCGTCGACGAGCAGGAGCACGCCGTCGACCATGCGCATGGCGCGCTCGACCTCGCCACCGAAGTCGGCGTGGCCGGGCGTATCGAGGATGTTGACGATCTTACCCTGCCAGTGAACGGAAGTGTTCTTGGCCTTGATCGTGATGCCCTTTTCTTTCTCGAGGTCCATGGAGTCCATGGCGCGAACTTGCACGGCCTGGTTGGCGCGATAGACGCCGCCCTCTTGGAGCAGTTTGTCGACGAGGGTCGTCTTGCCATGGTCAACGTGAGCGATGATGGCGATATTACGGATGTTTTGGTTCATTTGGATGACGTGGCGCGCGAGGCGGACGGAGTCGGATGTGCTGGGAAAAGGGTGAGCCTGCCCAGCGGGCGCGGGCGGATGCAAGGGTGAAGACGCGTCTTCGCACGAAGGTGACGAAAGACCTTGTTTGCCGGAATACCCCGGCAGAGCGGTCAAGGTGCGGGCAAAAAGCCCCGTTCCCGCAACCAATGGGCGCAGTCGGCGTCCCAGGGCGGGGCGTTTTTGCCGTGCTCCGGCAAGCCGAGGCCGTGGCCGCCTTTTTCGTAGATATGCAGGGCGAAGGGCACGCTGGCGCGGCGCAGGGCGGAGGCGAAGAGCAGGCTGTTTTCCACCGGCACGACCTTATCCTCGACGGTGTGCCAGAGAAAGCAGGGCGGGGTGACGGCGGTTACTTGGGTCTCGTTGGAAAGCAGATGGAGCAACTCGGCAGAGGGGGTTTCGCCGAGTAGATTTTTGCGTGATCCACCGTGGGCGAATTCCCCGAGCGAGATAACTGGGTAGCACAGGATGCCGAGGTCGGGGCGGGAGCTTTCGCGCTCGATCGGGTCGGTGGCGTCGGGCTGGCCGGCCTCGAAATGAGTCAGCAGGGTCGAGGCGAGGTGGCCACCGGCGGACGAGCCGATGATGCCCACACGGGCCGGATCGAGGCCGTCGCGGCGGGCCCATGCGCGCACGGTGCGGAGGGCGCGGGCGGCGTCTTGCAGCATGGCGGGGTGGCGGTAGCCGTTGGAGCCGAGCCGGTATTTCAGCACGTAGCAGGTGACGCCGAGACGATTGAGCCACGCGGCGTAGCCCGCGCCTTCGTGCACGGACAGGTGCGCGTAGCCTCCGCCGGGCAAAATAAGCATGGAGGCGCCGTTGGCGGTGCCGGCGGGGGGCAGGAAGGCGGTGAGCTCCGGGCGATCCGACTCGGCGGTGCCGAGGGCGCCGGGGGCGGCGTCAGGCCAAAGGGGCAGGGGAGCGGCGTGAGTTTGAGGCATGGCGGGGATAAACGTGCAGAGAAAAAGAAGGCGGCGGAGAAGGGTTGGGGTCTGCATGGGGCTGGGATAAAATTGAGGCGTCAGGAACGGGAGATAAAGCCGGAAGCGTATTGCGCGGGCTAGATGGGTTTTCGGTGTTGCGCGTGGGGCAGGGCGGGCGACTTACTCGAAGTTTCCCCGCGTATGGCGTTCAATCTCAAACTGGTGCTGAAGGCGTTGCTCTTCTCCTCGAGCCAGCCGCTCACGATCAAGGAGATCCAAGCGGTATTCGGCCGTTATCATGATCAAGCCCAACCGGCGGCTGCCAGTTCGGAGGTTATGGCCGAAGAAGTCGTGGAGGATGGCGGCACGCCAGAGGCCCCGGCGTCGACGGCGGAGGAGGTGGATCCGCTCGGGCTCGCGCCGGTGGACGAGGAACTTTACGTCGAGGTGCCTTCGTTGGTCACGGCCGCGCAAATTCGCGAGGCCATGGATGCGCTGGCCGAGGAGCTCAAGGCGCAGAACGATATCTATCTCCTGATTGATGGGGCGCAGGGCTACCGGCTGGTCACGCATCCGCGGTTTGCCAAGTGGATCCGCATCCTCCGAGACGAGCCGCCGCCCGTGAAGCTCACCCAGTCGGCCCTCGAAACGCTCGCGGTCGTGGCCTACCGTCAACCGGTCACCCGTTCCGAACTCGAGGCGGTGCGCGGCGTCTCGGCCGAGGCGGGGCTGGGTAAGTTACTTGAGCGCGAGCTGGTTTACGTCGTGGGCCGCGCCGATCTGCCCGGGCGTCCGCTGCAATACGGCACCACCGACCGTTTCCTCGAATTCGTCGGGGTGAAGTCGCTGGTCGAGTTGCCCGCCTCGGACGTGCTTTCACCGCGCCAGATCGATGAGTGGCTCAACCGCGCCGCCGAGAGCACCCCGCCGGCCGACGCCGAGATGGGCCTGCCGCTCGAGGACGGCGAGGGCGAGTCGCCTTCACTCGACCCCGTCGAGATTCAGGCCGTTTTCCCCGAGGCCGGCGGACTGCCGTCCGAGCCGGTCGCGGAAGCGACGCCTGCACCGCAGGAGCCCGAGCCAACCGCCTAACTTCCCCCTACGCATGTCCGAAGACCCGCTCCTCCCCATCCGCGAAGGCATCGACCGGCTCGACCGCGAGCTGGTGCGTATCCTCAATGACCGCCTGACGCTGGCCTGCGAAATCGGCCGCCTTAAGCGCAGCGCAGGCGGCCAGATCTACGTCCCTGAGCGCGAGGACGCCGTTTTTCGCAAAGTCACCGGTCTTAATGCGGGCCCAATCCAGAATGAGGCCCTGCAAGCCATCTACCGCGAGATCATGTCGGCCGCGATCGCGTTGGAGAAGCCCCTGCAAATCGCCTATCTCGGCCCGGAGGCGACCTACACGCACGCGGCGGCGATCAAGAAATTCGGTGCGAGCGTGGACTACCGGCCTATCGCCACCATCGCGGACATCTTTACGGCGGTGGAAAAAGGCGAGGCGGACTACGGCATCATCCCGATCGAAAACTCAACCGAGGGCTCGGTGCGAGAGGCGCTGGATGGCTTCGTTGAAAGCGACCTCAAGGCGGTCGCCCAGATCTACCTCGAGATCAACCACGCGCTCATCTCGGCCACGCCGCTGGAGAAAATCGAAAAAGTCTGCTCCAAGGATCAGGCCCTCGCGCAGTGCCGGGCGTGGTTGCAGCGCCACCTCCCGCACGCCCAGTTGGTCGAGACGGCGAGCACGGCCAAGGCGGTCGAGACCGCGCGCACCGAGCCGGGGGTGGCGGCGATCGCGGCCGAGCTGGCGGCGCAGGCGCGGGGCGTGCCCGTGCTGGCGCGCAATATTCAGGATCGAAACGACAACACCACCCGCTTCTTTGTGATCGGCAAAAAGGCTTCCGGCGCGGTCGGCGGCGGGCGCGATATGACCAGCCTGGTGGTCTCGCTCGGCGAGGCCGCGGCGGCGAACTCCGGCGCGCTCATGCGCATGCTCACGCCCTTCGGCACCCGCGGGCTCAACCTCTCCAAGGTCGAGTCGCGCCCGAGTAAGCGCCGGCCTTGGGATTACCTGTTTTTCATCGACGTCAGTGGTCACTACGAAGACCCCGCGATGAAGGAAGCCGTGGCCGAACTACGGGCGTTTTGCCCGCTGGTGAAGTGGCTCGGCAGCTACCCGAGCGTGACGTAAGGCGGGGGCGGCTGAACGGTAGCCGGCAGAACGGGCGCGCGGTAGGTTCCTGCTATGGCTCCAAGCGCACGGCTTTGAGCGGGTGGCGGTCCAGCCGGTTGGGGGACCAGCCGCGCACGGCGGGGTGGAGCAGGAAAACGTGGGTGTTCGCGTAGAGCGGCAAGATGGGTGCCTCCTCGAGTAGACGGGTCTCGGCGGCGAATAACAGGGCGTGGCGGGCGGCGCGGTCGGATGTGCGCGCGGCTGCGTAGAGGGTTTGGTCGTAGGCGGGGTCGCTCCAGCCCGTGAAGTTTTGCGCGCTTGGGGTGGTAAAAAGGGCGAGGAAACTCACGGGGTCGTCGTAGTCGGCGACCCAACCGGAGCGCAGGAGTTGAAAGTCGCCGGTGCGGCGCGCGTCCAGCAGGGTGGCGAAGTCCTGGTTCACGAGGCGGGTCTGCACGCCAAGGGTGGTGAGCCACTGTTGCTGCACGGTCTCGGCTATCCGGCGGTGGTTTTCCGAGGTGTTGTAGAGCAGATCGAGAACGGGCAGGCCCGCGCCGCCGGGGTAGCCGGCCTCGGCCAGCAGCGCGCGGGCGGCGTCGCCGTCGTGGCGCAGCACCACGGGCGGGGTGTAGCCGCCGGCGCCGGGCGGGACGAAGCTCGTGGCGGGGCGTTGACCGCCGTGAAGGAGCGCGCCAACGAGGCTCTCGCGGTCGAGCGCGAGCGAAAGGGCGCGGCGCACGCGGACGTCATTAAGGAAGGGACGGGTGGTGTTGAGACGGTAGAAATAAACGTCGAGGAAGGGATCGGTGCGCAGTTGCTCCGGGTGTTCGGTTCGCCAGGCCTCGACCCGGCCGGCGGGCAGCGAATCGGTGACGTGCAGCTGGCCGGCGCGGTAGGCGCGCTCCTCGGCGTCGACGCTGTCGAAGGCGTGGAAAAATACGCTGCGCAAAGCGAGTGCCTTGGTGTCCCAGTAGGTCGGTGACGCGTCGGCGATGATGGCTTGGCCGCGCCGCCATTCGCGCAGCGTGAACGCGCCGTTGCCGACGAAGGTGGTCGGGGCGGTGGCCCAACGGTTGCCTCTG
>RGVP01000143.1 GCA_010027235.1 bacterium
GCATTTTCGGGAGGTAATTCAGTCCTGTGATGCGTGCGTGATGGGGCGAGCGACCTACGATCTCGCCAAAACACGGATGCGGCCGGGAGGGCTTCCGGGTTTGCGTCGGGTGGTGTGGACGCGACGACCGGAAGCGTGGGTCACGGAGAGCGTTCCCAACGTGCTAGAATTTACTGCAGAGAGTCCGTTAGAGACGGCGACGCGGCTACGAGCGGACGGTCGGCAGCGTTGTGCGGTGCTGGGAGGCGGCCAGTTGAATGCAGCTTGGCTGGCGGCAGGCTTGGTCGATGAAATCTGGTTGACGGTAGAGTCGGCGCTCTTCGGCCAGGGCGTCACGTTGACGGGAGGGGGCGACGGGCCGGACCTGCGACTCTGGCTCAAGGAGGCCAAGGTATTGGCCGAGGGCGGACCGGTGAGCCTCCGCTACGAAGTGCGACCATGACACCGACCTTCAGCCTCTGGGGCGGGAGAGCGCTGCGGTTTTTGTTAACCGTATTATTGTTGTGCGGGCTTGGCGTGGGCTTGGGCGCAGGGGTGTTCCCGCTGGTGGGCAAGCTTTGGGGCGTGCACATGACCACAGGCAGACTCGTGGTGCTCGGGGCGCGGACGGGAGGATTTTTCTTCCTCGTATGGGCACCGGGTGTGGCGTTGGTGAGGGAATTTATGCGGGCGGCCGCAGAAAGCCCAAAGCCAAGGCGGGAAGATGCTTAGCGGGCAAGGGTGGGCGCGGTAAAACCGTGTCCGGAATCAGTGGCGTAGAGCAGGTTATCACCCGATGAGTAGGCTAAAATAAAGCGGCCCTCAGGGTTTTCCCGGACTTCGCAGGCCTTCCAGTCAGGCGTGAACCACGCGGGCCGATCAGCGGGGTTCGCTTCCTCGCTTGGAGCGGCCACGGGACGCAGCGAAAATGGGTTCGTCCCCAGCCAGGCGCGCAGCTCGGGACTCGGCTTCAAGACCAGAAACCATCGCCATTCCGCCACGATTGATGCGGCAGCTGAGGTCTCGCGACGCTCGGCATGCAAAATCGTATCACCCGGCCCTGGTCTACGCCAGAACGCGCGGCGAAAAACCAGTTCAGGATCGGTCGAGAGCGCCACCGCTGTAGCCGGTTGATCGGCTGCAGCGGCAACTTCAGTAATCTTCGCTGAAGCGGGTGCAACCGGCTCTGGAGCGGGCGCCGGGTGTGCTGCTTTCCCGCAACCGGATAAACCCACCGCCGCGAAAGCCAGCATTAACGCGGTTAAGCCGCTTGGAACAGAATGGCGGGAGGCGATCGCCTCGGGTTTCACCACACGCATGGGGCTAGTTGCCCGAGGTGGAATAGGTGCGGAAGAACAATTTGATGTCGCTCACGCTCTGGATGAAGCGATCCAGACCAGTCTGCTCATCGCTAAGCAGCGAGTAGGCAGGGATGACAATCTTCCATCGAGTATTCCAAACACTGCGGCCGATCAGGCGGGAGTTGGTGAACTCGGACGGCATCGAGCTGTAGAAGTAGGCAGGATCGTCCACCGCACGGAAGGCCTGATGTTTGCGGGTGATCCAGAGTTGCTCGTTGAGCGTTCCCTGCGGGGTGAAGAATTGCAGGGCAGAGAAGGCGGTAGCGCCAAGGTTCTTGGGAAGAGGCAGGGCTTGATCACGCACCGTCCAGCTACGGATGCGGTTAACATCGCCGAGCGGGGGGGCGCGCATGACGTCGTCGCCAGTCGGTATAAGGTAGGCGTAGGGCGTAGCGCTGAGGGCGTTGGGCGAGGAGCTGGCTGGGCCGGCGGCGCCGGGTGCGCCGATCGCGTAGGGGTCCATGCCAACGTAGCCCTTAAAGATCAGGCCGGAGGAGAATATCTTGGTGGAGAAGGTGGACTGCGAATAAGCATGGTCGCCAGCGGCGAGGGGCCAGCCAAAGAAATTAAGCCCCTGCTCAATGTCGGTGCCAAACTCGATCACGATGCCGGGCACGGCGCCGCCCTTAGCCTTGGAAATGTTCAAGCAGGACCGAGCGACATCGGGGTCATTGAGAACATTGCTCATCACGTGCTGCTGAAGCACCTGCTTCCAAAGCGTGTTATCGTCGGCGGTGGGCTGGTCGGTGCGAATGCGGAAGAGCTCCTGACGCAGGGAGAACACCGTGCCGTTGCGGTCTGGATTATTGAAGCCGAGGCGGCCTTCGACGACCGACCACTCATCGCGCAGGTTCGCAAGGGAGGAAGCGAGCCCTGCGTCGCCTAAACCCGTAGCGATGGGATTACTGCCGTTAAAGTCGCCCAGACTGTAAGTGCCGACGATATCATCGATGAAAGACGAACCCTCGGTCGATCCCAGCAGGCCGGTCTCGTAGTCGTAGGACTTGGCCGCGCAGTAGGCATAAGTCTGGGCGAGATCGAAGAGGGATTTGTATTCGGATAGGGCCTCGTTGCGCAGGTCGCGGTAGAGCAAATCGTTAGTGCGATGCCCCTGAATGACGGCGGCGGCGCGCTTTCGGAAGGTCTCCCGCTCGGAGAGGATGTGATTAGCCTCGGCGAGCAAGCGGGCGACCTGCTCGTTGGTGCGTTGGAGCTGGGTGAGGGAGCGATTTATCTGGTAGCCGGTTGCAGTCATGTCCTCGAATAAACGCTGGAACTCCAAGACCTGCTGCTTATCGCTCTTGGAAACCGAGACGTCATCGATCATAGCCTGGGCTTGGGCTTCGAGATCGGCAGCCTTGCTCTCAAGCTGGCTGGCCGCGGTTTCTTGTATATAAGCAAGAATATCCTCTGCATAGCCGGATACCGCACCGGACAACTTGGCCAGACCACGCCCAATGAAAGCGGTGTCGAAAGCGAAGGGGCCGGTAACGGTGGGAATACTCTCGGCGACTGAGTTGGCCAGATTCACCGCGTAATCTGCAGCGGCGATGGCCTGCTCCGAGTAGTTCGTGAGCATGTCCGCGGCCGTGGCATAGTTGCTGGCTTCGGCGTTGAGTTTATCCGAAGCGGCATTGGCCGCGTCATAAGCTTCTATGGTTTCAGTATAGAGCTGATAAGCTCGGTCGAAATGGGCCTTTTTGGTGTTAAACGTGTTAGTGGCCTCACGCAAATCGACCTGGGCGGCGTAAGCATCGAGCAAGGCAGATTGGAGTTTGCCGGGCTGGGCGCGTTTTCCGTAGCCGGAGGGCGGGAACTGGCCTAGGCTATAACGGGAGATCTGATAAGTGCGCTTGGTGTATTGTGCCGGGTCGTAGAGGCGATTATAAATACTCTCGATGGACCAATCAAGGAAGGGATCGGTGTTAATCGGTTCGTTAAAGTTGACCGTCACCGTGCCGCTGGTATCCACCACCGTGGAAGGCTGGTCGATGAAATAATAATGATAGAGGTCCGGGCCGGTATAGCCCTGAGCATAGAGTTTACCCGCGCCGACATCCCCTGGATAGGGTGTGCCAAAGAGCGTCGAGAGTTCATACTCGTAGGCGGACTCCTGGCGGCTCACAGCGTCATTGTAATCATCGAGACTATTGTTCTGCTCGCGCTGGAGTTGGTTCATGAGCCCAGCTTGTTTGAACGCATTCTTGGCGTTTACCGCGGCAGCCACGGCGCGCTCGTAGATCTGCTCGAAGTGCGATTTACCCGCAATGAGTTCGGAGGGCGAAATATCGAAGGTCATGGCCCCGGGGGCGAGCCCAAGGTCATTCATATGGGCCTGGGCGGAGGCGGAGAGCGTGAAGATCTTGTTCGCGCTGGTAATCAGTTCGTTGATTTCAGGAACCGTGCTGCGGTCAATCTTCTGGATGCCTTCGTGAACGGTATCCACATCCGGCAACATGGCGTTGGCTGAAACCCAATTGAAATAGGCGCCCTGCATAACACGTGCTGCCCATTCGTCGCTGCCCCAATAACGGGTGCGGCCAGTAGATGAGTTGTATATACCGTCATCCATATGTGCCCAGCCTGAGTTTTCATCGTCGCGGTGGTCATCCCGGATGGTGAAGTCGAGAATATCGACGCCCGAACGAGCGAGGGCGGAAGCCGCGGCAGCAAACTTTCGTTCATCTTTATAATCGACTTGGATAGTCTGGCCAAGCACGGTCACACCTTCAGTGCTGGGGGTCCAAGTAAAGACAGGCGATGTGAGAAGTTTATAATAACCGGTGAGGGCGGTCAGGTAGTGGCCGTAGGCGTCGCCGTGGCCCTGCGGGAACATGTGCTGGGCGTCGGCAGCATCTAGAACGCCGTTGGCGTTTACGCTGCCGGACTTTTCTTTAATATTATAATTCGTGGCGTAGATCGGCTCGCCGGAGTTTATACCGTTGGTATAGTTCCAATACAGGCGGTTATAGGAAGGACTAACCGTAACGCCGGGACTTGAAAAGTCATCGCGACCGCGGAGGAGACAGAGGGTCTCGTCGATCAAGGTGGAAACCTGCCCCTCGAAGGAGAAGCGAGCGGAACTGATGTCACTTTGACCGCCGGGGTTGGTGATTTGAATCGTGGGATTTTGGGCATCATCCCACGCCTCATTGCCAAGGGTCATGTAGAGGTCATTCAGGTAACCGGCGACGAGCAGGAGGGTGCTGTTCACCGAGTCCGTGGTGGTGCCGGCATCGATACTCTGGGCTTTTACGCGATTGAGCACAGTCTCGTAGATTTCGATGAGGCCGAAGTCTTCAATATTATTCAGATTCAAGGCGACATCGCCTTCCCAACGCGTGCCCGCCTGGGTGAGGATGCTCACATCGGTGCTGACCGGATTATTATAGAGATCGGTCTGCCGCTGGTTAAAGGGATTAATACCATCGAGCACCCGTTTTACCCAGCTTTCGATCAGCACAGGCGGCATCCAATCACTGTAAGTCGCGCCGCTGACTAGGTTGGCCGAACTCTTAGCGCGGTAGCGCATGGTAAAGTAATTATCACCGAAGACGAGCAACGGATTACCTAAAGGCGAACTGGCCGAGCCTCCCACCACAATGATGTTAGAGAAGGAGCCATTAGGCTGAATCCACTGGGAACCGCTGGCAGACACTTGGTCGGTGCGGTCGGGGGTATGGATACGGAAATCAACCGGGTTGGTCGGGCTGGAAACGCCCTGTGTCGAGTAGAGCGCTACTTCAATACGGTTTGCGCCTACAATAAAAGAGGCAGGATTGATCTCAAATTGATAGCTTAGGCCCTCCGGGCTCGCGACTAAGCCAGTGCGTGCGATGGCCAGTGGCAAGCCGCCGGGGATAGTGGCAGCGACCGGCAGATTATATGCGAGCGCAGGAACATTATTCACGTAAACTACGAAGCCATCGGTGCTATTTAGATTGGCGCTGAAAACCACCTGCGATGGCAGGTTGGAGAGCGTCAATCCAGCGTTGCTAAGGAGAATGCAACCAGGGCGATTGGTAGCGGTGACGTAGGAGGCGTCGTTAACCGAGAAGCTAGAGGAGAGCGTGGTGGCGGTAGCCCCATCATAATTGAGCGGGGCGATGGTCGAGGGATCAGCCGCGGGGTTGGCAAGGCGTTTCCACGAATTAGTAGTTGAGGTGCCAAGTTTACGCGTTGTGGTGTAAGTGTAGATGGGCGGGTAGGTGCCGTTTACCGAGGGAGAATAACACCACTGGAATTCATAATTCTCGGGATGAGCGGCAAAGTCACCACTGTGACGCAAGCTGGTTTGTTCATCCAGCGGATTGGATGCCGAAATGACCTTGAGGTCGCCTTGATACAGGGTGTCCGTGACCTTGATAATGGACATGCTCACAGGCTCGCCTTGAGGAGTAAAGGCCTCACCATCACCAAAAAGCAGCGTAACATAGCCCTTGCCCTGACCGAGGGAGGTGAGGGCATAGCTATCGACTGCGGTCTCGCTGGAGGCAATCTCGGCGAGAGTCTGGGCGCCGACGTTTACCGTCTTGGTCGTATCGGGTATGTAGGTGCCGAGCTTGGCAGGATTTTCCTTAAACGTTTCCAAATCGGTGGATAGAGCGGTGACGGCGGCGTCCCACTTGGACTTATCGGCGTCAGTAGAAGCTACCAGGCCC